>JBEKIM010000086.1:0-18116 GCA_050011755.1 Bryobacteraceae bacterium | reverse complement strand
CTTATTGAGCGGCAATGGTGTCACAGGTGGGCGTGCCGGCGGGATTTTCAGGTCCCGCTCTTCGCGCGCCGAAAGTTGAGCGGTAGGCGCGCGCACGTCTTTGTCAAGGGACCGGTCAACGGCGCGAGCCGGAAACACTAGCTTCGCCCTGGCCATACGCGTCGGGATGCAGATAGGCGCCCCGTTTGGCGGGCGGCTTGTCTTCCGAAACAGGGATGCGGTGCGCGTTGGCGTAGGCGTCCTGGCGAATGCCGGTGACCTGCCAGGAGACCTTCACCTTGGGCCGATTGGTTCTGATGGTGAAACGGCCCTGGCCGATCTCGCTCGAAACGATGGCCTGCGCGAATTGGCCAATCACCGTAAGCTGATAGCGGAAGTCGCGGTTCAGGGCTTCGAAGTAATCGGGCAAAACCACCGTCGCGAAGCCCCGTCTGTCGGTGACCACATTTCCGTTGTAGATATTCATCATGTCCGGACTTTCGACGAAGGAATGGGAGAGATACTTATTCTCCGGATCGAGAGGGTGGTCGATCTTGAACGAGCCGCCGCCTTTGGATACATCGAGGACCACCGACAGGGAGCCATCGATCTCCACGTTGCCGTTAAAAACGGCGTCGCCATACGAATTAACCGAGAACACTTCACTATTGCCGGCCCCGACACCCTGCAGAATCGTGCCTCCTTCGGCCGTCATAAACTTGCCCGCGGTTCCGGTGATCGTGGTGCAAGCTCCCGACGAGTCGCATGTCTGGTTGATTCCGGCAACCGCCACGCCGGGAGAACTGCCCTGCACGCCGACTCCCCCGGTGCTGTTGGTGTAGCCGAATACGCCGATGTTATAGCCGGACGTGGCGCTGGCGAGCCCATAAACGCCCTGCCCCTGGGTGCTGGCGCTTTGGGCGTATACACCCCAGTTGTAGCCCGTGGCGGCCGTGGCGTTGCCGCTCAGTCCGGCGCCGCTGGCGCTTTGGCCGTATACGCCGGTGCCGCTGCCGGTGCTGGAGACGTAAAAACCCTCTACGGCATTTCCACCGGTGGTGCTGGTGTTTACGCCGTTAACACCCGCCCCATTGGGACTCGCGGTTTGGCCGACCACCCCAATCCCATTGCCGGATGTAGCGAGCGAATAACCCTGCACGGCATTTCCCCCGGTGGTGGACGTGTTTATGCCGCTGACCCCCGCCCCGGTGGGACTGGCGGTCGTGCCATACACGCCGATGGGAGCGCCCGTGGTGGCCGTAGCTTTGCCTTCCACACCGTACCCTGCGGTGCTCGCGGTCACGCCATATACGCCGATGTTAGTGCCGCTCGTGGATTCGGCATTACTCTCCACACCCCAACCCGAAGAACCGGCAGTCGAGCCATATACGCCTACTCCCGAGCCGCTCGTGGCAATGGATTGACCCTGCACTCCCGCGCCCGCCGGACCCACAATTATGCCGAGGACGCCTATTGGATAGCCGCTCGTGGCGTTATCCCTTCCCTCCACGCCGTACCCGGCGGGGCTCGACACCAGGCCATATACGCCGGCCGTAACGCCGCTCGCCGCGTTGGAGAGGCCCTTTACGCCGGCCGCGGCCGTGCTGCTCGCCGCGTTCGCGATACCGTACACGCCGTTACCCGCGCCGCTCGTTGTCGAGCCATATACGCCATAGGCAACCCCATCCGTGGCCGCATTGGAACCGACCACCCCGGCGGCGGTTGAGCTGGTAGCGCCTTTGATGGCGCTCCCCGTGGTCGTGGTTACGTAGAACTGATCCCCGGCCGCCGTGCCGCCGATACCCACCAAACCGCCGCTCTGCACGATCAGCGAATCTCCCAATTCGGTACTGCTGGTCCAAACAGGAATCGTACCGGCCGTGCCGGTGCCGTCGACGGCGAGGTGGGTGGCGGCGGACTTGCCGGGTTCGGCCGGGACGCTTTCGCGGCCGGCCACGGCATGCGCCGCGCCGGTTGGGGATCCCGCCGCCAGCACGAACGCCGAAGCGGGCAGTCCACCCAGCGTCTCGGCGTCCACGGCTTTCAGCGAGTAGGGCACGCTGGTCATCAGGACGCGCGGCCGTTCGGTTTCACCTTGCGGCTGCACGCCCAGCCAGCGCTACCCTGAGGCAAAGACATCCGCGGGTATTCCGTCGTTCCGGGTAGCACCCAATAGCGCCGTGTATTCACCGCTGGCGCCGGCCTGCACGTTTTGAGTTTCCGACCAGAGCGGCACGCCGCCTTCCTGGTCTTCGTACAGCGAGAACGTCACGCCGACGACCCCGCTCAGCGGCTTGCCGCCGGCTTCCGTTAGCGTGCCGGTGAACTTCACCAGCCGCGGTACCGATGTGGCCGGATTGGCCGCGGTCTGCGCAAGCGCGGCAGCCGTGCAGTAGACTGCTATAAGTGTGGAAAAAACAGACGATCTCGTCGGCATATTCGAGTGCCCCCCTGGAACGATGGCGGCATTCGGTCCCACGGCCGCCTAGTTAATACGGCGCGATGCGTGCGAAAAACCCTTCAAACCTCTTTCAGGCGGCGGGTTCCGGCCGGGCGGCGCCGGCCCAAATGCTATACTAGTATCAGACCTGTTTATCTTGTATTGGGAGGCCAATGTGATCGTCTTGTTGTTCGGACCGCCCGGCTGCGGCAAGGGCACCCAGGCAGCTTCGATAGCGCATCGTTTCCAAATCCCCGCCATCTCCACGGGCGACATGTTCCGCGCCGAATGCAAGGCCGGCACGGAGTTGGGCCGCCTGGCTTGTAACATCCTGAAATCGGGAGGCCTGGTCGGCGACGAGATTGTCGACAGGATCGTGGCCGCCAGAATCCAGCAGCCGGATTGCGCCTCGGGTTTCCTGCTGGATGGCTATCCCCGCACGCTGGAACAGGCCGCGTTCCTCGACGCCCTGGTGCAAAAGCTGGGCCTGCCCAAGCCCATCGCCATTCACCTGGACGTGCCGGCTCAAGTGCTGGTGTCGCGCATTACCGCGCGCCGGCAATGCGGCCGCTGCGGACGCATTTATAACATGCTGTCGCAGCCGCCCAAAAACGGCGAGATCTGCGACGACGATTATGCGCCGCTGATGCGCCGCGAGGACGATACCGAACCGGTCATCCTGGCGCGCCTGAAGGCTTACCACGACGCCACCAGCCCGGTGATCGCGTATTACCGCAACGGCGGCAGCCATCGCGTAGATGCCACCGGCACGCCGGCCGGGATCGCACGCCAGATCGAGCACTTGCTCATGGGCCGGCCGGATTGCGCCGCCTGCGGCGTGCAGCAGTGAACTCGGACAACGCAAGCATCAGGACGGCCAGCGGCAACATAATGTAGTTTCCGATCTTGCCGGGTGGCGTGTGCGCAAACACTACCGGCTTCATGTGTCCTACCAACTGCCGCAAAAGCGTCTCGAGGATCGGGCAAAGGCAAGAATAATACCCGGCTCACCGGCCGAGAGATCCAGGCCCGCGATACTTCCCGCGCCGCCATCGCGGGCCAGCAAATGAATCGAACTTCGCGCCAGTCCGGCCATGGCGATTACGGTGAAAACGTAAACCGGCAACTTCATTCCGTGGATCGTGTAATCGGCTTGCGCCGGCAGCAATGCTGTCAGAATGCTTTTCATCGCTTTATGCACGCTTCACCACGTATGATAAAGCATGGCCGCGCGCGGCTCTGCCCGCCAAATGCGATGAAAAGCCGCTGCCGTGGCGCACGCTTTTAGCGTGCCGGCGGGACTTCTAAGTCCCGCTCTGGAGTTTGGACATTTGGTGGGGCGGGCGTCTACGCCTGCAGAGGGTCTCCAGACCCGATCTTTGGCGAGCGTACGTTTCGCCCAGGCTCATCTGAGATCCCATTGCCGCTCAATAAGTTGAAAACCAAGAGTAGTGGGGCGGCCAATCTTGGCCGCAGCGGGCATGATTGCCCACCCCACGGTGAGTTTTCGACGATGCCCCGCAGGGGGTCCCGCAGCCACGGAAACGCGCATTCGCTCACTCCAAGTTAAACTTTCCTTCATATGCCGAACATTTTTTCCACCCATACCGCCCTATTGCTAACCGCCTGCTCGCTCTTCGCCCAAGCGACGCCGCCCGGACTGGGCTCCATTCCCTATGACGGCGGAGCCGGCTTCGGAGTCTGGGCGCCCGACGCCACCTCGGTATTCGTGGAAGGCGACTTCAATAGCTGGTCGCAGACAGCCAACCCGCTGGTTTCTCAAGGCAACGGCATTTGGTCCGCAAACGTCACCGGAGCCCTAACCGGCCAGACCTACCGCTATGTCATGTCCAGCCCGGGCTTCGCAACCGTGAACCGGCGCGATCCGTACAGCCGCATGGTCACGGAAGCCGATTACAACAACGGGAATTCCATCATCTACGACACAACCGCGTACCACTGGAACAGTCCGCCGTTCAGTGCTCCGCCCCTGAAGAATCTGACGATCTACGAAATGCACATCGGGACGTTTGCGCGCCCGTCCAGCGGGGGATCCGGCACGTTCCAATCGGCTATCGGCAAGTTGCCGAAGATTACCTCTCTTGGCTTTAACGCCGTGGAAGTGCTGCCGGTCGTGGAGAATCCTCCCGGTAACACGATCGGATACGACACCAGCGATCAAATGGCGGTAGAGAACGAAACTTACGGCGGTCCCGATAACTTCAAGGCCTTTGTCGACGCGTGTCACAATGCGGGCCTGGCCGTCATTCTGGACATCGTCCACAATCACTGGGGCCCCTGGGACCTGACCACGAATCAGTTCGACGGCTGGCATACTACCGAATATCCAGGCGGAATTTATTTCTACGACTCGGCGGATTGGAACTCGCCATTTGGTCCGCGCCCCAACTATTCGAGCGGCAACGTTGCCCAGTACATCTACGATTCGCTCACCATGTGGATTGAAGAATATCGCATCGACGGCTTCCGCTGGGACTCGGTTTCCAACATCTACAACACCAACAGCGGCACCGGCACTTATCTCCCCGACGGCTGGACGTTGTTACAGACTGCGAACGACCAGACTGTCGGCCAGAATCCGGCTTTCCTCAATATCGCCGAAGATCTTACGGGAAACGCGGCCGTCACCGCGCCGTCTTCGCAAGGGGGCGCCGGCTTTGCCAGCCAATGGAATGGCAATTTCGTCTCCCCGATGCGCGCGCAACTGACCCAGACCAGCGATTCGAACGTGAACATGAACGCCGTGGCGAGCTCGATCGGCCAGGCATTTAATGGCGTCTTCACCCAGAACCTGAACTACATCGAGTCCCATAACGAGGTCAGCGATGGCGGCCAACGGCTGACCACGTTGATCGACCCCAGCGCGCCTACCAGTTGGCTTGCGCTTAAGAAGAGCACTTTGGGAGCCGCGGTCTTATTCACATCTCCAGGCGTGCCGCTAATCTTTCAGGGCGAGGAATTCGTCGAGAATGAGGTGCTGGCGCCCAATCTGCCGCTGCAGTGGCCATTGGCCTCGCAGTTCGCCTCGATACGGAAACTATGGGCAACCCTCGCCTCGGACCGCGCCAACTCCACGGGGCATACGCCAAACCTGGCGGGTAACGGCCTGAACATCTACCAGGTGGACAATACGAATAAGTTCATCGCTTACGAGCGGTTCGATTCCCAAACACCAGGAGCGGTCATAGTAGTGGCGAACTTTACGGGTAACGCGGAAGACAACGTCACCGTCGGTTTCCCTGCTCCGGGCACTTGGATTACCCGCTTCAATAGCGACAACAAGGCGTATAGCGCAACCTTCACGGGCATAGGTTCGACGACGGTGAAGGCCGCGGCCAAGGCATATTCGGGTATGCCGTATAGCGGCAGTCTCACCATCGGGCCTTATTCGCTCATGATTCTTTCACAACAATGAGGCCCGGCCATTCTTGCGGATTTTCACGACTTTCTTGTCCCGCATCCCGCGGCGTTCGAATCCACACCGCACCGGACTGTCGTATACTCTGATAGAACCCGGGCGATTACGCTTGAAAAGGCGTTTTGCAAGGGACTCCGAAATCTGAGGGATTCGGGAATAACCGACAAAGGAAGGGGTATACAAGAACATGAAAGTTTCCAAAAGCTCGTTAGTACTCACTGCGGCGTTCACCGGCCTGCTGGGCGGCACGATGACACGCCTAAACGCCAGCACCGTCTCCGCCAGCTCCGGTGGCCAGGGATTCTCTTCCAGCACTTCACTGGCTGGACAGTCGTCCGGTTCCATCTGGCAGGCGAAGAAGGAGAAACATGCCTGTAAGGGCCAGAACTCCTGCAAGGGCAAGGGCGGCTGCAAGACCAGCGACAACGGCTGCAAGGGCAAGAACTCCTGCAAGGGTAAGGGCGGCTGCGCCACCGACGGCTCCAAGAAGACCACCTAGTGTGTCTTGCGGCCGCGTTTGCGGGGCTTCCCCCGTACTACGCGGCCGCAATTTCTCCTGAATCAAGTGCCTGCCAATCGATTCAACGGATTCACCGAATACGGCGTGGGAGTGGGTCTCCGCATTCCCCATTACCAGAACATCCTGGAGAAGAAGCCGGTGGTCGGCTGGTTCGAGATCATCTCGGAAAATTACATGGTGGATGGTGGACGCGCGCTAGCCATCCTCGACCAGATCCTGGAACAATACCGTGTGGTTCAGCACGGTGTGTCGATGTATTTCGGCTCCGCCGAGCGGCTCAATCGCGATCATCTGCGCCGCTTGAAGTCCCTGGTCAAGCGCACCAAAACGCCTTGGCTCACAGATCATCTCTGCTGGGGCAGCGTGGATGGCCGGTATACCCACGATCTGCTGCCGATGCCCTACACCTTCGAAGCCGCCAAACTCACCGCGCGCAAGGTGCGCGAAGCGCGGTCCTTCCTGGAAGTGCCCGTCGCCGTCGAAAACGTGAGCAGCTACGCCGAGTTTCACGAATCCGAGATGACCGAGTGGGAATTCCTGAACGAAGTGGTGGAGCGCGCCGACTGCGGAATCCTCCTGGACGTGAATAACATCTACGTTTCGTCCCGGAACCATAGCTTCGACCCCTACGAGTATCTGAACAGCGTGCCCCCGGAACGCGTGGCCCAGATCCACATTGCCGGTCACTCGAAATTCCAGAAATACATTCTGGATACGCACGATCATCCGGTAATCGACCCGGTGTGGAAGCTCTATGAGCACGCCATTCGCCGCATAGGGCCGACGGCTACCCTGCTTGAGTGGGACGATCGCATTCCGTCATTCGACGAAGTGCACGCGGAGGCGCGCAAGGCCGAGAGGTTTATCGCCGCGCCGGCCGGCGCGCCCGCGGTGGTCGCACCGTGAGCCTGCTGGCGCTGCAAAAGCGCATGGCCGCCGCCCTGATGCGCCCATTGGTCGCGGGCGATCGCATCGATCCCAAAGCGGCGGTGGATTACATCAAGCCGAATGCTCGCCTCACGTCGCTCGAGCGCCTGGAAATCTACAGCCGTAGCTATTGGTATCGGCTGCTCGATTCCCTTTACGAAGACTTTCCGGGGCTGCGCGCGGTGCTCGGCCAACGCGCCTTCGAGCGGCTGGCGAAAGCCTACCTGACCGAGCGGCCCTCGGCATCCTGGACCCTGCGCAACCTGGGATCGCGCCTGGAAGAATGGCTGCAACGCAATCCCACATTCGCCGGCGACCGGCTGGATCTGGCGCGCGATATGGTCCGCCTCGAATGGGCGCACATCGAAGCCTTCGACCAGGCCGACAGGGAGGTGCTCGGCCCCGAGGATCTGCTGGAACTGGGACCCGCCATGCGCATCGCGCTGCAGCCGCATATCCGGCTCATCGAGCTGCGCTATCCGGTCGACGATTTACGCGTAAGAGTGAATTCGGCTTCCGGGGAACATGGCACGGCCAGCAACGCCGTACTGAAACGTAAGGCCGGAGGAATGGCGCGGCGCATCCGCCGCATGCCGCCAGAGCACATTTTCCTGGCCGTGCATCGCCACGATTTCATAGTCTACTACCGCCGCCTGGATGCCGAAGAGTTCCATCTGCTGGCGGGACTGGGCAAGGGCTTGTCCGTGGGCAAAGCGATGGAAGCGGCCCTCGAAGACAGTCCCGTCCCGATCGAAGAACTGCGCCGCCGCGTGGAAGCCTGGTTTGCCGCGTGGGCGGAGATGGGCTGGTTATGCGCGCGTTGACCAAATTCTACAACCTCCTGATCGCCGCGGCTTCCAAACTGCAATCCCCGTTTTTGCTGGTCGTGCGCCTCTACTGGGGATTCCAGATGATGCAGACCGGCTGGGGCAAGCTGCACAACCTGGCCAAAGTGACCGACTTCTTCACCAGCCTGGGCATCCCCCTTCCCGCCCTGAACGCGCCGTTCATCGTGGGCCTGGAATTCCTTGGCGGCATCCTCATCATGCTGGGGCTTGGATCGCGCCTGGTCGCCCTGCTGCTGAGCTGCGACATGCTGGTGGCATTTATCACGGCGGATCGCGAAGCGTTGTTCTCGGTCTTTTCGGACCCCGACAAATTCTATGCCGCCGCCCCCTACACGTTCCTGCTCGCCTTCCTGATCGTGCTCATCTTCGGCCCCGGCCGCTTCTCGCTGGATGCGCTGCTGGCCCGCCGCATGTCCCGCCTTCAGCCGTAGCTTACCCCCTCAGTCCAGCAGATGCCCGTACTCGCCCGGGTCCAAGCCGAAGCGCTCCATCTGGCGCGGCAGGTCCGGGCGCACCGTCTCCGGGGTATTCGCCACCCACGCCGCGATCACCGTCTCCACGCCCACGCGGCTCTTGCCGTCGTCTTCCGCCAGGCGCTCGGCGGTCCCGCGAAGCTGCGCCTCCGCTTCATCCCTCACCGGTCGCGGTGTTTGGGCCAGTATCTGTTGCAGCAAGTCCTCGGCGGCATCGTTCCAGTTCATTTTCGCTATAGTAACAACAATGCTTCGCGATCCCAACCTGATTCCGCTCTCGCACCAACACCATAATGCGCTGGCTATGTGTGTGCTGACGCGCCGCTCGCTGCGCGCGGACGCCTCACCGGCCAACACCGGCCAACTCGCGCGCCGC
This sequence comes from Bryobacteraceae bacterium, assembly GCA_050011755.1. Lineage (GTDB taxonomy): Bacteria > Acidobacteriota > Terriglobia > Bryobacterales > Bryobacteraceae > Bog-159. The sequence goes on along the minus strand of JBEKIM010000086.1, from coordinate 9,114 downwards.
GCCGTCGATCGCTATGAGTTGGAACTGGCGAACCACTTCGAGATCGAGGAACAGATCCTGTTTCCGGCCATGGAAAACGCTCTGGGACCGATCCCTCTTCTACTCGTCCTCGCCGCGGAGCATCGCCAGGTGGAGGACCTGATCGCCCAACTGCGCGCCGCTCCCACTGAAGACTTGCTGGAGCGCCTGTGCGGCTTGCTCAGCGAGCATATCCGGCGCGAAGAGAGCGACTTGTTCCAGATGGCTCAGGCGCGGCTGCCGGAGGCTGTCCTGCACGAACTGGGCGCAGCCATCGAAGCCCGGGCCGTGCGCATCTGCCTTTAACTCAGCGCCGGCCGGCCAACTCCGCGGCCTTGCGGGCATCCGTTGCGGCGGCCTTTTCGTCTCCCAGGCGCCGCTCGGCAATCGCGCGATTCTGGTATGCGTTGGCATAATCCGGGCGCAGCCGGATCGCGTCCGAGAAATCCACCGCCGCATTGGCGAACTTCTGCAGCCGCAGGTACGCATAACCCCTCGCGTTGTACGCCACCGCATTCCGCGGATCCAGATCGATGGCCAGGTTCAGCGACTTGATCGCACCCCAAAAATCGTTGCGGCCGGTTTGCGCCTTCCCTAGCTTGTAATAGGAACCCGCATCCTCTCTCGCGGGAAGCGTTGGCGGCGCAGGCTCCGCGGGTTTGGGTGCGGGCGCTCTAGCGGCCGCGGAGCGCTTGGCCGTTTCTTGAGGCGCTGCCGCTTTAGGCGGCTGGCACGCCGCTCCCAGCCACTTCAAAGTAGCGGTCGAAGTCATTTTCAGCGTGCGCGTCCCATCCGTCGCCGTCCAATTCGACGCCACCTTGGCGTTCTCCGGATCGAGCGCTTCGATGCGTACCGTCCCGCCGCCCTTGCCGCAATCCACGCGAATCTCCTGCGCGATGCGAGATGCGCTGACCACGGTCCGGCTGCAGCCCTGCCCCTCCCCGCCAAACGTAAGTGCCAGCGGTTGCTCCAACTCCCGCTCGTTCAGGCACCTTCTTTTCACGGTAATGCGCGGCCCCGCGGCTTCTTGCTCCCTGGCTTTCGCCTCGATCCTGGCGCGCTCCTCGGCCGTCAGTTTCGCCAGCACGTCGGGTGGCATGGGCGGCTGGCCGCTGCTCCGCACGGTCAACCTGATTTCCCACAGTCCGGGCTTGATGTGCAGCGGTTCGGCTACGGTGGAGGCGCCGGCTAGCGCGGCCGGCGAGAGTGCCAGCATGATTCCAAACGGGACAGGTAGCCGGCAGCTAAGAGGCATCGCGAACCGAGACTGACTATGGCGTTCCGTGCGGCTTCCCGCAGTATCCTACTTCCGGCCCGCGAAAACAACCCGACAGACTGCCGAGGTCCATCGGGTTTCTCGCCAAGGCGCCAAGGGCTGACGCAAAGGGCGCCAAGGAGATTGGGGCCGGAGATTAGGGCTACGGCCCGCCACCTGACTCGGAGGCCGGCTCTCACTAAGGCCGGCCCTGGACCTGCTAAAATCGGAGAAATGGCGAAACAAAAGCAACCCAAGGAGCCCATGCCGCCCTTGAAGCTCTGGGCGGGACCTGTCGCGCTGGGGTGGCTGGTTCCCGGTGGAGGTCATTTCCTCCTCAAACGCAATGGCCGGGCTGTACTGTTATTGGTTTCGGTCACGCTCATGTATCTTTGCGGCCTGCTGATGCGTGGCGCCATGTTCCAACCGCAAAGCGGCGATCTGCTGACTATCCTGATCAATACCGGTGGCTTCATCGGCGACCTGGCATCGGGGGTCTTATATATGCTGACCGTCTGGCTGGGCTACAATCAGCCCGATGTGGCCGGGGCCGTGCATGACTACGGCACAAAATTCCTGGTCACCGCGGGTTTGCTGAATATCCTGGCCATGGTGGACGCGTACGAAATCGCGGCGGGAAGGAAAAGCTGATGCCCAAGATGAATCTCTCCCACTTCGAAGCCTCGCTGCTGTTCGCCCTGTTCACCTCCGTCGTGATGGGTGTGGTCACCAAGCGCGACGACCGCGAACGCCTGCGCTACGGCTTATACGTGTTTGGATGCTTCGTGGCCGCCCTGGTGGGCATCGGCTGGGTTATGCACTTCGGCCACGGCTAGACGCCGCCGTGGCGCACGCTTGGAGCGTGACAGCGGGACTTTTAAGTCCCGCTCATCAATCGTAAAAATTCCGGTCCCAGCCATGCTGCCGGATGACCGCCAAAGTCTCCGCCGGCAAAGGTCCCTTACCCGGTACCGCGCAGTTCGCTTCCGCGTTTCGTACGCTGCGCATTCCCGGAATCACGGTCGATACCGCCGGATGCGACAGGCAGAAGCGTAGCGCAATCTCGGGCAGGCTCGCCGCGTTTACCCCCAGATCGGCCAGCAGGCTGTCCACGTGGTCCCTCACTTGCCTCTTCCGGTCGCCTTTGAAATAGCCCTCGCGGAAATCGCCCTTCGCGAACCGCGTATGCTCGTCGATTTTGCCGGTCAGGCTCCCTTCATCCAGCGGCACGCGCGCGACCACGCCAATATTCCGCGCCATCGCCAACGGAAACAGACTACGCTCCGGGCTCCGATCGAAGATGTTGTAGATCACCTGCACGCTGTCGATCAAGCCCGTTTCGATGATTTCGAGAGCCGAGTCCGGCTGGTGGTCGTTGATTGAAATGCCTACCGCGCGCACCTTGCCGGACCGCTTCAGATCTTCGAGGCCGCGCCGCCACTCGTCGCGCGCGATCCACTCCGGATTCCAAACATGCAATTGCTGCAGGTCGATGGTTTCCACTCCCAAGTTCTTAAGGCTGCGTTCGGTCGAGCTCAGGATGTAATCGTACGGAAACACGTCCTCGATGCCGATGCCGTGACGCGCCGGCCATAGCAGGTTCTTTGGGGGTACCTTGCTGGCGATGTAAATCCTGGCGGCGGCCTCGCGCACCACTCGCCCGACCAGTTGTTCGCTGTGCCCATCCCCATACGCCAGCGCCGTGTCGATGAAGTTCAGGCCCAGCTCGATCGCCCGCCGCAAGGCCGTCAGCGATTCGTCATCGGTCCCGCCCAGCCACTGGCTGCCGCCGATACCCCACGCGCCATAGCCGATCGCGCCGACTTCGAAGCCGGTCCTTCCGAGTTTGCGATATACCATGAGCCTCTATTATAAACTTCAGCGGCTCGTGGTCCCCGGATCTCCCGGCATCCATCTCAGGCGGTCTTAGGCGGTCTTCACCAGCTCCACTTCGATGGAAATCTCGACCTCGTCGCCGACCACCACCCCACCGGCTTCGAGCACTGGATTGTAAGTCAGGCCGAAGTCCTTGCGGTTGATTTTCGCCACAGCCTCCGCGCCCCGCCGCGTATATCCCCAGGGATCTTTGATCTCCGGCGTCGGCCCGGTGACATACAACACGACTTCGCGCGTCACGCCCCGGATGGTCAGATCGCCGGTGACCTTGTAGGCCTCCGGACCGTCGGCGTCGATCGTTTTCGATTGGAACTTGATCGTGGGGTAGTTCGCCACATCCAGGAAATCCGCGCTCTTCAGGTGCTTATCGCGGTCGGGTTCCCGCGTGTTGATCGAATTGACATCGATCTCGGCCGTCACGTTGGAGGCCGCCAGATTCGACGAGTCGGCGACGACCGTGCCGCTGATTTTGCTGAATTCGCCCCGCACATTGGCAATCATCAGGTGCCGGACCTTGAAATGGGCGCTCGAGTGAGCGGGCTCAATCATATAAGTAGCGGCTGTCGGGGACGCCGCGGACGTAGAACTCATCAGGAATCTCCTCTCCCTATAGATGCTAACCCCTTTCCCCACGACTCGCCAGTGTAGACAGATAGTGGCCGGCTCTCCAGCCTGGCACCCGGTCCCCAGCCGCCGGACTAACGATGCGCACCAGGCGAGTTGGATGAGCCATCGCAGGTTCAGGAGTGTAAATAGTTGAGCCGTTTCGAATCCGTCTGAAACCATCTGGTGTACACTGACGCTAACTAACTAAGTGCTGCGCGGCGCCGCGATCCCAAGTAAGTGTGATCGTTATCACGCAGCGCGGAATGGAAGAGGGCAAACCGAATCATGTTTACGAACGATCATGGAAAATGGATGTTCCTGGCGGGATGTATCCTGTCGATGACTGCGTATCGGGAACCGCTCCAGGCTGCGAACGCGTATGTGGTCCGCAATCTGACGTCGGATATACCGGACTTGGCCGACTATACCGATCCCAACTTAAAAGGCGCCTGGGGCATCTCGGAATCGGGCACCAGTCCGTTCTGGATAGCGGACGCGGGTACCGGCCTTTCCACTCTCTACAGCAGCATCGGCTCCCCGATTTCGCTGGTGGTGACCATACCAGCCTCCAAAGCGGCGATGTCCGGTACAGCGGGCACTCCGACAGGCACAGTGTACAACGGCACCACCGGCTTTGCCATCGCCACCGGAGACCCCGCCGCATTCATCTTCGCCACTTTGGACGGCACCATATCGGGTTGGAACCACAGCGTGAACGCGACGACGGCGCAGGTCATGGTGGATAACTCGGCATCCGGCGCGGTCTATACGGGCCTGGCCATTGGCACCAGCGGCTCCAACACCTACTTATATGCAGCGAATTTCAGTAACGGCACCATCGACGTCTACGACTCCACGTTTACCGCTGTCACTTTGCCGAGTGCCTTTCAGGACAGTAACCTTCCAGCAGGTTACGCCCCTTTCAACGTGCAGAATATCGCCGGTAATCTCTACGTCGCCTACGCGCTGCAGAACACCGCTAAGAACTTCCCGGTAACTGCCGCGGGCGACGGCTATGTGGATGTCTACAGCCCGGCCGGTACCTTGATGCAGCGCCTGGTTTCGGGTGGAGCGCTGAATGCTCCCTGGGGATTGGCCATCGCTTCCAGCGGCTTCGGCGATTACGCGGGCGATCTGCTGGTCGGGAATTTCGGCGACGGCACCATCAACGTATTCAATCCCACGACGGGTGTATCCATTGCCACGCTCGACGACGTCTACGGCATCCCCATCGCGATCCCCAACCTGTGGGCTCTACAGGCCGGCAACGGAGGCAGCGGCGGCGACTCCAACGCCATCTACTTTACGGCCGGAATCCCGGGCCCCGACATGGGAAACCACGGCCTGTTTGGCCGCATCCAGGCGGCGCCCATCGTCACCGCTACAAACGTCGTGAATGGCGCCAGTTTTCAGCCTCCAATCGCTCCTAATACATGGGTCACCATCACGGGCGGAAACCTCTCGGGCACCACGCGCGTGTGGGATGCCGACGATTTCGTGAATGGGGCGCTACCGACCAACATCGATAGCGTCAGCGTGAGCGTAAACGGGACGTACGCATTTGTGGAATATGTCAGCCCCACACAACTCAACGTTCTGCTGCCGCCGGGTCTCGCGGCGGGACAAGCCACCGTGCAGACTTTCAACTTCGGTCTGGCCAGCTCCCAGGTAACTGTCCAGATACAAGATGTAGCGCCGGCTTTCTTCCTGCAAAACGACGGCAAACACATTGCGGCGACCCACGCGGATGGCTCGCTGGTAGGTCCGTCCACCACGGCTGGAGCGGCTCCGGCGGCGCCCGGCGAAACGATTGTGCTCTACGGCACCGGGTTCGGCGTCACCAATCCCGCGGCCACGAACCAGCTCATTACGACGGCGCTGCCCCTGGTCACCCTGCCGACCATCACTATCGGCGGCACCGCCACCACCCCGATCTTCGCCGGTCTCACCTATGCCGGCCTGTTCCAGATCAACGTGACAGTGCCGGCATCGACCGCCAGCGGAGATGTGCCGGTAGTGGCGCTGGTGGGCACAACCGCCTCGCCGGCCGGAGCAGTCATAGCAGTGCAGTAGCTGTGGGGTGGGGCGGGCCTCCAGGCCTGCGCGGGTTCTCCAGAACCCGCTTTTTTTTGGCGGAACCGGGCGAGCGGGCCATCTCCCGCCCGCCCCGCTATACTGAAGTCTGCCCGCAATGCGCAAAACCTTTTACGGCTGGTGGGTGACACTGGCGGCCTTCCTCACATTTGGCATCTCCGTCGGCCTCCCCTACTACAACATGCCGTTCTTCTACGATTACTTCCAGCGGGAATTCCACTGGAGCAAAGGCCAGATCACCTTCGGCTTTCCGCTGGCCGCCCTGCTGACGCTGTGGATCGGCCCCGTCCTGGTCCCACGCTTCAGCCCGCGCAAGCTCATCCTGGTGGGAACCGCGCTTACCTGCGCCGCTTTCCTGGGCTTCGGAACCATGCACGGATCGTTGACCGTCTATTACGCCCTCTGGTTCCTATACACGGTGGGCTACATTCTGTCCGGACCGATCCCCCATCAACTGGTGATTTCGCACTGGTTCCGGCGCAACCGCGGCAAGGCCATGGGAATTCTATACGTCGGCGTCGGCCTCGTCGGATTCCTCGGCTCCTACGTGGTAAAGCCGCTCACCGAAGGAACCAATTTTCACATCGCCCTGATGGTCTGGGGCGCGCTTATGTTTCTGGCATGGCCGCTGGCCATCTTCACCATCCGCGACCGCGCCGCCGACAAAGGTCTCTATCCCGACGGCGACAGCCAGCCGCCCGCCGAAAGCCATGCGGAATCTCACACGTTTGCCTACCTGCTCCGCCACTATTCGTTCTGGCTCCTGTTAATCGGCAGCTTTTGCTCCATCGGCGCGATCGGCGCTGTGAACTTCCACATGAAATTCGTCTTTCTCGACCAGGGTTTCACCGATCAAACCAAGCCGGGGCTGGCCCTCCTGAATTCCACATGGCGCGCCGCCTCCATGACCATCCTCGCCACCAGCATCGCCGGACGCCTGGCCATCGGCGGCCTGGCCGACCGCTTCTCCAAGAAATGGGTCATGACCGTCACTTACTTTCTGGTCGCCGCCACCATTCCCATGCTGCTCACGGTCAGCCCGACGCGGTCTCCCGTGGCCTTCGCGGTGCTGTTCGGATTCGGCATGGGCGCGGACTACATGTTGATCCCCCTGATGGCCGCCGAGCAGTTCGGGGTCAACACCCTGGCGCGCGCCATGGCCATTATTCTTCCCGTCAATACCATCGGGCAGACCTGGTTTCCCTACTTCGTTTCGATTCTGCGCGAGCGCTTCGGCAGCTACGCGATCGCCATGGGAGCGGTATTCGCCGTCTCGGTGATCGGTGCGCTGGCCATTCTGCTGCTCCCGCGCCATCAGGCAGAGGATGCGACACTTCGTTTACAAAACCCTGGACGAATTGCAGCGCGCGGCTGACGAGGTTGGCGCGGCACACGTCCGCTTCATCGCCAGCCCTGCAGACGTCCGGAGCCTGCTGGCGCGGCCCGTGCGCGTGGGCCCGCTCACGGTCGGAAACTCCATAGCCATCCAACCCATGGAAGGCTGCGACGGTACTCCGGATGGGGCTCCCGGCGAGCTCACGTGGCGGCGCTGCGAGCGCTTCGCGCGCGGCGGCGCCAAACTCCTCTGGTTCGAAGCCACCGCCGTGCGCGAAGACGGACGCGCCAACGCCCGCCAACTTTGGATCACGCGCCACAACGTCGACGGATTCGCCCGGCTGCTCGCCCGCATCCGTGAACTGCATTGCGAACATTGGGGCGGCGCCGACGACCTGCTGGTTCCCATCCAGCTTACTCACTCGGGACGCTACAGCGTGCCGCGGCGCATTATCGCGTATCACAACCCCTACATCGATCGAAAAACCGATACGCCGTCGGGCTATCCCGTCATCGCCGATGACGAACTGGAGCGTCTGGAAGACGATTACGTGACCGCCGCCGGCCTGGCGCTCGACGCCGGTTTCCGTGCGGTGGATATCAAGGCCGTACACGGCTACCTGCTCAGCGAGCTGCTCGGCGCAAAGACCCGGGAAGGCCGCTATGGCGGCGCGCTCGAAAATCGCCTGCGCTTCATTCGCAATGTCATCGGCAAGCTGCGCGCAGCCTTCGGCAACCGCCTGACGATCGCCATTCGCATGAACGCCTTCGACGGCGTGCCCTTCGGCTGCGATTATGAAACTCCCTATCCGTACGGTTGGGGTGTGGACCCCGCCAACCCCCTCGTTGAGGATCTGTGCGAAGTGAAGCAGGCCATTGCCAGCTTTCGCGAATGGGGCGTCGAATTACTGAATCTGTCGCTGGGCTCGCCCTACTACAATCCCCACATTGGCCGGCCGTTCGAAAAGCCGGATGAAGGCAATTATGAGCAGCCGGAGCACCCGCTCACCGGAGTCGAACGGCACTTCCGCATCGCCGCGGAATTGCAGCGCACATTTCCGGATCTGCCCATGGTGGGAACGGGTTACAGTTGGCTGCAGAAATACGCGATCAACGCCGGCGCGCACAATATCGCCGCGGGCGACATTCACTTCGTGGGCTTGGGCCGCGGCGCGCTGGCCTACCCGGATTTTGCGCGCGATGCCCTGGAGAAGGGAGAATTGGACGAGCGCCGCTGCTGCAAGACGCTCACGTACTGCACTTTCCTGATGCGGAAAAAGTTTCCAACCGGATGTCCGCCCTTCGACAAAGAAGGCTACGGGCAGCTCATTAAGCTGGCCCGCCGCGGGTAGTGGGCAGGCACTCTGCCCTACGCCGTTCGCGCCAAAACGCGTTTTCCTTCCCAACGATGCTTCCACGACATCCAGGCCAATCCGGCAACATGAAAGAATTCCTTCATCGCCAGGGGTTTAGCCAGGACGTTGTATGCACCCAGGTTCAGCACTTCCGACCACAGCCGGTCGTCCGCCATCCGCGACGTCACCACCAGCACCGGCGGAGACTGCATCCGGCCGAGCCTGAATAGCACTTCCTGCCACGTGCCGTCGGGGAGTTCGCTGTCGCAGATCACCACCGGCGTCACGTTCTCCTTCAGGAACTCCAACGAGTCCCGCTGCGTGCGCGCCTCGTGCTGCTGCCAATTGGAATGTTTCAGGATGTCCCGTAAATGTTGATGATCCTCGTCGAAAGGACTAATCAACAAAACGTTGACGGCCCTCTGGGAAACGGCTTGCGTGTCTTCGCTATTCATGGCCTCGTCTCCTTGGCCTGACATGCACCGGCAACGTGGCGGTCTTTTTCAGGTATAAACCAATATTAGCACGAAAGCACGTGTTTTTTTCCGATATTTG
>JBEKIM010000085.1:0-21476 GCA_050011755.1 Bryobacteraceae bacterium | reverse complement strand
ATCTGCATGCGCTCGATTGGGTGGATATCGTTTCGGCGCTGAAGGCGGATGCCGCGAAGACATCCCAATTGGCGCAATCGATCTCCGACTGGCCATTGTCGAGCACCAAGTATTTCAAGGGCGTGCAGGATCGCATTGCCGCCCTGGTGGCGAGCAGGCAACTCAGCCTTTTCGGCGCGGGGTACTGGGGACACCCCGCTTACCGCCTTCCGCCGGAAGCCAACCTGATGGCCGTCGCCCACTACCTGGAAGCGCTCCAGTTTCAGAAGCAGTTCATTCGGATACACGCCGTGCTCGGCGGGAAAAACCCCCATTTACAAACATTCCTGGTGGGCGGCATGGCCACCTCTTTGGACCCCAACGAGCCCAACGCCACCGTGAACCTGGAGCGCATAGATTTCTTGATGGAGGTAGCGAAGTCGGCACAGGCATTTGTCAGCCAGGTATATATCCCGGACGTGCTGGCGGTAGCGGGCTTTTACCCCGATTGGTTCGGGCGCGGCGAGGGTCTCGGGAATTTCATGTGCTATGGCGCCTATCCGCAGCGGAGCGTCAAGGACCCTGCGGACTTCTTCTTTCCCCGAGGTATTATCCTGAATCGGGACCTTACCAAGGTGTACCCGGTGGATCCAGAGAACGTCACCGAGTACGTGGCGCATTCCTGGTACGAGTATTCCGCGGGAAGCTCTATCGCAAAACATCCGTACGAAGGCGAAACCAAGCCGAAATACACGGGTCCCAAACCTCCTTATGAATTTCTGGAAGTGGACCAGAAGTATTCCTGGCTGAAAGCGCCCCGCTATCAGGACAAACCGATGGAGGTAGGTCCGCTGGCCCGCTTCCTGGTGGCTTACGCTTCCGGCCAGCCGGACGTGAAGGCGCTGGTCGACTCCACGCTGGCGGCGCTCAAGGCTCCGCCCGCCGCCCTGTTTTCGACGCTCGGCCGCATTGCAGCGCGGGCCCTCGAGACTCAGCTTCTGGCAAATCGCCTGAAGGGATGGATCCAGGAACTGGCAAACAACCTGTCGACCGGGAAGCTGGACATTCACAACGGGAAAATGTGGGATCCGAAATCCTGGCCCGATACGGCGCGGGGATTCGGTTTCTTCGAGGCCCCGCGCGGGTCGCTGGGACACTGGGTGGAAATCGAAAACGAGGCCATCAAGAACTACCAGGCGGTGGTACCCTCTACATGGAATGCCGGCCCACGCGACGCGCACGGCCAGCGCGGCGCATATGAAGCCGCGCTGATGAAGACGCCGGTCGCGGATCCCGAGCGGCCGCTGGAACTGCTGCGCACCATTCATTCCTTCGACCCGTGTCTGGCTTGCGCGGTCCACATGGTCGACGCGCGCGGGCGGATGCTCGGACGCACCGAGGCCTGAGGCGGATGCGCGATTTGCTCTCTTCGGACACAGTGGTCGTGGGGGTCGGCAACACCATCCTTTCCGATGACGGCGCCGGCGTGCATGCGGCCCGGTTGTTGCAGCGCGACCCCAGGGTGCCGGCCGGGGTGACGATTCTCGACGGCGGCACGCTCGGCTTGGAGTTGCTGCCTTATGTTTCGGACGCAACGCGCGTGCTCTTTCTGGACGCGGTGGACTTAGGTGAAGAGCCCGGAACACACGCGCGCATGACGGGCGACGATCTGCTCGCCATCTCCGGCGGCTTCAGCGCCCATCAGTTGGGAGTCGCCGATCTGGTTGCGGCTTTGGCTTTGGCGTCCGCCGGGCAGCAGGATATTGTCGTACTTGGCGTCCAGCCCGCCAACACGGACTGGGGTACGTCCTTGTCTCCCGGCGTGGACGCTTCGCTGCCATGGATGGTGGACGCAGCCCTGGCGCAATTACGTCTCTGGGAAGGAAACGAGTAAGATGTGCCTGGCCATTCCCGGGAAGATCGTCAGCAGCGAAGTGGAGAATGGGGTCAGGATCGGGCGCGTCGAGTTTGGGGGCATCAGCCGGATGACTTGTCTCGACCTGGTTCCTGAAGCGTCGATCGGCGATTACGTATTGGTGCATGTAGGTTTTGCGATGAGCCGGGTCGATCGTGAAGAGGCCGAACGAAGCTACCAGGTGTTGGAGGCTATGGGGCTGCTCCAGGACGAGTTTGGGCCGGATGTGGAGAGCCCTTGACCGCCCCGATCCATTAGGAACCATCCCATCTGTCGGTGGTAGGTCAGTTCGGTTTTGTGGGGCGGCCAATTCTGCCCGCAGCCGGCTTTCAGCCGGCTCTGGCCGCCTAAAAAGGCGGCTGCGGCCAGGATTGGCCGCCCTCCGACTCGGACTTAGAAGCCGAACCGGTACCACTTCTTCTTCCGGGGCGTGGGCTCCGGATCGAGCAGCAAGATTTCGTCGCCTTCGATGGCAGCCTGGGGCGCCGTGGTAAAGAGCAATTTGGCGAGCCCCGGATTCCAGGTCTTCTCTACGTATTGATAAGCGTCGCGGAGCACGGGCGTGCGGTGCCGCGTATCATGCGCGTCGCTGGCGATGAAGTGCACCAGGTTGCGATGCATCAGGTCGTGGGCCACGGATTTGGCGGCGCGTCCGAAGTTGCCCAGCAAAGATCCCGCGGTCACCTGCACCAGCGCGCCATTCTCCACCCAGGACTGCAACTGATCGAGACGCGTCTGCAGCAGCGCGTTGCGCTCGGGGTGCGTGACGATCGGCGTCAGGCCGGCGCCCATCAGGCGGTCGAAGATTTCCTGTGTGGTGCGGGGAATCAGGAGATCGGAGAACTCCACGAGCAGATAACAGAGGTGGTTGATGGCATACTTCTCGGGGTTGGCCAAGGCATCCTGAATATTCTCGAGCGTCAGGTGGAAGTCGCAGCCGCGGTGGATGCGGGGGATGGGTCCGGCGGCCTCTTGCAATTCGACGATTTTCCGGCCGATCAGGTCCGGATCGAAGGTAAATTCCGTGTTCGCGTGGGGCGTGGCGACGATGTCGGTGGTGCCGGAGCCGGCGGCCAGATGCAGCATGGCGATGGAATCTTCGAAGGTCCTGGCGCCATCGTCCAGGCCGGACAGGATATGGCTGTGGATATCGACCAACCCTGATGCTACTACAGACAGCGGGATGGCTGCGGCGATCGCGGTAGACTATCGCGAGATTCGCGGAGATTATATGGGCGATAGGGACACCTGATCCAAAAGGAGATTCTTGATGTCCTCGATCGCCCGCCGGGTTTCGCTCGGCCTTTTGTCGCTTTGTGGTTTATCGGCGAGTTTCGCCGCCAATTCCGCCATCGGCCTGGTAGTGGCCGACGGCAGCTTCCAATTGGATCATTCGCGTGTGCGGGGATCCGCCACGCTGTTCGAAGGCAACGTCATAGAAACAAATATCTCGTCATCGCAGCTTCAGCTCAACAACGGAGTGAACCTGCGGCTGGCGGCAGATACGCGCGCGCGCGTTTATGCGTCGCGGCTGGTGTTGGAGCAAGGCATCGGGCAGTTGGAATCCGCCGACTATAAGATCGAGGCCGCCAGCTTGCAGGTTGAGGCGGACAAGCGGGGCGCCACGGCGCGCGTGCAGTTGACCGGCACAAAGCGTGTGGTGGTGGCGGCGCGGGATGGCGAAGTGCGCGTGTCCAATAGAGATGGAGTGCTGATTGCCCGGGTCGCGAGCGGCCGCGAAATGGCGTTCGAGCCGCAGGAAGGCAGCGCGGCGGCGGTGACCAAGGTTTCGGGAATCCTGGCGTTGAAAGGCGGCAAGTTCATCGTGATCGACCGGACCACCAACGTGACCATGCAGGTGCAGGGCGCGGGATTGGAACCGGAAGTCGGGAATCTGGTGGAGATCGTGGGGACCGTGAATGCGGCGGCGCCTACCGTGGCCGGGGCGTCGCAGTTGATCGACGTGACCAGCGTCAAGCGCCTGACCAAGAGCGCGCGCCCCGCGACCGCCGGAGCTGCCGGAGCCGCGGGCGCAGGGGCCGCGGGCGCCGCCGCCGGAGGCCTTTCCACGGGCGCGGTAGTGGCCATCGTGGGCGGCGTCGCAGCGGCGGGCACAATAGGTGGCCTGGCGGCTGCGCACGCATTGCCGGGACAAAGCGGGAGCCAGCCCAGCACCAGCCGGTAGTTGGCTGCGCGCGCGTGCCTTAAGCCAGGCGTGCGGATAACCGTGCCCGGACGACGGAATAAGCGCCTTGAAAAATAATAGAGAAGAAATACGGTCGATGTTTACCATTTGTATGCTGCAACAATTTCAACTTACTTTCTTGGGTAACCCACATGGGACCGAGACAGCGATAGCTTTGCCTTATGACTAAGTCACATGCATGGTTCGCTCTGACTGCCAGGCCCAGGCACGAGAAGGCGGCCGCGGGTAACCTGCGGAGCAAAGGGTTGGAAGCGTTCGTGCCGCTGTACAGGGCGCGGCGCCGGTGGACGGATCGCGTCCAGTCGGTCGATTTGCCGCTCTTCCCCGGATATGTGTTCTGCCGGTTTTGCTTTACGGCCCGGCTGCAGGTGCTCAACACCCCCGGCGTCACTTCGGTGGTGTGTTTCTCGGAAACGCCCGCGCCGGTAGCGGACGACGAGATCTCGCGTATCCGCGCCATTCAGGACTCGGGCCTGCCGTCGCAGCCGTGGCCATACATGCAGGTAGGGCAGCGGGCGCGCATCGAGCGGGGATCGCTGGCCGGGCTGGAAGGCGTTTTGATCCGGGAGAAGGATGCGTTCCGCGTAGTGGTTTCCGTCGAGTTATTGCGCCGTGCGGTGGCTGTCGAAATCGACCGCGACATGATCCGGGCGGTGGACGGCGCGGAGCATGCCACCATGGCGCGTTTGTATCTTACCGGAGCGGGAATTCGCGCTTGATCCAGAAACCGGCGGTTGTATCCGACCGCGGTTGGGCCATGACCAACAAGCCTCGAAACCGGGTAGTGGTGTTCCGGCTCAGCCAGGACGAATATCACTCGTTACTGGAAGCTTGCAACCGGGCGGGGGCGCGCAACCTCTCGGATTTTACGCGCTCCGAAGTTCTGGAATGCCTGAATTCGGACGCGCCCGGCAGCCATATGGCCCGCCGCTTCGCCGATCTGGAACGGCAGATAGCGGCCATTCAATTTCAACTGGAAAACCTGATTCAAGGAGTGTTTCATGGAGAACCTCAGCCGCGGCCATAGCGCCCTTCAAGCCGGCAAACGTTGGTTGCCGCGCTTAAGCATCTTGCTGATGGCGCTGGCGCCGGGTGTGGCGCAAGTGCGTCCCGTGCCGGACCCCAATGCCAATTTGCCCGCGCAGCGCATCGGCGCCAACGATCTGGTGGCGGTTTCGGTATATGACGCGCCGGAGCTCACGCGCACGGTGCGCGTAGGGGCGGATGGGATGATGCGGCTACCCATGCTGAAGCGGCGCATCAAAGCCGAGGGCCTGATGCCGGGCGAATTGGAGACCGCGATTTCGTCGGCGTTGATGGCCGAGCAACTCATGGTGGACCCTTTCGTCACCGTCACCATCGCCGAATACAACAGCAGACCCATTTCGGTAGCGGGCGCGGTGAAGCAGCCGCTGACATTCCAGGCGTCGGGCCCGGTCACGCTGCTGGAAGCCATCACCAAGGCCGGGGGACTGGCTCCGGAAGCGGGTCCCGAGATCCTGGTCAGCCGCGCGCAGTCGGGCGCGGATGGCACCGTCACCGCCCTGGTGCAGCGCATTCTGGTGAAGGGGCTGATCGATGCCGCCGATCCCGCTTTGAACATATCCCTGATTGGCGGCGAGGAGATCCGCGTTCCGGAATCCGGCAAAGTCTATGTCATCGGCAACGTGAAGAAGCCGGGCGCCTTCACGGTGCAGGACGGCGTGGAATCCACCGTTCTGAAGATGCTGGCGCTGTCGGAGGGGCTCATGCCGTACGCCGCCAAAGACGCCTACATATACCGGCGGGAAGCCAACGGCAGCAAGAACGAGATTCAAGTGCCGCTGAGCAAGATCATGGAGCGCAAGGCGCCGGACGCCGTGCTGCTGGCCAACGACATTCTTTACGTGCCGGACAACAAGGGCCGCCGCCTGACCCTGGGCGCTCTTGAAAAGGTCCTGATCCTGGGGGCCGGCGCCAGTACGGCGCTCATTTACGCAGGCGTCAAATAAGCCGATGTTCTCTATAATGCTATGACCGATCCCAGAGCTCTACCCGCCCCTAACCAGGCCTTACAGCCAAGCTGGTATGGTTATGATGTCGAGCCGCCGGAGCAATCCGCCGTACCGCTGGCTCACTATGTCTGGATCCTGCGCCGCCACCGTTGGAAGATTCTCACTTTTGTCCTGGCGTGTGCAATCGCGACCCTGATCGTCTCCGCGCGGCTCACGCCGATTTACGAATCCACCGTGACGGTGGATATCGATCGCCAGGTGCCATCCGCCATCATCGGGCAAGACGCCGCGCGTTCGCCACTGAACGACGCCGACCAGTTTCTGGCGACCCAGGTGAAGTTGATCCAGTCGGATTCGGTGCTGCGGCCGGTGGCGCAGAAGTATCGGCTGCTGGATTTGGAGAAGGAGGCTTCGGATGTCACGCCGCAGAAGTCTGCCTCCGAAGCGGAAGACGAGGCTCCTATCCTGCTCAAGAAGCTCAAGGTGACGCGCCCGCCCAACACCTACCTGTTGCTGATCAGCTATCGTTCGCCGCAGCCGCGCCTGGCGGCCGACGTGGCGAATGCGGTGGCGCAATCGTATGTGCAGCACACCTATAACATCCGTTTCAAATCGTCGGCGTCGCTGGCGGACTTCATGGAGAAGCAGCTCGAGGAATTGAAGGCCAAAATGGAGCGCTCGTCGGCGGCGCTGGCGCAGTTCGAGCGTGAATTAAACGTCATCAATCCGGAAGAGAAGACCAGCATTTTGTCCGCGCGGCTGCTGCAGCTCAATACCGAATACACAAATGCGCAAACCGACCGCGTGCGTAAGGAATCGGCCTGGAAATCGGTGCAAAGCGGCACGCTCGAAGCCGCCCAGGTCTCGACTCAGGGCGAGAACCTGAAAACGCTTTCCGCCAAGCTGGACGAAGCTCGCCAGAAGTTCGCCGATACGCGCACACATTACGGCCCGAATCATCCGGAATACCGCAAGGCCGCTGTACAGGTGGAGGAAATCGAGCGCCAGTTGCAGCAGAGCCGCAGCAACGCGGCGCAGCGCGTGGAAGTGGAATATCGGGAATCGGTGAATCGCGAGGGCATGCTGCGCAAAGCGGTAGGGGAAACCAAAACGGAGTTCGACAGCCTGAACGCACGCAGTTTCGAATACCAATCGCTCAAGCGGGAAGCGGACGCCGACAAGTCCCTTTATGAGGAACTAGTACGCAAGATCAAAGAGGCGGGCATTAACGCGGGGTTCCAAAACAGCTCCATCCGGATCGCCGATCCGGCGCGCGCCGCCATCCATCCGGTATTTCCGAACATGAAGTTGAACGTTTTGCTGGCTTTCCTGTTCTCCTCGCTGCTGGCCGTGGGCTGCGCGGTCTTGTCGGACTTGCTGGACGCTTCCGTGCGCGACCCCGAACAGGTGCATACTCTCTTCCAGACCGATGTACTGGGAAGCCTGCCGATGGTGAAGACCTGGCGGCGCGGCCTGGTCGCGACAATTTCAAGCGAGCCCGGATCGACGGCGCTGGTGCGCGGGGAGGAGACCGCGGCCGCGCCGCCGGATCGCACCACCACCGGCTTCGAGGAAGCCGTGCGCACCTTGCGCAACTCCATTCTGCTGGGATCGTTCGACCGCCGCTTGCGCTCACTGATGATCACCAGCGCCACGCCGGCGGAAGGCAAGACCACCACCGCGGTACACCTGGCCATCGCCCATGCGCAGCAGAAGCACAAGACGCTGCTGATCGATTGCGACCTGCGCCGGCCCGGGGTCCACTCCAAGCTGGGAATCAATCCGGAAACGGGCCTGGCCAGCGTCTTGCAGAACGGGCTGCAGTGGCGCGAGAAGATCGTGAAGTTGGCGGGACTCGACGACCTGGATATCCTGCCCACCGGATTTTCGACGCGCCGGGCCGCCGACCTGATCGGGCGGCGGCTGCCGGAAATCCTGGAGGATGCCGGCACCGAATACGATTTGATCGTGGTGGACTCCCCGCCCATACTGGGCTTCCCCGAGCCTCTGCAAATGGCCGCCGCGGTAGATGGCGTGGTGATGGTGGCCAAGGCCGGCGAAACCAATCGCAAGACGGTGGCGTCGGCGCTCGGCACCCTGCAGCGGGTGCGGGCCAACGTGGTGGGGCTGGTGTTGAACTCGGTGACGAGCAACATGAGCGACAGCTACCGTTACTACGGCTATTACGGAAAATACTACCGGTATTACAAGTCGGCGGAGTGAGCCGGCTATCCTTCCACATGCGCAGCACAGCAACCCTTGAACCGCCGTTGCGAGATGGGGCCGGATTGGACACGCCGCCAATCCGGCCGCTGCGCTCCAACTTCAGTTGGACACTGATTGGAAACATCGTTTACGCGGGCTCCCAATGGGGCATTCTGACGATCCTGGCCAGGCTGGGAAGCCCGGAAGCGGTAGGGGTGTTCAGTTTGGGTCTGGCGATCACGGCTCCAATCATGCTTTGCGCGGGGCTGCAACTCCGCGCGGTGCAGGCGACCGACGCCCGGCGCACAGTGCCGTTCTCGGACTACGCGGGAACACGGACACTGACAACGGGCGCGGCCATTCTATCGATCTGGGCAATCGCGGCGGCCGGTTACCGTGGCACAACCGCGGCCGCCATTGCCGCGCTGGGGATCAGCAAAGGAATCGAGTCGTTGAGCGATATCGTTTATGGGCTTTGGCAGCTACAGGAACGCATGGACCTGATGGCCCAGTCGCTGATGCTGCGCGGCGTTGCCTCCTTTGCGGCGGCGGCGCTCTGTTTTGTGACCTGGCATACCGTATGGGCCGCCGTGTGCGGTATGGCGGCAGCCTGGGGCGGCGTATTCGTCTTCTTCGACCTGCGGCGGGCCAAGGGAGCGGGCGGCGGCATGATCCGCTATCACAGGCCCGCCATCATGGCGCTTTTGCGCGTGGCCCTGCCGCTGGGAATCGTAACCATGCTGGTCTCGCTCAACACCAATGTGCCGCGCTACCTCATCGGCAGCATGCGCGGAGTCCGGGAACTCGGCATCTTCTCGGCCCTGGGTTACCCGCTGCTGGCGGGCGCCACGATCGTGAACGCGCTAGGGCAATCCGCAACGCCCCGGTTGGCGGCCTATTGGGCGAATGGCAGCCTGCGCGCCTTTCGCAAGCTGATGAGCCAGCTTTTGGCGATCGGGCTGCTGTTGGGCGTTACGGGAATTCTGGCCGCCATCATAGCCGGCGGACCCATGCTGAAGCTGCTATACGGTGCGGCTTACGCGCAAAACACCGGGCTGTTCATCTGGTTGATGGCCGCGGCGGCATTGAGCTATTTGGCTTCGTTCGCCGGTTATGGCTTGACGGCGGCCCGCCGCTTCCGCTGCCAGTTGCCCTTGTTCGCCTGCACCACCGCATTGACGCTGGCCTGCGGCGCCTGGCTGGTGAAGGCGAACGGCGCGCGCGGCGCGGCGCAGGCAATGACCGTGGTCGGAGCGGTCCAACTGGCCGCCAGCCTGGCGCTCCTGAACGCGCGCGGCGTGGCGGAGGAATCGACGATCTCATGAAGCCGATTCGCGTTCTGCATGTGGTGGGCTCTATGAATCGAGGCGGCGTGGAAACCTGGCTGATGCATGTGCTGCGCCGTATTGATCGCCGGCGGCTGCGAATGGATTTTCTGGTGCATACGGAACAGCCCGCGGCCTACGACGCGGAAATCGAAGCGCTAGGCTCCCGCATCTTCCGCTGCCCTTACCCGCACAACCCGCCCAGGTATGCGAACCGGTTCTTCGAAATCGTCAAGCGCCTGGGCCCATTTCAAGTGGTGCACAGCCACGTACACCATTTCAGCGGTTTTACTCTCTGGCTGGGCCGCATGGCGGGGATTCCCATCCGTATCGCCCACAGCCACAACGACACGCGCTTGCCGGAGTTGCATGCCGGTTTCGCACGGCGCCTGTATTTGGATGCCGCGGAACGGTCGATCCGGCTGAACTGTACGCGCGGCCTCGCGGTCTCCGAACCAGCCGCGGCCGACTTATTCGGGCCGGGATGGCGAGGCGACCCCCGGTTTGAGATTTTCTACTGCAGCATCGACCTCGCGCCATTTGAGGAAGCCATCGATGCGGGCGCCGTACGGGCGGACCTAGGACTGTCGCTCGAGGACGTCGTCTTCGGGCACGTGGGGAGTTTTTCACCGCAGAAGAATCAGATGTTTCTGGTGGATGTGGCGGCCGAGGTGCTTCGGCGGGAGCCGCACGCGAAATTCATCTTTGTGGGAGATGGCCTGCTCCGGGCCTCCGTGGAGCGGCGTTTTCGGCAGGCCGGCCTGGAATCCCGCGCGATCTTCGCGGGGGTGCGTCCCGACGTACCGCGACTGCTGCGCGGCGCCATCGACGTGGGAATCTTCCCATCCATCCACGAGGGACTGCCCCTGGCGATGATCGAGATGCAGGCGGCGGGTCTGCCCTGTCTGCTCTCCGCGAATGTGGCGGAGGAGGCCGTGATCAACCCAGACCTCGTCGAGCGTCTGGAACTGGGGTTGGGCGCATCGGAATGGGCGCGCCGGGCTTGCGCTCTTGCTAAGAACACGAAGTACGACGGGCGGCGCGCGCTGGATGTGGTGCGGTCCAGCCCGTTCGCGATTACGCACCGTCTGGCGCAACTCGGGCAGATCTATGTGACCAAGCCCGACCAGACGATGGCACTCCCGCAAGAGGATGTTATCGCATGAACCGTATCGAACGCTTCAGCCTGTTGTTGACGGCTGCCGGGACCGCGATGGTATGGCTGGTACCGCACTTCATGCGCGGCAGCGGACTGCCCGATTGGATAGGATCGCGATTCTATCTCTATGTATGCGCTCCGGCCGTGCTCCTGGGGTGCTGTTGTTTCCATCGCTATGGCGGGTACGCGAAATCCAAGATGGCGCTGCTGTGCGGCCTGCTGATGTGCGTGGGCCTGCTCTGGACAGACAGCTCGGAGCAGGGGCGGGGCCTGCTGGAGGCGGCGGGTTTCCTGGTGACCCTACCCATCGCGGCGCTCATCCGGAAGCAGAGATATATCCAGCAATTCCTGGCGGTTTTCGCTTTCGTGACGGCACTCGGCATGCTGTACGGGCTTACGCAGCCCGCGGCTCTGGGCAGATGGGGGGAGATCGTCGACAGCACGGGTACGCATATTACGAACGCGAACGTAGTAGGAACGCAGGCGGCGGCCGCCATTATTGCGGCCTTCCTGAGCTTTCCGAGACACCGGCCCTGGAGCTGGATCCTATTTGCGGCGACCCTGCTGGTGTTGGGTGCAGCCTGCTTTCTGACGCAAACGCGCACCGGGATCGCGGCCTTGTGCGGCGCGGGCCTGGTGGTTGTGGCGATGCGGCTGCGGCATAAGCCGGCGCTGCTGGTCACCGGGGGTTTCATCTCCCTGGGCCTACTGGCCTGCCTGCTCGCCGCCGACACCGCGATCATGCAGGGAGCCGTCTATGAGGGTGTGGTGAATCGGCTGGTGCGCGACGAAGAGGAGAACCTCGGCAGCTTCGGCGACCGCACCAAGATCTGGCGTTTTGCCGCGCAGGAGTTTCTGGAAGGGACCACCTGGATCACGGGCGTGGGCACCGGGGGCGCGGATAAAGAACTCGGGAAATTCTACGAGTTTTCGGGCCGATTTTCCGGGCGCGACAGGATCTGGCGGCTTTACCCGCATAACTCGCTGGTGCAAAATGGCCTGGCATTTGGCATTTTCGGGCTCGTGCTTACGGCATGCATGGGTTTCCAGGTTGCGCGCCGAGCCTATCGGCTGGATTCGTCGTTCCGCGGATGGCAGCGCAGCGCTTTCGTGGTGTTTTTCGGATTAGTTGGCACAGGCCTGGTGGTGCAGCGCGAAGTATACTGGATCGCGGTCGGGTCGGCTCTCTGGGCCATGGTATCGACCGACAAACCGGCGCGCGGGCGCGGGCCCCTGGCGCCGCGCTTGGCGCGGGGCGGCGCACCGGCTTCGAGCCCGTCATCCCCATGCGGGTCTTAGTGTCGCTCGAACACCGCTTCAGCCGTACGCCCGATGGCGTGGTATGGACGCAGGCTGCTTACAGCTACGATTTCTGGCGGCGCTATTTGGAGGTGTTTGAAGGGGTGCGGGTGCTGGCACGGGTACTGGATGTCCCAAACGGGAACGGCGATTGGCACCGCGCCGACGGGGCAGGCGTGAGGTTCGCCGCCATTCCATACTACGTGGGTCCCCTCCAATACTTGTTGCGGCGGAGGCGGGTCCACGCGGCCGCCGCCAACGCGTACGCTCCCGGCATGGCCGTGATTATGCGTGTTCCCTCGATTCTCTCGGCGCACATGACACCCGGACTCTATGCCAGCGGCCAGCCATTCGGCGTGGAGGTGGTAGGAGACCCGCGCGATCTTTTCGCTCCCGGATGCATGGATCATCCGCTCCGCCCGATCGTCCGGTGGTGGCTGCAGCGGCAGCTTCGGGAGCAGTGCGCGCGGGCCAGCGCGGTGGCCTATGTCACGAAAACCGCGCTGCAGGCCCGCTATCCATGCCGTGCTTTCGGAGTCGGCATTTCCGATGTGCATCTGCCATCGGAAGCCATCCTGGTTGCAGACAATGTCCTGGCGACCCACTACTCGAGTGTCGAACTCCCGGCCCACAGCGTGAGCCAGCGGAGACTTGGCAGCCCGCAGGGCTGTGCTTCGCGGCTGGTGACAGTAGCATCGCTTGAACAGCGATACAAGGGCGTGGACCACCTGATTTCGGCGGTTGCCAAGTGCCTCCAGGCCGGCTTGGAAGTTTCCCTGACCGTGATCGGAGATGGCCGGCATCGAAACGGGCTTGAGCGCCACGCCGAAGCTCTCGGCCTGCGCGATCGGGTGACATTTTTGGGACAGCTCCCGGCGGGAGAGACGGTTCGCCGTGAACTCGACCGATCGCACATTTTCGTTTTGCCGTCCCTGGCGGAGGGTTTGCCGCGAGCCATGGTGGAAGCCATGGCCCGGGCTTTGCCTTGTATCGGATCGGCAGTGGGCGGCATTCCCGAATTATTGCCCGGCGAGGATCTGGTGCCGCCGGCCGACCCGGCCGCGCTGGCCGCCAAGATTCTGGAAGTGGCCCGCGACCCGGCCCGCATGCAGAGGATGTCATACCGCAATCTGAACCTCGCCAACGAGTTCAGCGATCCAGTGCTGCGCGAACACCGGCTGGCATTTTACCGGCATCTGCGCCATGTCATGTCGCAGTGGATCGCAAAACCGGACTCATCAAAATGCGCGCCCTGCACATCGTGAAAACCTCGAACGGCGCCGCTTGGGCCGCTCTCGAAGCGGCGGAACTCGCGCGCCTCGGGGTTGAGGTGCACGTTGCGCTTCCGTCTGCTGAGGGCCCCAGCATCCGGCTCTGGCAAGAAGCGAAGGCGCAGATTCACGTGGCGGCGCTCGATTTTCCGCAAGCATGCCCCTGGGCTCTGCCGGCAGTGTGTGCCCGGGCCCGCGCACTGGCCGCCGCTGTGAAGCCCGAGATCATTCACATTCATCACGTGGGGCCAACGCTGGTGATGCGCCACGCGCTAGGCAAACAACACCCCACCCCGCGCATATTTCAGGTTCCCGGTCCGCTGCATCTGGAGCACCGCTTGTTCCGGAATTGGGATCTGGCGAGCGCGGGCCCGCGGGATGTATGGGTGGCTTCCAGCCAATGCATCAAGAGGCACTATCTGCAGGCCGGCGTAGAGGCCGGCAAGCTGTTCCTGAGCTACTACGGCTTCCGGCCGTCCGCTTTCGGGGAACGGCGGACCCACTGTTTGCGGCGCCGCCTGGGCATCTCACCGGATACCTTCGTGGCCGGCAACATTAGTTACATATACGGCCCGAAATACTACCTGGGGCAACGCGCCGGACTCAAGCGCCACGAAGACCTGATCGCGGCCCTCGGGCTGGTGCTGCGTCAGCGCTCCGATGTAATCGGCATCCTGGCGGGCGGACCATGGGGCGGGGCAGAACATTACCACGACCGCCTGCGGCGTCTGGCGGAAAGCGTGGGCAAAGGCAGGATACTGATGCCCGGCCACTGGTCACCGGCGGAAGTAAGAGAATATTGGCCGGACTTCGACTGCGCCATGCATGTCCCGATATCGGAGAACTGCGGCGGCGTGGTGGAACCGCTGGCGGCCGGCGTGCCGACGATCGCCGGGATGGTGGGCGGGCTTCCGGAAGTGGTCATGGATGGTCTTACGGGCATCCTGGTTCCCATCGGAAATCCGGAGATGCTGGCAGCCGCGTTGTTGAAGGTGATCGCAGATCCCGGGCGATATCGGGCAATGGCCCAGTTGGGGGGGCGCCTGGTCGGCGAAATGTTCGATGTGCGCCGGACGGCGCGAGAGATCTACGAAGTGTACTGTCATATTCTCGATCCCGGGCAGCCTCCGCCCGCCGAATTCGATGGGCGGGCTTTGGTGGAATGTGGGGCGTGGGCAAATGCAAATGCGGTTTAAGCGCGCCGCGGATATCATCGCTTCAACCGCGCTACTGCTGGGGCTCTCGCCAATCCTTCTGCTGACTGCTATGGGCATTGTGGCGACTATGGGCCGCCCGATCTTCTTTCGACAGCGGCGGGCCGGGCTGCACGGGCACGCGTTCACGCTCGTCAAATTCCGGACGATGGACCTCGCGCGTGATTTAGACGGTAAGCTTTTGCCCGACGATGTGCGGTTGACCCGTCTGGGACGATTTCTGCGCAGGGCAAGCCTTGACGAATTGCCGCAGTTGTGGAACGTCCTGAAAGGGGAAATGAGCCTGGTCGGTCCCAGGCCGCTGATGGCCGAGTATCTGGGCCGCTATACCCCGCGCCAGGAGCGGCGCCATGAAGTGCGGCCGGGGATTACGGGGTGGGTTCAGGTAAACGGGAGGAACTCGCTCGAGTGGGAAGAGAAATTCGAGCTGGACATCTGGTACGTCGAGCATCGATGTTTCCGGCTCGATCTCAAGATTCTGTTTCGGACGGCTATCACTCTATTCAAGAGAGCCGGAATCAGTCACTCCGGCGCCGCGACCATGCCCGAGTACACCGGATGCGGTCGCCCATGAGCGATCAACAAACGCTGGCGGGCGGGCCTCTATTTTTGGTATCGCTGGATCTGGAACTCGGCTGGGGCGGGTGGGATGGAAGGGTGGACGCGGCGGAGCGTGCGAATCTGCTCGGCGCACGCCAAGCCATACCGGTCCTTTTGGATCTATTCGCGCGTTACCAGGTCAGAGCCACCTGGGCCGCGGTGGGCCTGTTATTGTTCGACTCCAAGACGGAACTATACCGGTATCTTCCGGAGAGGCGCCCCGCATATACCCACCACGGGCTGGGTCCCTACCGATACCTGAACCAGATCGGCGACAACGAGGAGGCCGACCCTTATCACTACGCTCTGTCCCTGATCCGGATGATCCTTTCGCGCGACGGTATGGAGCTAGGCAGTCACACGTTTTCCCATTATTACTGCCTCGAGCCGGGCCAGACCGTCAGCGACTTTCGAGCCGACCTGGAAGCGGGGAGTGCCGCGGCCGAACGGCTGGGCGCACGGCTGGCCAGTTTGATATTTCCGTGCAATCAATACAGCCCCGAGTACCTGGAGATTTGCGCGGCTCTCGGCTTTCGAGTCTTCCGCGGAAACGCCGCCGGGCCGATGCACGCGGCTTCCCGCAACCAAATCCAGAGATCGGTATGGCGCAGGACGGCGCGCCTGGTGGACGCATACGTGAAGCTGCCGGGCGTGCAGACCGCCTTGCCGCGCGCCGAGAACGGCCTTCTGAATCTGCCCGCTACTTGTTTTCTGCGGCCGGTGAGCCAATGTCTGCGGGCTATCGAAGCGCTGAGAATGCGGAGGATCAAGGCCGCCATGCAGTCGGCGGCCGTCGCAGGAACGTGTTTTCACCTTTGGTGGCATCCCCACAATTTCGGCCGGAATCTGGAACGAAACATCGGTTTCCTTGAAGGCATCCTGCGGTACTACACCATGCTGAGGGACAAGTACGGAATGCGCTCGCTCACGTTGGGAGAAGCGGCCGCGGCCCGCAAAGGTGGCGGCGCATGGCAGTCGTGATGCTGGCGGGCCCCAAGACGTCCACCTGGATGGTAGCCAATGCTTTGCGGAGCGTCGTCCCACTCCGGGCCGTGATCGTGGAGCAACCGGTGGCACGCTGGCAATTGCTCCGAGGGCGCGCGCGCCGGGTGGGTTGGCCGGCGGTCCTCGGTCAGATGCTGTTCATGCTCTACGCGAGGAAATTGCGATTCGATAGCCGGCAACGAGCTGCGCAAGTCCGCGCCACAGGCGGACTGGATCCGGAACGTCCCGGCGGCATCGAGATTGTAGACGTCCGGTCGGCCAACGACGATCGGACGCGCGCCATACTTCAACAACTGGCGCCGCGCGTCGTGGTGGTCTGTGGCACGCGTATTCTGTCGCGGCGGTTGCTGGAAAGTGTGCAGGCTACCTTCATCAACATGCATTGCGGCGTGACCCCCAAATACCGCGGCGTGCATGGCGCCTACTGGGCGTTGGCAAATGGGGATACGGGCAACGCCGGTGTGACCGTTCATCTGGTGGACGCCGGAATAGACACCGGCGGCGTTCTCTACCAGGCGCGCATTCAACCGACGGCGCGCGACAATTTTGAAACGTACCCGCTGCTGCAACTAGCCGCCGGAATACCGCTGTTGATACGGGCCGTGGAGGACGCGCTGGCGGGCCGGGTGACACAGGTGCGGACGGACTTGCCCTCCAAGCTGTACTATCATCCGACGCTATGGCAATACTGTCGGACGCGCATCGGCGCGGGTGTCAAATGAACGAATCGAACGGCCTCTTTGTGATTGGCGCCTCCGGCCACGCCAAGGTGCTGATTGACATCATCGAGCGGCAATCCTTCTGGCGGATTGCGGGACTGATCGACACCTACAAAAGTCCCGGCACGGAGTTGATGGGATATCCCGTCTTGGGCGCAGAGGACCGGCTTCCGGAGCTAATGTCGAAATACGGCGTGCGGCGGGCGATCGTGGCGATCGGCGACAACCGGATTCGCCACCAGGTTGCGCTGCGCGCGGAGTCCATCGCGCCGGAATTAGCTTTTGTAAGCGCCATCCATCCGTCCGCGCGCATTGCGCGCGAGGTCGAGATCGGCAGAGGCGTCGCGATAATGGCGGGCGTTACGGTCAACCCGGGCACCCGGATTGGCGATTTCTGCTATGTGAATACGAACGCCTCGGTCGATCACGACAACGTTTTGGAGCCGTTCAGTTGCATACAGCCTAATGCAGTCACGGGAGGCAACGTGCGGCTGGGCGCTTTCAGCGCGATCGGCATAGGAGCCACGGTGGTGCAGGGGATCTCGATCGGCGAGGGCAGCATGGTTGGCGCGGGCTCCACGGTATTGGACGATATCCCCGGCGGGGTGGTCGCGTTTGGAACGCCCTGCCGGGTGATTCGGCCAAGGTAGACAGCAGGACCCAAGCTGCGCATGGCCTGAGGTCCTTCACTTCATCTTCACATTCACAGAACGACTATTATGGACCACCCCAGCTTGGTCTCCGCTTCCGTTATGGAAGCCAGAACCGCGCCTCTGTTCAGAGAGCGCTTTCGATTCATTCACCCCACTCTGCCGCTCCTCGATCGCATCCTCTCCGATTATCGCCAGGCTTTCCAACAGGGACTGGTCACTAACGGTGCTTTGGTGGCGCGGCTGGAAGCGGCGGTTTCGGAGCGGCTCGGCGTGCGCCACTGCATCGCGGTGTCGAGCTGCACCAGCGGACTGATGCTCACGATGAAGGCGTTCGGGCTGCGCGGCGAGGTGATTCTGCCGAGCTTCACTTTCTTCGCCACCGGCCATGCCGCGCTATGGAATGGACTGACGCCGGTATTCGCGGACTGCGATCCCGCGACCTGGAATATCGATCCGCGCGCCGTGGAACGGGCCATTACGCCGCAGACTTCCGCCATATTGGCCGTCCATCTGTATGGCAATCCAGCGCCCATTGCGGAATTGGAGCGGATCGCCGAAAAGCACGGCTTGAAATTAATATTCGACGCCGCGCACGCATTCGGCGCCAGTTACAAGGGGCAGCCGGTCGGCCGGTTCGGGGATGCGGAAGTCTTCTCGCTGTCGCCCACCAAGCTGCTGGTAGCGGGCGAGGGCGGTTGGTGGCTGCAAAAGTAGCCAGGCACAACCAGATCGCGGCTCTGTATACCGCGGAGCTCGATGGCACGCCGGGGATCGGGTTTCAACGGCTGCCTGCGGGTCATCTTTCGAGTTACAAAGACTTCTCGGTACGTGTCGACCCGGAGGCTTTTGGCATGACTCGCGACGAACTGGGTGGCGCGTTGCTGAAAGAGAATATCGAAACCAAGAAGTACTTTTATCCGCCCCTGCACCAGCAGACTTTATTCCGCCAGTTCGCGCCGGCCGATGCCTCGGGCCTGGCGGCGACCGAGGCGGTGGCCGGATCGGTGCTGAGCCTGCCGATTTACGAATCGCTGCCCGCCGGGACGGTGCGGCAGGTGGCGTCCGCGATTCGCGAGTTGTCGCAACCGGTTCGCCCGCAAGGAGCGCGCACATGTTGAGAAAGCTGCGGGACCTGAAGTGGAGGCAGGTACTGCCCCGCATGTTCCTCGACTACCTGACGGTACACGCCAGTATGCTGATGGCGTTGGCCATCTCGGTCCTTTACCGCACGGCGCTGGGGCATGGTGTAGAAGCCCAGCAGTTAATCGGCGGATTCCGGCATTACTACGTGACTTTCTTCTGGCTGCTCTCCCCGATCTTCCCGGTACTGTTTCTGCTCAACGGTTTCTACACGTATGCGCGCGGTTATCAGGGCTGGCAGAAGGCCTGGGCGATTCTGAGGGGCGTGATGCTGGCCGTATGTCTGTTCTTTGCCGCGGACTTTCTCTTATTCAAACTCCAAAGCACCGGACGCAGCGTAGCGCTTCCTTTTGTGGTGGTGGCAGGCTGCGCGCTTTGCTCCGCACGCCTCATCAAGGGATCCTTCGATCGGCGCTACCTGCGCAGGCCGGAGACCGGCGGGCCCGCCCAACCGAAGCGCGTGCTGGTGGTGGGCGGCGCGGGCTATATCGGATCGCTGCTGGTGGAGCGCTTGCTGGCCAGCGGGTACAAGGTTCGCGTGCTGGACAGCTTGATTTATGGCGCCGAGCCGCTGCAGGGAGCCATGCGGCACCCGGATTTCGAATTGCTCGCCGGCGATTGCCGCAACATCCAGGATGTGGTGAAGGCCGTGCGCGGGGTGGAAGCGATCGTGCAATTAGCGGCGATTGTAGGGGATCCGGCGTGTGAGCAGGACCATAAATCCGCATTGGAGATCAATTACGCCGCCACGCGTATGCTGATCGAGATCGCGAAAGGTAATGGCGTCAGCCGGTTGATTTTCGCTTCGAGTTGCAGCGTGTACGGCGCCTCGGACGTGGAAGTCGATGAGCGGTCGGAAGTTCATCCCGTGTCGTTTTACGGGCAGACCAAAGTGGATTCCGAGCGCGCGTTGCTGAAATCCGGCACGGACACGTTTCATCCGACGATCCTGCGCTTCGCCACGGTCTTTGGACTCTCTAACCGGCCGCGCTTCGACCTGGTGGTGAATCTTCTGTCGGCCAAGGCGGCGCAGGATGGCGTTATAACCATCTACAACGGACGGCAATGGCGTCCTTTCATCCATGTCAGGGATCTGGTGGAAGCCGTGGCGCTGGTTCTGGGATCGCCCGCGCGGGCGGTCGGCGGGCAGGTGCTGAATGTGGGCGATTCACGGCTGAACTACACGCTTTCGGAAGTTGCCGACGTCATCGCGGAGGCGTTTCCAGCGACGCGCGTCGAACACGTGACTAACGCCGACAGCCGCAACTACCGGGTGAGCTTCAAGAAAATCGAAGAAACCCTGGGGTTTCATGCGGTACATTCGCTGCGGGACGGAATCGACGAGCTAAAAAACGCATTCGCGACTGGCCTGATCGCACACTATACGGATCTCCGGTATCACAATCAGCGGTTCCTGTTGGCGGCGGGCAGTCCGGGGCACAAGAGCGAGGTGGATGCGCAGGTGATGGCGGCGTTTTCGGGCACGCCGCCAAATGGGCATGCCGCGATGATCGGCGCGGAGGTGGCGCCGGTTTGACTTGGTGCGGCTGTCTTGGTGCCGGAGGAGGGGGTCGAACCCTCATACCCAGTGAAGGATGCGGGATTTTGAGTCCCGTGCGTCTGCCAGTTCCGCCACTCCGGCAAAGTAGTGACTCCTTTGAGTTTACCCCAAAATTGCTTGAGGCGCACTGTAGTGGTTCTTGTAGTGGTTCTCCGCTTCATTTTAGAGGTTTCGCGCGGGTTTCCTAATCCCGTGCGCCTCACCTACTTGACCCTCTTTAGCGGCGCAGCCCGTTCCTGCTTACGCTTCTCTGCGTATTCCTCCAGTCGCTTCCCGGCGTTCTCCAGGTCCGCCACGTCCACGATGTTGTAGCGGTCGAAGACGGCCCGCGTCCGGTGGCCACTGATATCCATGGCGACTTTGTCCTGGATGCCGGCTCGCTTCATGTTGCGCACTGCGCTACGCCGCAGATCGTGGAACAACAGCCCAGGCACGCCGGCGTCTTCGCACGCTTCCACCCAACCAATGAGATGATTCGCCACAGGGCAGTTGTGCGTGCCGTGGAACACCCATACGGATCCTGCCGGGCAGCTTTCGCGCTGCCGCTCCAACCACCTCCGCATGTCCCCGTAAATCGGCAACGTGCGGGCCTTCTTCCCCTTGGTCTGGCCCGCCGATAACCGGATCAGGCCCGCCTCGACATCCACCTGCTCCCACCGGATGCGGCGCAGCTCGTTCTTGCGGGCGCCCGTGTGGTAACCGCACACCAACAGAGCCTTGAGGCTGGCCGGCAGTTCTTCCAGAAGGCGCTCATACTGGTCCTGCTCCAGGAACCCCTGCCGGACATTGTCCTCTTCGAGCATCGAAATCGCCGGCTGCCGCTGCACCAACGGCGGATCTTCTCGCGCGCCGAGTCTGAATCCGCGGCGCACGATGGCCAGTTCGCGGTTGATGGTTGCGTCCGAAGCCCCAGCCGATCGGCGTTGCGCGACATACTGCCGGACTTGTGCCGAGCCGAACCGGGAAGCCAGCAGACTGCCCAACACCGGCTCGATATGCGCCTTGTACCGCCAACTCACGTGGCTGGCGTCCCGCAGCTTGCGCAACTGATTATCCTCGATCACCAGCGCACACAGGTCGGCAATAGTAGCGCGTTCCGGTCCCACCCGCCGTCCGGCCGCCACTTCTCCGATTCGCTGCCTCAGCAGGTTTTCCGCGTCGGCTTTTTCGCTAAAGCCGCTGCTCTCCGGCACGATCCGGCCACGCACGAAATACTGGATCCACCAAATCC
>JBEKIM010000084.1:0-18541 GCA_050011755.1 Bryobacteraceae bacterium | reverse complement strand
CCGCGTTTTCATGGCGGGGCAGGCGGTCACGGTAATGCGCGGCGAGCTTAGTACGTGAAACCGATACTCAATGATTTTTCGCCCAGGCGCTTAATTCATGTCTGTAAAACAAATGTAAAAACCGCGCGAACCCCTTCCGCGCATCCCTCTTCGGATGCCATACTATCGTCCGGGAACGATTCGAAATGCCATCTAATAATAATCTCCGGATTCGCGAAGGCATGGTCTTCGCCATAGTCTTAATCACCGTCGCCGCCTCCTCCATGGCGGCTACCCGCAAGACCCGTTATACCTTCCAGGGGGACCCGGATGCCGCCGCGCCCGAATCCAAGCTGGTCATGGATGCACGCGGCGATTTATACGGAACCTCGTATTCCGGCGGCGATGGCCCGTGTGAGTACGGCTGCGGGACAGTCTTTGAGTTATCCCCCGACGGCGGCGGCAGCTACGTCGAGCGCGTCATTCACGCCTTTCAAGGTCCGCTGGTCGACGGGCAACAGCCGCAGGCCCCGCTGATCTTCGATGCGCAAGGCAATTTATATGGAACGACCCTCGCCGGTGGCCGATCTCTGGAAGCTAACTCGGGTACGGTGTTCAGGCTGAGCCCTGGAAGCGATGGAACCTGGACGGAAACCATCCTGTACAGTTTTCGTGGTGGCGTGAACGGCAGCACCGACGGGGCCGGCCCGCTTGCCGGCCTGGTCTTCGATGCGGCGGGTAATCTTTATGGCACGACCTCCGGAGGAGGTACCGGCACTGGGTGTGGGGCCGGTATTGTCGTCGGTTGCGGCACCATCTTTGAACTGTCGCCTGCTGAAAGCGGCCCTTGGCATGAAACCATTCTCCACAACTTCACCAATGACCACACGGATGGCTGGAGCCCGCAATCCAATCTGATCTTGGACAGGTCCGGGAATTATTACGGGACAACATTTTATGGCGGATCGTCGCCCGCGGGAGGAGGTACCGTGTTCCGTCTCAGCCATAGCACCGGCGGCTGGCAAGCGTCGGTTCTATATAACTTCACATGCCGCTCCGATGGCTGCTCCCCTTATTCGGGCCTGGCGTTCGACGCCGCGGGCAATTTGTATGGAACCACGGTGGGCGGCGGAGATAGGACGGGCGAGGGCGTTGTTTACAAATTGACTCGCAACGGAGCCGCCGGCTGGACGGAGAGCGTCATCCATACCTTCACGGGAAACAGGGATGGCATGTATCCATACGGTAATCCGATATTGGATGCCTTCGGTAACGTCTACGGCACGACCTTGGACGGCGGTGGTGGAACCACCGATTCGTGCGCGGATGGTTGTGGCACGGTTTATGAGTTGTCACCTGGCGCGGATGGCTATACGGAATCTATCCTGTCCCGCTTCGGGAATGGCGAGGCCGGAGGCGGTCCGCTCGCGGGCCTGCTGATGGATTCGAATGGCAATCTGTACGGCACGGCGGCGTTCAGCGGTCCTCATGGCGCCGGAGTGCTCTTCGAAATCCTGCCGTGACGAGTCGCTGGGCCGATCTGGCCGGGTGACTAGCCGGCCAGTTCCAACAGCCGCCGCTCGTCGATCACTTCCACGCCCAGGCCGCGGGCTTTGTCCAGTTTCGATCCCGCGTCCTCGCCCGCCACGACGTAGCTGGTCTTCCGGCTGACTGAGCCGCTGACTTTGCCGCCCGCGGCTTCGATCAGGCGGGTGGCGTCTTCCCGGCTGAGGTTGGGCAAGGTTCCAGTGAGCACGAACGTCTTCCCCGCCAGCGGGCCGCCCTTCTTGCGGGTGGATTGGTATGCGAACTTGAGGCCGGCCGCGCGCAGGCGCTCCACCAGTTCCTGGTTGCGCGGCTCGTGGAAGAATTCGTAAACGCTCTCCGCGACTTTCGGCCCCACTTCCTCGGCGCGCTGCAATTCATCGACGCCGGCCTGCGCGATGCGGTCCAGGCTGCCGAAGGCTTCCGCCAGAAACACGGCTGTGCGCTCGCCCACGAATCGGATGCCCAGCGCCGTGAGAATGCGCGGCAGGGGGCACTCCTTGGATTTCTCGATGTTACGGATTACGTTGCCCGCGGACTTTTCGGCCATGCGCTCGAGCGACACCAATCGATCGAGCGTCAGACTGTAGATATCGGCCACGCTGCGCAGCATGCCGCTGTCGACGAGTTGATTCACGAGCACGTCTCCCAAGCCATCGATGTTCATGACGCCGCGCGCGGCGAAATGCAGGATGGATTCCTTCAAACGCGCCGGGCAGTTGATGTTGATGCAGCGGGATGCGGCTTCGCCCTCTTCGCGCACGATCCTGCCGCCGCACACGGGACACGTCTTGGGCATAGCGAAGGGCTTGCGGTAAGAGCCCTGCGTCTGCACCCGGACCACTTTCGGGATGACATCGCCGCTGCGTTCAATCACCACGGTGTCGCCGATCTCGAGGCCCAACCGCTCGATTTCGTCTTCGTTGTGCAGCGTGGCGCGCGACACGGTGACGCCGCTGACTTCGACGGGTTTGAGGCGGGCCACAGGGGTGAGGGCGCCGGTACGTCCCACCTGCACTTCGATATTCTCCACGGTGGTCAACGCCTGCCGCGCCGGATATTTATAGGCGATGGCCCAGCGCGGGGCTTTGGCGGTGAATCCAAGCTGCTGCTGTTGGGCGATGGAATCCACTTTCACCACCACTCCGTCGATTTCGTAGGGCAACTGCTCGCGCTTGGCTTCCCATTCCGCGCAGAATCGCAGAACCTCGTCCACGTCCCGGCAGAGTTGGCGGTGGGGGTTGACCTTAAAGCCCAGGCGCACCAGTTCTTCGAGCGATTCCCAATGGCGCGGGTAGGCGGGGGCGCCGTCCACCTGCAGGAAATAGGTGAAATAGTCGAGGCGGCGGGAGGCGGTAATGGAAGGCTCCAGCACGCGCAGCGATCCGGCCGCGGCGTTGCGCGGGTTGGCAAAGCGCGACAGCCCGCGCTCGTCGCGTTCCGCGTTCAGGCGTTCGAAGGCGCGCCGGTTCATCACGGTTTCGCCGCGCACTTCGAATTGCGGCAAGTGGGACGCGACGCGCAGGGGTAGGGAGCGGATGGTGCGCGCATTTCCGGTGACGTCCTCGCCCACGACGCCGTCGCCGCGGGTAATGGCCTGGACAAATTGCCCATCGCGATAGTGGGCAGCCATGGAAAGGCCGTCCAGCTTCAATTCGGTGACGTATTGGAACGCGGCGCCGCGCAGCAGTTCGCGCACGCGGCGGTCGAAATCGCGCAACTCGCCTTCGTCCAGGGCGTTGTCGAGGCTCAGCATGGGCGCGCTGTGCGCCACCTTGATGAAGCCTTCGCGCGGCTTGCCGCCCACGCGCTGGGTGGGCGAGTCGGGCGTGAGCAGGTCGGGATGCGCGGTTTCCAGATCGCGCAGCTCGCGCATCAAGGCGTCGTATTCGGCATCGCTAACCTCGGGCTGGTCGAGCACGTAATACAGGCGCTCGTGATGGCGCAGCGTTTCGCGCAGCTTTTCAATCCGGGCGGCGGGATTCTTTGGCATCGGCGTTTCTCACTATAGTTTAAACTTAGAGGACTGGAGTAAAGCCATAGCCTCCGCACGCAAGACCATCATCATTTACAATCCTTTTGCAGGCAAGATGGGCGATAAGGGGTTGAAGCGTCTGTCCGACGCCGCGGAAATCCTGCGCGAAGCGGGACACGACACGTGGCTGGTGCCCACGCAGGGCCCCGGCACCGCGGGCGCGATCGCGCGGCGCAGCATCGCGGACGGCGCGGAATTGATCCTGGCGGCCGGCGGCGACGGAACCATCAACGAGATCGCCGAGGGCGTGGCTTTCTCCGATGTGCCGCTCGGTATTTTGCCCGCCGGCACGGCCAACGTATTGGCCAATGAGATGGGGCTCAGTGCGAGCATCGAGCGGGCCGCGGCCAGCCTGCGCGATTGTATTCCCACGCGGATTTCGATGGGCCGGCTGCAATGCGCGAACGGATCCGAACGCAGCCGGCTGTTTCTGCTGATGGCGGGAATCGGACTGGATGCCCGGATCGTATACAGCATCAACTTGCCGCTCAAGGCGCGCCTGGGAAAGCTGGCCTATTGGATCGGCGGCTTCAGCCTGATCGGCCGGAAGTTAGACGAGTTCGAGGTGCTGGTGGAGGGCCGCCGGGTGAGCTGCGCCTTCGCGCTGATCAGCAAAGTGCGCAATTATGGCGGCGATCTGCAGATCGCGCAAAGCACCAGCTTGTTGGACGATCGGTTCGAAGTAGTGCTCTTCGAAGGGCGCAGTTCGTTCCTGTTTCTGACCTACCTGGCGCGGGTGGCGATGCGCAAACTGACCGGGGTGCCGGGCATTTCGTTGATTCGGACGGAAACGGTGTGCATGCCCGGCACGGCGGACCGGCGTGTGTATATTCAAGTGGATGGCGAATATGCGGGACACATTCCGGCGCGGGTGGAGATCGTGCCCGACGCGCTTACCCTGCTGATTCCAGAGGCCTACATCAAGGCGTCGAAGGCCCGAAGCCGGTCCTAAAGTTCCGCTGCCTCCCGCCGATGAACTGTGTGAGGAGATCAGCCTTGGCCCCCATCATTTTGAACACTAGCATGATAGCGGAGAAGTACGCGCTCGCGGCTCCGCCGAAGAACGCCGCGCAGCCCTCAGATGCATCAGACAACCTGAATCTCAGCCAAGCGGCGCTGCGCGAGGTGGCGCTCACAGGCAGGGTGGCCGCGAACGCGGAAAGCGGCAATCTCACGAGCGATCAGTCTCAACAGCTCTACACCCAGATATCATCCATCCACAGCCAGATCGTGGCGGACCAGAAGGCCGACGGTGGCACGCTCTCGCCCGCCGATGCCAAAGCCGTGCAGCAGGCGCAGAATCAGTTGAGCCAGACAGTTTATGGCGACGCGCACGATGGCGCCGCGCCTCCATCCGGTGCGACTGTAACGCAGGCCGGCACGCGCGAAGACCTGGAAGCCGGCCGTATCGTGTTGAACGAGAAGGCCGGGCATCTGAGCAGCGGCCAAGCTACGCAGTTGGGCGCGGAACTCTCCGGCATCCAGCAGCAGATCGCCGGCGATGAGCAGGCCAACGGCGGGACGTTGAGCCCGACCGACGCGCAGGCCATCAATCAGCTACAGAGCCAGTTGAGCCAGCAAATTTACAATACGGCCCACAGCGTGGCGACGCCCGATAAGACCTCGGGCTAGTTGCGCGTTTTCAAAAATGCCGCCACAATCAGGACCATGAGCAGCGCGTCGGGGATGCCGGTCGCGGCCTGCAGCGGCGAAATGCGCCCTTGCAAATAGAGCACCAGCAGCGCGCCTGCATAGCTGAGCTTTTCAAGCACGGCGGGAATCATCAGGGGGCGGTACCGGAGTGGGTCCCCGGCAATGATGAAGAATACAAACTGCCACGTCAGCCCCACGCCGGCGAAGCCGTAATAGAACTGCGGATGCGTGATGGACGGCGGATCGTAGCGCCCCACTAGATCGAACAAGACATACAAAGGCGCGAGCGCCAGCACACCAAACGTGCCGGCGGCCCAAAAGACGGCTTTGGCGAATTTCATTTCCCGGGCGTCAGCGGGTTATTCAGGCGACGGCGCGAATACGCCAGCCCCACGAGTAGTGCGCCGGCTGTGAGCATCCAGGAACCGGGCTCGGGAACGCCGTTTCCAAAGACCTCGAGAGCTTCGACGTCATTGGTGTTCGCATCTCGCTGCAGAGTTGTCAATGTTGGACCGCTGACATTCGGTCCTTCTATGCCATGCGCGTTCAACTGCCAGAAGGCGGTGGTGGTTGGACCGCCCGCCGCCACGACCCAATACTCATGACCGGCCAGAAGCTCCGGATGAGTGACCGAGTCGATGGTGACCATCCCGGTAGTGGGATCGGTCGATAATTCGTTGTCGAGCGCGAAGGACTCCAGTATCTGGTCCGGAAGACCGCCCTGGCTGGTCATCAAATACACATCCAGCACATTGGGTCCCGAACTTAGACTGGCTGCCAGGTCCATGCGTTCAAAGGTATAGTTTTGCTTCGCCTCGAAGCCGATACCGGCATAGTTAAAAACCCCGACGAACGGGACGACGCCAATGGCTACCCCGATGAAAAACGTGTCTCCAGGCTGGATGTTCGTGTAGACTATGGAACTGGCCCGGACGGGTGTGGCGCAAGCCGTCGCGGATGCGATAGCCAGAACGGCTAAGTTGACCTTGCGAAGCTGATTCATCGCGGTCCCTCCTGATTTGCTCCAGTCTACAACAGAAAATCCGGAACCGATCAAATAATCAACATACAATCGCCATAGGAATAGAAGCGGTACCGGTACTCGACCGCGTGCCGATAGGCTGCCAGGGCTAGTTCCTTGCCGGCGAAGGCGCACACCAGCAGCAGCAAGCTGGTGCGCGGAAGATGAAAGTTGGTCAGCATGGCGCCGGTGGCCCGAAACTCGAAGCCGGGGTAGATGAAGATGCCGGTTTCGCCGGCGGTCTCCCGCAGGCCGCCGCTTTGCATGGCGCTCTCGAGGGAGCGTACGCTGGTGGTGCCGACGGCAACACGGCGCCGTGCGGACGCCATGCGGACGGCGTTATCCGCGGCGATGTGGTAGTGCTCGCGGTGCAGGCGGTGGCCTTCCACGCGCCCGTCGTGGATCGGCTGAAAGGTTCCTAGCCCCACGTGCAGGGTGACGAACGCGATATCCGCGCCGGCCTCGCGGCAAGCCTCCAGCACCTCCGGCGTGAAGTGCAAGCCAGCGGTGGGCGCGGCCGCCGAACCCTTCTCGCGCGCAAATACGGTCTGATAGCGTTCGCGGTCGGCGACTTCGTCCGCGCGCTTGATATAGGGAGGCAGCGGCACATGGCCCAGTTTCTCGAAATCGTCGTAGACATCGCGATCCGTGTAAAAGCGCAGCGTCCGCTCGCCGAATTCCCGGCGCGCGACGACCTCGGCCTCCAGGCTGTCGCCGAACACAACCCTCTCGCCGACCCGCATTTTCTTGCCGGGATGTACGAGCGCCTCCCAATCCTTCGCGGCGCTGTCGACGGGCCGTAGCAGCAGGACTTCCACGGCGCCGGTGCGGCCCGCGCGATGCCCGAACAGGCGCGCCGGAAAGACCCGCGAATCGTTCAAAACGAGGCAATCGCCAGGACCCAGGAACGCGGGCAGATCCCGAAACTGGCGGTCTTCCCAGGAGCCGCCGGCGCGATCCACGACCAGCATGCGCGATGCGGCGCGGTCGGCGAGCGGCGATTGCGCGATCAGGTCCTCGGGCAGGGCGAAATCGAACTCGGCGAGATCCATTCCTGGAAACCTGATTTCACTGTAACGGAAAGAGGGCGCCCTGCTCTTCGCCTTCCCATAGTTCCGGACGGTATTCGACCGGCGCGGAACCGAGGCTGTGGCGTTGCCGGATGCGCGCCACGCGCTCGCGCAATCGCGCTTTATAGCCGGGACCCAGGTAGGCGCTATGCGCATACATCTCCCGGTAAGGGCCGGCCAGCTTCGGAACGCGCTTTTCGAGGAACGGAAAGAAAATCTTCTGGGCGGAGGGCATCAGGAATAGCGGACCGCCGCCGAAATACTGTGCGCCCGCCTGGCGCGCCGCGGCGGCCAGGGCATCGAGACTTTCTTCGGAGTCGGTGATCATGGGCAGGATGGGGTTCGGAAAGACGCCGACGGCGATGCCGGCTTCCGCCAGCACGTGGACGGCGGCCAGGCGCAGGTCCGGCCGTGGGGCGCGCGGTTCCATCAGCCGCGCCAGGCGGCGGTTGAGCGTGGTGACCGTGATGTTGATGGACAACACGTTGCGGCTGGCGATTTCGCCGAGCAGGTCCAGATCGCGCACCACCAGGTCCGATTTGCTGGTGATCGACAAGCGGCGGCCCTTTTCGCCGGCGAAGACTTCCAGGATGGCGCGCGTGCGCCGGAAGCGGCGCTCCGCGGGCTGGTAGGGATCGGTGGCCGTGCCGATGGCGATGTGGTCGGCGCGATCCAGTCTGCGCAACTCGCGGCGCAGGATATCGGGCGCTGCGGCTTTTGCGTAGATCTTCGATTCGAAGTCGCGGCCGTTTTCCATGCCCATAAACTCGTGGGTATAGCGCGCGTAACAGTATTGGCAGCCAAATTCGCAGCCGCGATAGGGATTAATGGTCCACTGGAACGGCATGTTGGGCCTGGTGCGGTTGAGGATGCTGCGGGCGCCGATCTCGAAGTACTCGACCTCGGATTTGGCTTCGAGCAAAGCGCTTTGGGAGGCCATTCGGGCTATGCCGATGAGTTCGGGCATGGCTCTATTTTCGCTGTTTGTTCGCCTAAATGCAAGCGGCGGACTGAAGTCCGCCGCGGCACGCTGAAGCGTGCGCCACGAAAACTTAACTCAGGCGGCGGGACAAGGCGCGCACGACCATGCGCAGGCGATCCGGCCAGGGCAGGCGGGCCAGGTTCACCCGCACCACTCCCTCGGTGAAGTACGTTTTCCGCGAATAGTCGATGGCCACTTCCACTACGACCGGGCGTTTGGCTTCCATCAACGCACGAGCTTGGCGCAGTATCGGGTCGATCTCCGCATTCTTCGCCATCATCAGATATTCGACGCCTACGGCGCGGCAGAAGGCCGGCAGATCGTAATCGGGCAGTTCGCTGCAGCTCTTCCGGCCCAGGGCCGTCTGCTGGAACTGCGCGATCTGCGCCAGTTCGCGGTCGCGCAGCAGCAGCACCAGGAGGGGCAACTGGAGCTGCGCGGCGGTCAGCAATTCCAGGCCTGTCATGAGGAATGCGCCATCGCCCGCGAGCGAAACCACGGTCCGGCCGGGACAGGCCAGAGCGGCTCCCAAAGCGGCCGGCACGGCGTATCCCATACAAGAGTAATCGATGGGCGCCAGAAACGAGCGCGGATGGTCGAGGCGCAGGCACTCGACCGCCAGGAAGGTGCCATTGCCGCTGTCGGTCGTGTAAATCGCCGTGGGACCCACCAACTCCTGTACGGCCTTGAGTAGCTGCGGCGGTGTGACTTTTTCGGCGTCCGCCGGCGCGGCCCACCCGGACCATACTTTCGCGTGGCCCTCACGGATGGCTTCGCGGAGCCGCGGGTCGGAGCCGCGCGCGGGAAGGTTGTTCAGCAACGCGGCGATAAATGCAGCCGCATCGGCCACCACGGGTAAATCGGCGCGGTAGTTCTGATCGAGCGAGCCGGGATCGATGTCGACGTGGACTAGCTTGCCGGGCATCTGCAGGCCGTAGCTTCCAGTGCCCACTTCGGAGAAGCGGCAGCCAATGGCCAGCGTCAGGTCGCCGCCCTGGGCAATCTTCTGCACGAACTTAGGAGCGGCCGCGCCGAATCCGCACCACAGCCAAAGCGGATGACTCTCGGGAAAAATGCCTTTACCTTCAAAGGTAGTGGCCACGGGAGCTTCGAGACGCTCGGCCAGCGCGATCAGATCGGCGCCGGCTCGCGCAGCCCCAAGTCCGAAATACAGAAGCGGACGGCGGCAGGCCGCCAAGAGACTGCGCGCCCGGTCGAGATCGGCCGCGCGGAACGTGGCGGCAGACTCCGGCTCATCGCGCCAGGCTTCCAGGTCCACGTCATGACGGAAGATATAGTGCTCGGCAGGGACTTCCACGAAGACCGGGCCGGCGGGCGCGGTGCGCGCGACGAGGCAAGCGCGGCGGATCGTGGCATAGAGGTCCGCGCCTTTCTCGATCAGGAACTGCGCCTTGGTCACGGGACGGGCGATGGCCTGTTGATCGACGGCGTGGAGTTGATAAGCCTTGCCGGTATCGCGCCGGATGCCGCAGGCCAACACCAGCATGGGGATGCCGTCCAGATAGGCCTCGGCGATTCCGGAAAGCGCGTGGGTAAGGCCGGCGCCCGGGACTACATTGGCCGCGGCCAGCATGCCGGAAGAGCGGGCCACCCCATCGGCCATGAAGGATGCACTCTGCTCGTCGGTAACCAGGATCGGGCGAACCTTGGCGGAGCGGGCGAGCGAGTCGTAGAGTTCGATGTTGTGGGTGCCGGGGATGCCGAAGGTGAAGGGAATGCCTTCGTCCTCCAGGGCGCGCACAACGATGTCTGCGCCGGTCATTTTCATAGAAGCGCGGGGACCTCCTCCCGGATGCGCTGGGCCACGCGATCGGCCAGCGCCATGATGGTGACGTAGGGATTGATTTCGAGAGAATTGGGAAAGAGGCTGGCATCCGCGACGAACAGCCAGGGCAAACCGTGCACGCGGCCGTAAGAATCGGTCACGGAATCGTGGGGGCCAGCGCCCATGCCGCAGCCGCCCTGCGGATGCGCGGCGGATACAGGCGTCTTGCCAGGGGTAAATCTTGCGGCGGCGGCGATTTCCGGCAGGCGCGCGGCGTCGGCGGATTCAATGGTAGTCTCGCGGGCTACCGGCATGTGGACACGCTGGGCTCCCGCCGCAAACAGGATTCTGGCCGCGGCGACCGCGCCGCCAATCAGGCCGCCGACGGCCTCGTGCTGGAAGCGGTAATGCACCACCGGGCGGCCGGCTTTATCGATGGCCACGCGGTTGTAAGCATCGGCTTCGTCGCAGGCCAGTACCAGAATCATCTGCAGGCGCGGGAAGGCCCGCATGAAGGCGCTATGCGGCGCGCCGAACCCCGCCAGGCTCTTGGCCGTGATAAACGGAAAATACATGCAGGTTTCGAGCACGAAATGCCCGGTTTCGGCGAACTGGTCGACGTAGTAACTCTTGGGAAAACCGACAAAGTTGGTGATGGGACGCGCGTGCTCGCCCACGATGATGAACGCGGGATGCGTGGTGAAGCCATAGCCCAGCCGGGGCAGGCGGTGCTCCATTCCGGAGCGCAACAGCAGCGCCGGCGTGTTCACGGCGCCCGCGCAAAGCACCACGATTTTCGCGTCGATCTGATAATCGCCCGGCTCCCAAGGCGAGGCATCGCCTTTCGCGCCGGCGGGCTTAGCAGCCACGCGCACGGCCAGGGTCTTCTCGCCGACGGTCAACACCTGGCAGCGGGTAACCACTTCCACGCCGTTCGCTTCGGCGCGCGGCAACTGCACCCGATCGGTGCCTTGCTTGGCCTGATTGGGGCAGCCCAGATTGCAGAGGCTGGAACCGCGGCAACCCTTGATGTTCACCGGGAACTGCCGCACATCGTAGTTCAGCTTGTGGCAGCCGGCCACGAACAGCTTGTTGTTCTCGTTGACGAGATCGTCCGCGAGCCAGTGCACGTTGTTCTCGGCCATGAATTTGCGCGCGCGGCAATCCAGGTCGGCGTGCGTCAGGCCGGGTACATCCCAGCGGCTGATGA
Source organism: Bryobacteraceae bacterium (assembly GCA_050011755.1). Lineage (GTDB taxonomy): Bacteria > Acidobacteriota > Terriglobia > Bryobacterales > Bryobacteraceae > Bog-159. Next base: position 7,260 of record JBEKIM010000084.1, on the reverse strand, counting down.
CGCGTTCCGGGGGCAGCATGGAAGTGCCGGTATAGACCACCGTGGAACCGCCGTAGGCGCAACCGAAGGCGATGGTCATGGCGCCATCGGAGGTGAGAAATCCGCCGCCGTCTTCGTAGAGCGCGCCGGCCATCTCGAGTTCGCGGCCGGTAAACTCCTCGTCCCGCAGGCGAGGTCCTTTTTCGAGCACGGCGATGCGTACGCCCTGGCGGCAGAGGGGCGAGAGTTCCTGCGCCACCGTGCCGCCGCCCGCGCCGGAGCCGACGATCGCGATGTCGTAGCCGACCCGCTTCACCGGAGCGCCTCCCAGCCTCGCGGGCCGGCGGCGTAACCGATGGCTTGGGCGGCCTGCGGCCGGCCGTAGTAGCCGGCCAGCACGATGGTACGCAGTCCCCAGAAGCCCACGCGGATCTTCTGAATGCGATCGTTTTCGAGGTGGGCGAGGACGCGCGTACGGACGGGCGGATCGAGGCGCGTGAAAGGGCGGCCGTAACGGACCACGGGCAGCCACTCGATGGCGCGGAGGAAGATGCGGATCTGGCGCTTAAGCGATTCGGGACGGTCGCGCAGGAGGGATTCGACGACTTGAAGAACGTCGCGCCAGCCCGGTTCGTCGAGGATCGCCGCTTCCGGCACGATGGTGGAAACCACGGCGCGGAAGATGACGGGGTCCGGGTTGAGCGGCATTGAATTCAGTTCGCCATCCTACCAGAAATACAAGACATCCGGCCGCACATGGCCCTTGGCCTCCAGGCACGGACCGCACTCCATCTGGTAATCCGGGCGGATTTTTCGCACGGCCGCGGGAATCGTGTACTCGTCGTCCGGTTTGTGCTCGGTGGCGATCGCCAGCCGCGGCTTAAACCGGGCAATCGTCTGGTGCGCGCCCGCCAGCGCCGGGACTTCCGCGCCCTCAATATCCATCTTGATGAAGTCCACGCGCGGCAGTTTCAATTCCGCCACCAGCTTATCGATGGTGGTCAGGGGCACCAGCACGCTGGGATGCGACGTTTCCGGGCGCATGACCACGCTGTTGGCGGCAAAGTTGGTATCGTCCACGTTTAACGTCAACGTATCCTCTTTGTCCCACACGCCTTTCGGGTACACAATCACGCGGCCGGCGGCCACTTCGGCGGCCAAATTCCGGCGGATGCATTCCGCGCTTCCGGGTGAGATCTCGACCGACACCACGGTCTGCGCCCCGGCCGCCAGCGCCTCGCGCGTGAAATCCCCATCGCTGGCGCCGCAATCCAGCACCACGTCTCCGGCGTGAATGAAATGTTCTCCGGTCCCGTAGATGTGCTGCTCCATCTCCGCCAGGTTGAACGGCAGCACAAAGCGGTTGCCCTTCGGGATCCAGAAGTTGCCCTTGGGGGTACTCCACAATTCCAGGCCGCTATCTTCTTTCACCAGGTGGCTGCCGGCGAGCATGCGGTCCTTGATGCGCTCCTTCTCATCCACGTTGGCCCGCGACTGCACGGCATGCGACATCGGGCACACCGGGCTGTGCCCGGCCACCACTAGCGCCCAAAGTCTTACAGGCGGAAAAACGAAGTATGCCGCCACTCCGGCGGAGATGAGTACGGCGGACGAGAGAACGATACGCGAAGTCTTCACATTGTGATAATAACCCTAACGCTAAAGCCCTGTGCCAAGGGTTATGCCAGTTTGGAAGATGTGGGCGCGAAAGCCTTCTAATTCGTAGAATGTTTCGCCATAGCCGTAATAGCGGTATTCGGATTTCCAGGCTATCCCCTTGTGCAGCGGCAGCAAGAGGCGCGCGAGCGGCTGGTAATAGGTGGTCGGGCGGCTGCCGGACGAGAGGAAAAGCGACCCGCCGAACGCCAGGTGTGGCGCGAGTTTCGCATAGCTGGGCAGGGCCAGATCGATCAGGGCGCTGGCATTGTGGGCATTATCCCGATAGAGAGATGTCTCGGGGGTGAGGAATTCCGGCTCCAGATAGTTGATATTGGAATAAAGTGTCGAACGGGTGTATTCGCCCAGGATGCCGATACGCTTCGACGGAGTCCATGAAGCCGATAGGGAATTCTGCCGGCTCAGGAAACTGTAATTGATGCCGGCCGTGGGATTCTGGTTGTTCAACACGGAGAAACTCGCCTGCAAAGCCAGTGTAGAGGCGAGTTGATAGCGCGCGCGGGCGCGCATCTTCTGGTAGTTGTAGAGGCTGGTGCGGAAGTAGGCGTGGTCCGTAGCCGCGCCTTCGAAATCCACGTTGGCCGAGAGCTTTTGGGTGGCGCGGAAGTTGACGCCCGCCAAGCCGACCTGCTGGCGCAGGTCGCTCGATTCCTGGCCGGGTCCCGAGATCAGCGCGGCGTCCGTTTCGGCATTGCCCCAAACATAACGAAAGCCGCCGCGCAGCGTGAGCTTGTGGGTGACTTCGAACAATACGTCGGTCTGCTCCTGGTTGTAGTTCATCACCAGCAGGCTGGCCAGCGGGGTGAGGTCAGTCTGGGCGGCGGTGAGGGGCTGCAGAATCATGCCGGTGACCAGACCGGCCGCGGAAGTATGCATGCGGTCGGTCATCCAGGATTCAAGGATGCGCAGGCGCTTCATCGGGCGCAGCTCGAGACCTAAGCTGCCGGTGGTGTGTGGCTGTTTTCCCGCGGCGAAGCCCAGGGCCTGTTCTCCGGTATAAAACAGGATGGCCTCCTGCAACACGAGGCTACCGGTATCGACCTGGGTATAGTTGACGCTTGTGTTGGGCAGGCTGTATAGAAACTGGCCGGAGACATCCATCCACGAGAATGGGTTGGAGGTAAACAGGACCTTGCTATAGATGCTACTGCCGCGGATGCCATAAGCCTGCGCCAGGCTGGACAGGTCGAGGGTCTGGCCAAAGTACGGCTGATAGTTGTTGCCGTAATTGACGGTGGAGTCGTAAGCCGACTGGTCGTCGCGGAGCGTGGTGCCACCCTGCTCCAGCGTGGCGTGGAAGCGATTGAGCTCCAGGCGCACGCCACCGCGATAGTTGTCGGTCTTATCGAAAGTGCGGTCGGCGACGGGGTACTGGTTCACGTCGGAGACGAAGGTGGTGATGCCGGTGCCCTGGCCGGAATCGCGGCCATAGTCGAGGTAGGGGATGATGCGATGGCCGGGAAGCAGATCCAACTGGAAATCGCTCATGCGGCGGCGGGAGAAGGAGGAATCCTCGTCGAGGACGAGACCGGTACCGAGCAGAGGGTCGGCGAAGGACGGCAGTAAGTTGAAGTAGGCGATATCGCGGTAGTCGAAGTTGAAATCGTAGATGCCCTGCTTGGAGGCGTTCAAATGGACGGTGTTATAGGGATCGCCGCCCCAGTTATTGGCGCGCACTTCCAGGCGATCGAAGAGCCGCTTCTTGGGATCGACGATCATGAGATCCAGGCCTAGCAGGCGGGGGCCCTGGCCCAAGTTGACCACGCTGCGATAGACGTCGTTATCGCCGCCCACGCTGGTGAAGCGGTAGCCGAGATCCAGGGTGCCTGTGATCCAGAGCTCGGTGGACGGGGTGGGCGCGGCGGCCTCCGCAGTGGTGGCGGCTGGGGGAGGCGCCTGTGCAGGGGCGGCGGCCGGCTGCGGAGCCGTCGTTTGTGCAAACAGCGGAATTGTGACAAACAAAGCCAATATGCACCTCATTTGAGCAACTCCTGGTTCACGTAAGACCCGTGGATCTTGTTATGGCATACGGTGCAATTCTGGAACTGCGGACTGAACAGGTCGTGAAACGCGGGCGGGACGCCGCCTAACGCAGGAGGGTTCTTAATCGGCCCGGGCGCGGATGGGAGGTTCGCGTGGCACTCCAGGCAGAGGTAGCGGACTTCCGCGCGGATGAGCATGCGCGGATTGGCCGAGCCGTGCGGCTCGTGGCAGGCGGCACAGCCTTCGATCCGCATGGGGGCATGCTCAAACGTGAACGGACCGCGCAGGTTGCCGTGGCAGCGGAAGCAGCCTGTTTCGTTGGCGGCAAAGGCCTGTGTAGAGGCGCGCGAAATGCTCCCGTGCGGATTATGGCAGTCCACACAGGACATGGCGCCTTCGGGCAGGCGGTGTCTGTAAGGCCGCTGGAACTCGGCCCACTCCGCCGTGTGGCAGCTTGCGCACTGTTCATTGATGGCCGCCATTTTTCTGGGTACCGAGCCGTTGGGGCCGTGCGCGTGGATGGAGTGGCAGGCGGTACACGCAACTTCGTTCTTCGCGTGGCTGTCCTCGATGCGGCCGATGTGGGTGGGCTGATTCAGATGGCACTTCAGGCAGTCGCGATCGGCCTCGGCTGGGGCGAGGTGTGCCGGGTTGACGATGTCCGCCTTGTCGGCGGATGCGGCGTGTTTTCCGCCGGGACCTTGACAGGACTCGCAGGCTCTGGTCTCCCAGCCGCGGCGTTTTTGAGTGTCGACCAACTTGTGCGGGCTCTTCTGGAAAGCGCTGTAGATGTCTGCGTGGCACGGCTGGCAGGTCTCCGAGCCGGCATACTGCCGAGCGGCCGGGGCGGCGGCCGGAGTGGGGGCGGGGGTTTGCGCCCCCGCCCGCCAGCAAATGAGGAAGAAGAGGATGTAAATACGGTTACTGAGCATGTACGGCGTCAACCGCGTACTGCGCGCCCGCGGCATGGCATACGTTGCAACTCTCGCCCAATACATCCGTATTGGCCAGGAAGTGGGCGGATTCACCCTCCGAAACGTGACATCCGCTGCAAGCCGATGAAGCGGGCTGTACCGGGTTTCCGGTCGCTCCCTGGATCCAGCCCTGGGGATCCTGAACCGGATTCAGGCCGATTGGCAGGTTCTGCTCGCTGCCGGCGGTGTGACAGACCGCGCAGTTTTGCATGTAGGTGGCATCGCCCGCCCCGTTCATAACCGGGAAGAGCACGCCTGAGAAGTCGTTGATGCTTCCGCCGTGCCCTACCACAATGTACGGAGTCTTGGGCGGCCCGCCAGGGTTGGTAGCGGCGTTCACGCCGTCGTGGATGCGGTGAACCAATAAATTGAAGTTGATACCCTGTGGCGGCTGCGTCTGGTACGATGCAACGACGGCGCTAGGGCGGGTGCTGGCGTCCGTATTCGATGGATTATGGCACAACACGCAATATTCGGTGTTGTTGCGCAAGCCGCCATGCAGCGAAAGCGCGACGTGGCAGTTATTGCAGTTAGTCTCCACAACCACGGTGCGCCGAGGGGTGACGGGTGAGCCATCCACGGAGAAATTCACCACGGGATTCGAAGCCGCTTCCGTCACGCTCTGCGAGGAAGTGGTGCCGGCCAAAACGGTCACAGTCATGCGCGCCTCCCCGCCCATTGTATACGTGCCTGTGGCGCCCGCCGGAATCGCGTGCGTGAAAGTGTAAGTGCAAGTGCCGTTGGAAGCACAGGCCGCTTTTGCGGCGCTTTCCGTCACATAACCCGGCGTGCCGGCGGTGTCGCTTCCGAAGCTGGTGTATCCGTAGTCGGTCGTGGGGCCGGCCACGGTGAATTGCAGGGTGGAGGCCTGGGATACCGGGATGTTGTTGCCGCTGTCGTCCTGCAAGGTAAAGGCGACGGTGGGCGTTTGACCCGCCGACGTATTGGTCACGCCCGTGATGGCCAAATTGATTCCGGCGATCAAGGTATCGGGGTTCTGCGGGTACAGAGCCGCGGTATCCGTGGGCACCACGTGCGCCCCCAAAATGGAAGCGTCAAAGGGCGTTTCACCCTGCGGGATATGGCAGTTGGCGCATTCGGTGTCATCCATCTGAAATCCGCCGGGGTGATTGGCTCCGGTCGCGAAGTTTACATCGTCGTGGCAGGCGCCGCAGGCAGCCCGCGTGGGCTCCGTCAGGAAGGCTTTGGCTTGCGCCGCGCCGGTGGTCTGGCTATGGCAAACCTCGCAGCGGCGGGGATCGGCGGGATCGATCACAGTGGAAAAGTTATTGATCGAATTCATGTAGCCGCTGATTTCGTAGGGAGCTCCCGGAATGGTTTTCCCGTTGGACGTGTACCCAACAACGCTGGGCAACTGCGAACCCATGTGGAGCTTATGGGCAAACACCTTGAGATCCAGGCTGTTGCCCGTGACCGGATCGGCGTTCTGCGGCTGGTGGCACATGACGCACATGGGCATACCGCTGGCATAGCCGCCGTGGAACGCCAATTGGTAATGGCAGGTGTTGCAACTCTGGGTGCGGATGACATCGCGAGTGACAGTCACGGACGCGCCGTTGGGCACAAAGTTGAAGGTGGCGCCTGCGTAGTTCGTGCCCAGATTGAACGGCGTGAGATCGCGGTTGCCGGCGACCGCGACGGTAGTCGTCACGGTGGGATCGAATCCCGCGGGCGCCGCGGCGATGAAAGTGTATGTGTACTGGCCCGGGCCGATCTGCTTAGCCGGAGCGGTGAACACTTCGAAATCCGGACGAGTGATGGTGCCCAGCACCGCGCCGGTGGCCTGCGCGGTGGTGTAGGCCACATACTGTTCCTGGCCTTTGGGGATATAGGCAGCCACGTATGCCAGCGAGATAACTCCCGGGGTGGTGGCGCCGGAGGCATCCAAAGGCAGGCCCGTGGGATCGGTCAGGGTATAGGTGACGCTGATGACACCGGCGCTCGAGATGGATGCGGAATTGATGGTGATATTCAAGCCGGGAAGCACGAAATCGACCAGCTCTTTACTTGCCCAGTAAGCCTTGCTGAGGCGTGAATAAGGCGACTTAGATCCGCCAATGAGCACGGCCGATCCGGCCACCAGCAGCAACACCAGAAGGATACGTGAAATCCTTGAAATCGAAGATGGAACCTGCATACATGCCTCCAGTGCGCACGGCCTGAACGCCGCACGCCAGCGCCTGGGCGGGACAGCAGCCCCCTTTTCCAGTTCGTCAAAGCTGAACGAACGGACAGAAACGCGCAATTTACATTGATAGTACCCGAAACCGGACTAATATGATCACATTTTTTTTAAGTTTCTTGTGCCACGATTTGCGTCATGACGGCTGGCTTATGCAAACTGTGGCCCAAAACAGTAAGTTGGGGGAATTCGATGGAAAGCCTTAGACTCGGGAGCGTGCGGCCGCCAGACCCATGCAGAACCTGCACGTGGGAATGTCAAAGTTGCCTTTGCGCGGACGTTGGGCGGCAAGGTCAGGGGCCTATGATTAGCCGCCTGAACTGTTTTTACATTTGTTTTACAGACATGAATTAAGCGCCTGGGCGAAAAATCATTGAGTATCGGTTTCACGTACTAAGCTCGCCGCGCATTACCGTGACCGCCTGCCCCGCCATGAAAACGCGG
>JBEKIM010000083.1:0-18764 GCA_050011755.1 Bryobacteraceae bacterium | reverse complement strand
CTGCGTTCCAATATATGAAAGAGGCTGGCTTCCAGTTGATCGACAAAGCACCGCGTCCCGGTTCGCGCGGCACCACCGTATTTTTCGTCCATCCGAAATCGCTGGGCGTGCTGATCGAAATCGTGGAGGACCCCACATCATGAGCGACGCCCTGAGCGACACTCTCACCTTAGCGGAATTCCCGCCGGTTTCCACCGCGGATTGGGATGCGGTGGTGCTCAAGGATCAAAAAGGCATTGCGCCCAAGTCGAAACTGTTTTATCGCGCGGATGATCTGGTCGGGCTGGAGTATCTGAATTCAACACCCGGAGAGTTTCCGTTCACGCGCGGCACGCGTCCCGAAAATCGCTGGAAGATTCGCGAAGTGGTGCACAATACGCGCGAGGCGCATGCAGCGCTGGATGCGGGAGCGGATGAAATCCGCTTCGTACTCGGCGACCAGAACGTTCTGGAAGCGATCGGGAAACTGCCGCGATGCGCGGTCCACTTCGACACCACCGGCCAGGCCAGTGTGGAAGTTCTCAGGGCGCTCGTAGAGGCTGCGCCCCAGTCTCTCGCAAACATCGAATCGGGCTCCATCGACTACACCCCCTTGCCGGATTTCGATCAAGCGGCCAGGCTTCTCCGCGCCCTACCGATCCCCCGGTTCCGGCCGATCGCCATCCGGGCTTGCTTCCAGTTCTCGGGCATGGGCGCCACGCCGGTCCAGCAGGTCGCTTTTGCGTTGGCCGAAGGCGCGGAAATCATCGCGCAACTCACCGCTCGCGGGTTCACGGCGGATCAAGCCGCCCAGTGGATCGCATTCGAATTCGATGCCGGGTCGAACTATTTTCTGGAAATTGCAAAGTTTCGTGCGGCCCGCACGCTTTGGGCCCGCATCGTAGAGAGCTTTGGCCCCGCCGATGCCCGTGCCGGTAAGATGACGGTTTGCGCCCACACCTCCTATTTGACCAAGACCATCTACGATCCTTACGTGAATGTCCTCCGCGCCACTACTGAAGCGATGGCCGCGGCCATTGGCGGCGCGGACTCCATCGAAGTGGGCGCTTTCGATCGTACATACCGCGAGCCCGATGAAGCCAGCCGGCGGCTGGCCCGCAACACGCAATTGATCTTGCGCCGGGAAGCCGGACTCGACCGCAGCGTAGATGCCGCGGGGGGCTCCTATTACCTGGAAACCCTCACGGATTCGTTCGCGCGCGAAGCCTGGGCACTGTTTCAGAAGGTGGAAGCGGCGGGCGGATTCCTGAAGTATTCCCGCGCCATCTCCGATGACATAGGCAGGGCTCGCGCGGAGCGTGAATTGGCCGTCGGCGCGCGGCGCATTGCCATCGTCGGCACCAACCAATATCCCAATCTCGACGAGCGAATGCTGCCGAAGATCGAGCGGGAAGGCATCGATGCCCGCTATGCGCGCATATTTGAACAAATCCGTCTGCGCACCGAGCGGCATGCCGCGCGAACCGGGCAGACGCCGCGGTTCCTGCTGCTTGAAGCCGGTGACGTGAAGATGCGCAAGGCCCGTTCCGGATTCATCACAAACTTCTTCGGGTGCGCGGGATTCGAAATCCGGATTTCGGGCGAACTCACGGGCGATCCGGACGCCGTGGTTCTGTGCAGTTCGGACCCGGAATACGCCGCCCTGGCGCCGCGCGTGATTCAGGAGTTACGCGCCGCCGGCAAAGCCACGCCGGTAATCGTGGCCGGTAATCCCGCGGATTCCATCGAGATATTGAAACAGGCCGGCGTCGCGGATTTTGTCCACGCCCGCAGCAACGCGGCCGAAGTCCTGCGCGCCTGGCAGGAGCGCCTGGGGGTGAAAGACTAGCCATGCGTCCCGATTTTTCAAACATCGACTACAAAGGCGCGCCCGCCGCGCCGCACGCCTCACAGGCGCAAGCCCCGCCCTCCGGGTCCGAATGGTTCGCTCCGGAACATATCGCCATCCAGCCGTGGTATACGCGAGCGGATCTGGAGGGTATGGAGCACCTGGCCTACGCCGCCGGCCTCGCGCCCTATCTGCGCGGCCCGTATTCCACCATGTACTCCCGCCAGCCCTGGACCATCCGGCAATACGCGGGATTCTCCACGGCCGAGGAATCCAACGCCTTCTACCGGCGCAATCTCGCGGCCGGCCAGAAGGGTCTTTCGGTGGCCTTCGACCTGCCCACCCATCGCGGCTACGATTCGGATCACGAGCGCGTGGTCGGCGACGTGGGCAAGGCCGGCGTAGCCATCGATTCCGTGTTGGACATGAAGATCCTCTTCGACCAGATTCCGCTCGACCAGATGTCCGTGTCGATGACCATGAACGGCGCCGTGCTGCCCATCATGGCGTTCTACATCGTGGCCGCCGAAGAGCAGGGCGTGTCTCCGGAGAAGCTCAGCGGCACCATTCAGAACGACATTCTGAAAGAATTCATGGTCCGCAACACGTACATCTATCCGCCGGAAGGCTCCATGCGGATCATCGGCGATATCTTCCGCTACACCTCGCAGAAGATGCCGAAATTCAACTGCATTAGCGTCAGCGGCTATCACATGCAGGAGGCCGGCGCCACCGCCGACCTGGAACTGGCCTACACGCTGGCCGATGGTCTCGAATACCTGCGCACAGGCATTCGCGCTGGCCTGGATATCGACAGCTTTGCGCCGCGTATCTCCTTTTTCTGGGGCATCGGCATGAACCATTTCATGGAGATTGCCAAAATGCGGGCCGCGCGCGTGCTTTGGGCCAAGCTAGTCAAGCAGTTGAATCCGAAAAACCCGAAATCCATGGTGCTGCGCACGCACTGCCAGACCTCCGGCTGGTCGCTCACCGCGCAGGATCCGTTCAATAACGTGGTGCGCACCGCCGTGGAGGCGCTGGCCGCCGCGCTGGGCCACACCCAATCCCTGCACACCAACGCGCTCGATGAAGCGCTGGCCCTGCCCACCGATTTCTCGGCGCGCATCGCTCGCAATACGCAGATCTACCTGCAGGAGGAAACCGGCATCACCAAAGTCGTCGATCCCTGGGGTGGCTCGTATTATGTCGAGAAACTGACTCATGAATTGATGCATCGCGGCTGGCAGCTCATCCAGGAAGTAGAGCAATTGGGTGGCATGGCCAAGGCTATCGAAACCGGCCTGCCCAAGATGCGCATCGAGGAAGCTGCCGCGCGCAAGCAGGCGCGCATCGATTCCGGCCGGGATATCATCGTGGGCGTCAACGCCTACCAGCCCGAATCCGAGGCCGCCCTCGACGTCCGTGTAGTGGACAACACCGCTGTGCGCATCTCGCAGCTCGCGCGGCTCGAGGAAGCCCGCCGCACGCGCGACGTGGTGGCGGTACGGGAAGCGCTGGCAGCCCTCACCCGCTGCGCCGAGACGGGCGAGGGCAATCTACTCGATCTGGCCGTGGCCGCCGCCCGCCAACGCGCCACGCTGGGTGAGATTTCCATGGCGCTCGAACGCGTGTGGGGCCGCTACCAGGCGGTCACCCGGACCATTTCCGGCGTATACTCGGCGGAGAGCAAGATGGACGAGAACTTTCAAAAAGCCCGCCAGATGGCGGATGAATTTGCCGCCGCCGAAGGCCGCCGCCCGCGCCTGCTGGTGGCCAAGATGGGGCAGGATGGCCACGACCGCGGCTCCAAAGTGATTTCCACCGCCTTCGCCGATTTGGGCTTCGACGTGGACATCGGCCCGCTCTTCCAGACCCCGCGCGAAGTGGCGCGCCACGCCGTAGAGAATGACGTGCATGTGTTGGGTGTCTCGTCGTTGGCTGCGGGCCACAACACGCTCGTTCCGCAAGTGATCGAAGAGCTCAAGAAACTGGGCCGCGACGACATCCTGGTAATCGTGGGCGGCGTGATTCCGCCGCAGGATTACGACTTCCTGTACAAGAGCGGCGTGGCCGGCATCTTCGGACCCGGCACCGTGATTCCGCTGGCCGCGCAGCAGATCCTGAAAACAATATCCGCCAGCCCGGTGGAGAGAGTCTGATGAAAGCCCCGGAGAGCGGGCAATCTCGCCCGCAGCCGCCTTTTAGGCGGCCCGAGCCGGCTGAAAGCTGCCTGCGGCCAGCATTGGCCGCTCTCCAATGATCCGCCGGCGTCTGGCCCGCGACGAGTACGTCGAAGGCGTGTTGCGCGGCGACCGCACCATCCTCAGCCGCGCCATCACTCTGATTGAAAGCCTGCACGCCGAGGATATCGAGCTGGCGCAAGATGTTCTCGAGCAGTGCCTGCCCTATTCCGGCGATTCCATCCGCGTGGGCATCACCGGCGTACCCGGCGCCGGCAAGAGTTCCCTGATTGAAGTCCTGGGCGCATACCTCACGGTCCAGCGCAACGAAAAGGTCGCGGTGCTGGCAGTGGATCCATCGAGTCAGGTTTCCCGCGGCAGCATCCTGGGAGACAAGACGCGCATGGAAACGCTGGCCAACGACGATCGCGCATTCATCCGGCCGTCGCCATCCGGCGGGTCGTTGGGCGGCGTGGCCCGCCGCACCCGCGAAACCATGCTGCTCTGCGAGGCCGCCGGATATCGCAACGTGCTGGTGGAAACCGTGGGCGTAGGCCAGTCGGAAACCGCCGTGCGCTCCATGGTCGATTTTTTCCTGTTGCTGATGCTGGCCGGTGCCGGCGACGAGTTACAGGGCATCAAGCGCGGCATCGTCGAGATGACGGACCTGATCGCGTTCAACAAGGCCGACGGTGACAATCGCGCGAAGGCCGAAGCCGCCCGCCGCGAGTACGAGAGCGCCTTGCATCTCTTCTCCTCGGCCGGCACCGGCTGGACACCGCGGGTGACCACCTGCTCCGCACGCCTCCGCGAGGGCATCGCCGAGATCTGGGATGCGGTGCTCGAACATAACGCCTGGCTCACTAGCACCGGGCAACTCGCCGGCTTCCGCCAGCGTCAGGTGAAGAGCTGGATGTACGAATTGATCGAACAGGCCTTGCGCGACGAGTTCATGAATCACCCCGGCGTCCGCGACAAGCTGCCCGGCTATGAACAGGATGTGCTCGCCGGACGCCTCAGCCCGTTTCGCGCCGCACGCCGCTTGATCCAGGTTTATACGGAGAATCCATTATGATTTTTTCCTTCCCACTGCTATCCGCCGAGGAGGCTGCCGCGCTGGTCGGGCACGGCCAGACCGTCGGCTTCAGCGGCTTCACTCCGGCTGGCGCTCCCAAAGCCATCCCCACGGCCATTGCCGAGCGCGCCACCGCCGAACACCAGGCCGGACGCGAATTTCAAATCGGCGTGTTGACCGGCGCTTCCACCGGCACCTCGCTCGATGGCGCGCTAGCCAAGGCCGACGCCATCAGCTTCCGCACGCCGTACCAATCCGACCCGGCATTGCGCGCGCGCATTAACGCAGGCCAAACCCGCTTCTTCGACATGCACCTGTCGTTGATGCCGCAAGCCACCCGTTATGGCTTTCTGGGGCCCGTGCATTGGGCCGTGGTGGAGGCCAGCGATTTGACCGCGGGCGGAGGCATCGTGCTCACGTCGTCGGTGGGTTGCGCGCCGACATTTTGCAGCAAGGCTGAGAAGATCATCGTCGAGCTGAACCATCGCCACCCTCCCACGCTGCTGGGCATGCACGACATCTACGAGCCGGCCGACCCTCCGCATCGCCGTGAAATTCCAATCTATTCCGCCTCCGACCGCATCGGCTCACCGGTCATCAAAGTGGACCCGTCCCGCATCGCCGGCGTGGTCGAGACCGCCGCCGACGACGAGACCCACGGGTTCGCCGCCGCCACCCCCGTTACCGAGAAAATCGGGCAGAACGTGGCCGAGTTTCTAGCTGCCGAGATCGCTTCCGGCCGCGTGCCGAAATGCTTCCTGCCGATTCAGTCCGGCGTAGGCGATATCGCGAACGCCGTGCTTGGCGCCCTGGGCAAGCATCCGGACATTCCGGCCTTCGAGATGTATACCGAAGTGTTGCAGGATTCCGTCATCCGTCTGATGAAGAACGAACGGGTGAAGTTTGCCAGCAGTTGCTCGCTCACCGTGAGCCCCGCCACTCTGCGCTCGGTCTACGACAACCTGGAGTGGTTCCGCTCGCGCATCCTGCTGCGGCCGCAGGAAATCAGCAACAATCCGGAAGTCATCCGGCGGCTGGGCGTTATCTCCATCAATACCGCCATTGAGGTAGATATTTTCGGCAATGTGAACAGCACGCACGTCATGGGCCGCCAGATGATGAACGGCATCGGCGGTTCGGGCGACTTCACCCGCAACGCGTATTTGTCGGTCTTTACGTGTCCCTCCACGGCCAAGGCCGGCAAGATTTCCACCATCGTGCCGCTGGTCAGCCACATGGATCACAGCGAGCACTCGGTGCAAATCGTGGCGACGGAATATGGCATTGCCGATCTGCGCGGACGGTCGCCATATGAGCGCGCGGTGCTGATCATCAACAATTGCGCGCACCCCGATTTCCGCGACGAACTGAACGGCTATCTCGAAATGGTGGAAGGCGGACACACGCCGCAGACGCTCACGGCGGCGTTCAAGCTGCACGAGCAGTATCTGAAAACGGGGGATATGCGGGGCGTCGATTGGCGCCAGTTCGTAGGGTAGGATAAACGCGGCGGTCCGCAAGTAATAACGCGAATCAGCCCGCCTAGGTGCCCTTTGCGAAGGCCCGATCCAGCTTATCCAGCAGCGCTAAGCCCCGCTTCTTTGAACCGCGCCGGGCTACCGCCTGGAAGCGGGTCTCGGTATCATACTGCGTCAAGGCCGACGTCGCCAGTTCGTCCATCAGGCGGTTGATGCTGATCCCTCTTCGCGGCGCTCCGTGGCGGACAAGGGCGACTTGCGGAAGACCCGATCGCGTCCCAGGACGTCTTCATATTCCAGGATTCCGTTCAAGATTAGCCCCGCTGATATCGCCGGTGGCCGCGGTTTGCCGGTTATTCGGCGATGCAATCATCGTCGCACAAAATCGTTACGGCGTTTTCTCTTTGCCGCCGCTCTAGCCTTAAAAGCCTCTTCTCCAAAGCATAGCTCAATGTGTTGTAACGCCCCTGCCATTGTAGTTGTGCGGCGCATACTTTGCTCCCGGTGAGATTCTGGCCCTCGCGCATCTACGTTCAAATACACCGCCTCCATAAGGACTGCGGATGGCGGCCCCGTCCATCTGATCTCTACGGCGACCGATAAGATCGCCGGAACGATCCACGTCACGCCCGCGAATGTCCTTTTGAGCGGCCTGGCGCTTTCCGGACGGTTCCGAAGCGTGGGTGGCAACCACGCGCCAGGCCGTCGCCATTGAGTTGCCGGTTCCCTCCCTGCCCCCAATCGCCATTTGTTAGACTGGGGTGCAGGTGCTAAAGCGCTTCATCCTCTGGGATTACCCACGCGCGAGCTGGCAATACGACGTGATGGTCGGCATTATCGTGATCTTCGTCATGCTGACTCCGCGCGGATGGTTTCGCGACCAGCCACGCACGCCTCTGGTCAGTTCGGTTTCCGTACTTCCAGGCGAGCACGGCAGCAGCGTTTATTGGGTCGAACCGGAGCTTCTGGCGGATCTTTCCAAAGACCAGCAGGCCCAGAAGCTGACCGCCCTTCTCACCAAGTTCACGCACCGGAAAGAAGTGACCGTGACCCGGGTGGAACCCATCGCAGATTCAGATGGGGAGACCAAGGGCTACATGGTTTTCGCCAAGCCCTGATCGGCTCCCATGCATCGTCCCCACATCGCCATCGCAGGAATTCTGGGAATCGCCCTGAACTCGGCCGTTTGGTCCAAGCCGCCGGGCGACCTGGACACCGTATTAGACCGAATCAATAGAGCCGGAGCCGCGTTCCGCACCATGTCGGCCAATGTGCGCCGCGTGTCGCACACCGCCGCCGTCAACGACGACACGGTGGATTCGGGCATGATCCTGCTGAAACGGGCCCGCGCCAAAGACTTGCGGATGGTGATCAATTTCACGGAGCCCGACACCAAGGCCTTCGCTTTTTCCGGCCACGAAGTGGATATTTATTATCCCAAAATGCAGACTGTGGATATTTTCGACGTTGGCAAGAGCAAGGCGCTACTGGAACAGTTCCTTCTGCTGGGATTCGGGACCTCGCGCCGCGATCTGCAGGCTTCTTATAATCTGCGGCTAGCGGGCGAGGACACCATCGCCGGCCAGAAAACCGCGGTCCTCGAACTGGTCCCGAAATCGGAAGAGGTTCTGCGGCATCTGCACAAGCTGGAGATGTGGGTAGCGGACAACGGGTACCCATTACAGCAGAAATTTTACCTACAGGGTGGGGATTACGAGTTGGCGACGTATACCAACATGAAGATTAATCCGGATCTTCCGGATTCGGCATTGAAATTGCACTTGCCTAATCACGTGAAGAAGGAATACCCGCAGAAGTAATTCGTTTACCAGGCGAAGACCAGGCGCATGGAATCGAACGGAACCAGAAACAGGCTGACCTTTTTGGATTGGCTACGCGGCGTGGCCGGCATTATCATGCTCCAGGGACACGCCTTCCAGTCCTTCTTGAAGGCCGATTTGCGCGGTGGCGCGGCATATATGCTTTCGCAGTTTTTCGGAGGCATGCCACCCGCCATTTTCCTGTTCCTGACCGGCGTCACCCTGGCATTCCTGATGTTCAGCTTCGAGCGCAAAGGCGTTTCCCGGCGCGACAGGATTACGGGTACGCTGCGCCGGGCCGGATACCTGTTCGGTATCGCGATGCTGTTGCGGCTGCAACTCTGGTTGTTCAGTTGGCCCAGCCCGTGGACCAATATGCTCAAGGTGGACATCCTGAATTGCATGGGTTTCGGAATCGCCCTGATGTCTGTTATGTCTCTGTTCTCGACAGCCCAGCGCGTGCGCGTCTGCGCCCTTCTGGGCCTGTTGATCGCGGGTCTTTCGCCGGTGGTTTCCCAAATGAATTGGTCGGGCGTGCCGGACCTGGTGCGGGCTTACATCGCCCCGGATTACAACTACTTCGGCTTCTTTCCGTGGGCTGCGTACCTGGCCTTTGGAATGAGCGCCGGCAGCCTGATCCGGCTGCTGAAACACGAGCAATACGACCGCGCCATGCAGTGGGCCGCGATGTTGGGAATCGTTATGATCCTGGCGGCCCGCTATTTCGCAAACTTACCCTTCTCGATTTACCCGAAATCCGAATTCTGGCTGGATAGCCCGGCGCAAGTGTTGATCAAACTGGGTGTGACCCTGTTGATCCTGGCGGTAGCATATGTCTGGACACAATACGGCGCGGCGCCCGGATGGAGCTGGGTACGCCAATTCGGCACCACCTCGCTTTTGGTCTATTGGGTGCACATCGAACTGGTGTACGGTCGCTGGCTGCCGTGGTGCAAAAGCAATCTGGATGTGGGGCAGACCGTATTGGCGTCGGTGGTTTTGATTATCCTGATGCTGCTGTTGGCCGCCGCGAAGACCTATCGCAAGGATATCGGCGCGTACGCCCGAGGCTGGCGCTGGTTCTGGTCCGCCAAGCCCGACCGCGTCGCCGCGGATTAGTGGGCGAGGGCGCTACCCGCCGGCCCTACCCGTCAGGCTGAACAAAAGTACGCTCAGCACAATCAGCGTGATCGCCACGTACATGCGGTCCCGCTGCAAGATAAAGGCTACGACCGAGAAGGCCACGCGCGCCACCGGTGTGGCTATCAACAGCACCAGGCCAAGCTGGATCATGCGGCGGCAATGGAATCCCGGTACGCCGCTGACGATGCCGCGCAGGTGCCGCAGATACTCGGGCTCGCCGCGAAATACGTGATAGCCCGGCGGGCTGGTTCCGTATTGAATCAAATACCAGATGCCACCCGCCCCCACGACCGAAGCCGACAGCATGACGCCGTATCGCAGCAGACCGCCGATAATCTCGTCCACCTTACGATCGCTCAGCGGCATCAAAGTTTCCCTGTGAGGGCGCTGTAAATCATCTCGACCGCCAACGCGCCGACCACGATGCCAAACACCCGCCGTAGCGTGAGCGTGGGAGCGCCAGGCAATACCCGCGCCCCCAGCATGGATCCGCCGAGCACGCCCAATACCACCGGCATGGTAAGACCCGGATCGATGTACCCGCGGTTCAGATAGACGCCGGCGCTGGCGGCGGCTGTGACTCCGATCATGAAGTTGCTGGTGGTGGTGGAGACCTTGAACGGGATCCGCATCGCACGGTCCATGGCGAGGACTTTCAGGGCGCCGGAGCCGATGCCAAGCAGCCCGGAAACCGCGCCGGCGATGAACATCAGGCCGAATCCGGTCTTCACATGACTGACTTTATAGGATCTGACTCCTTCCGGCGTTGGGAAGCTGCCATTCAGCCGCAGCCGCTCCGCCAGGCGGTCGCCGGGCTCCCCATTGCGGGTGGCGGGATGACTGCGCATGGATGTCCACGCCGCATGCAACAAGACCGCGCCGAAGATCACGCCCAATATCGATGGTGAAACCTTTGCCGCGGCGAACGCGCCGCACACCGCGCCCACGGTGGTGGCGATCTCCAGAAACATGCCGATGCGGATGTTCGAGAGACCCTCCCGCACATACGCGGCGGCCGCCCCGGACGAAGTGGCGATCACCGAAATCAGTGCCGCCCCCATGGCATAGTGCAGATCGATTCCCAATAAAAGCACCATGGCGGGAGTGATCACTACGCCGCCGCCCAATCCTGTGAGAGCGCCCAAAAAGCCGGCTGCCACCGACACAACTCCGAGCAGAGCTGTAAGTTCGAGTATGTTCAAGGTGCGCTCCCCAGTTATCAAGATACACGGTCAGGCTCGCCCGGCGGCTACCTGTCGCAGGAAGGCCGCTGCCGCGGCCAGCGACTGACGGCCTTCCGGCACGAAGGGATGGAACATCTGCCACACGTGCGGCACTACGGGCCAGACGGTCATTTCCACGCGCACCCCGGCGGCGCGGGCCCGCACCGCCAGCTCCGTCGAATCGTCGCGCAGGGTCTCGTCCGCCCCGACGTGAATCAGCAGCGGCGGCAGGCCGCGCAGATCGGCATAGAGCGGCGAAGCAAGTGGATCTCGCGGATCGCCGCCGGTGTGCGCGATGTAGAATTCAGTAGCCCGTCCCAGAGCGCTGCCATGAAACATGGCGCAGCGACGGTCGTTGGTGTGTCGCGATTCGCCAATCCCTACCAGGTCCGTCAGCGGGGAAAAGAGCACGGCGGCATCGGGCAAGGGTGCCCCTTCGTCACGCAGCTTCAGCATCGTGGCCAGCGCCAGGCCGCCGCCCGCCGAGTCGCCCGCGATCGCCATGGGGACGGACGCTCCCACTTCGGCGCGCAGCGCATGCCAGGCGGCCACGGCATCCACTAGTCCGGCGGGAAAAGGATTCTCGGGCGCCAGCCGGTAATCGGGAGCATACACGCGCAATCCGCGCTGCGCGAAGCCCGTCGTGAAGGGCCGATGTGTGCGCGCGGAACAGGCGAAATAGCCGCCGCCATGCAGGTAGAGCAAGACCGCCGTGGGAGCCGGCGACGCGCACTCGACCCATTCTCCCGGCACGCCTCCCAATGTCGCGGGAGTGATCTTGACGCTCGCGGGCGTCTTGAAAAATCCGCCATTCATGATGGCGCGGGCATGTTGGGCGTTCTGCGCGCGTGCCAGGCGCGGCTTGAACGTGTGCCGCAGGAAGAAACTTATGGTGTGGGCTTGCCAGCTTGCCATGGTTGCCGATTCTAGCGCACGCGGGATGTGTTTTGCACAGAGAGTTCGCGACTGCCGTCATGCAGATAGCGCGCGGTCGCACGCCTACTCGTCGCGTAGCGCGGACATGAGATCCAGCTTCGCCGCCCGCTGTGAAGGCAGAAAGCTGGCGATTCGGATCGGCGCCGCCTGTGAGTTGCCGCGCGAAAGCCTCACTAACCACGGCGACGCGCTGCGACGCAGACGTATCGTTCCGGTGGAAGCCGCGGCCGCGAATCACCGGAATGCCCATCGTCCATGGAATAATCCGGGCTCAACTATCCAAATTACAGGCGATCAAAGGAGGGTCAATTCCAAGGGCGCGCCGGCCGCGCAGCCTAGCAGTTTGGCCGCCGACTCCTGACCTACGGATATCTCGTAGTGACCCGCGCTGCCCAAGATCAGGAATGGCTCGCCCCGGCCGCACGCCGCGTAGTGCGGCGCGAACACGCGAATTCGCCGTGGGCCCGCGGCCAGCTCGAACTCCCGTTTGTCGAGATCCGGGAAATCTTCGACGGAGAAATTCGTGACGATGTTGCCGAAGCGATCGACCCTGAGGATGGCGCCCGTCCAGGTGCGGCGTCCGGTGCGCGCCGGCTTATCGAAATCGAGGCGCAGGTAATCCTGGATCAACTTGCCGAAGCGCGCCGGAGCGGTGCCCGCCGCCAGGTGCGCGGCCGCCGGCGCGAAAATGTCGCGGCCGTGAAACGTATGGCTTACCGGCTGCAAAAAATAACGCGCGTTCGAGATGGCCCGCACTTTGTGCGTTTCGCGGCTGTAAACCATCGAAAGTACGCCATTATCCGGCGCGACAAAATACTGTCCCGCGGCCTGGGCCAGAATGGGCCGGCGCGAGGTTCCCACGCCCGGGTCCACCACAATTACGTGCACGGTGCCGCGCGGAAAATAGCGATACGACTGCCAGATCGTGAAGGCCGCTTCGGGGATCTCGTAGGCGCCCACGCCGTGGCTGATATCCACGATTTGGGCGCGCGGGCAGATGGAAAGGATCACGCCTTTCATCACGCCTACGTAGTGGTCGGAAAGGCCGAAATCGGTAGTCAGGGTAATCAATGGAACAGGCATTGTTAGAATAGAAGGAAGTGCAGCGCTTTTACTTCGATCACAACGCTACCACGCCGGTGTCTCCCGAAGTGCTGGAGACCGCGGTGGCGTGTCTCGGTCAAGTGTATGGTAACGCTTCCAGCATCCATCATTTCGGACAGGCGGCCAAGCAACGGCTGGAGAACGCCCGGCGGCAGACGGCGGCGCTGATCGGAAGCCAGCCACGGGAAATCGTGTTCGTGAGCGGCGGCACCGAGGCCGATAATCTGGCTTTGTTCGGGACGGCGCGCCACGGGCAGCATGCGGGGCGCGCATCGCGGCATGTGGTCACCACCACCATCGAACATCCGGCGGTGCTGAATGCCTGCGCGCAGTTAGAGCGCGAAGGCACGGACGTGACGTACGTGCCCGTGGGCGCGGGAGGCATCGTGGACCCGGACGATGTCCGCCGGGCGCTACGGCCGGACACGGTGCTGGTTTCCGTAATGCACGCGAACAACGAGTTGGGAACCGTGCAGCCGGTGGCGGAGATCGCGGCCATGGCGCACGAAGCCGGCGCGTACATGCACGTGGATGGCGTGCAAGCTTCAGGCAAGATCCCAGTGGATGTGGACGCGCTGGGCGTGGATTTCTATAGCGTAAGCGGCCACAAGATTTATGCGCCGAAGGGAATCGGCGCGCTTTACGTACGGCGCGGCACACGGCTGAGCGCGATTTTGTTTGGCGGGCATCACGAGCGGGAGCGGCGTCCCGGAACCGAGAACGTGCCGGGCGCCGCGGCGTTCGGTTGCGCGGCGGAACTGGCGGGGGTGCAGCTTGAAACCGAAGCGCGGCGCGTCGGCCGATTACGCGACCGGCTGGAGTCGGCCATTCTGGAGCGCATTGCGCACACAGGAGTGAACGGCCGCCGCTCGGCGCGCACGCCGAATACGGCGAATCTATATTTCGACGGCCTGGAGGGCGAGGCGCTGGTGATCGCGCTCGACTTGCGCGGTTTTGCGGTATCGAGCGGGGCGGCCTGTTCGAGCGGGGCCGTGGAGCCTTCGCACGTGCTGACGGCCATCGGGCTGACCGCCGATCGTGCGCGCGCCAGCATCCGTTTTTCGCTGGGGCGCGCCAACACGGCGGAGCAGGTGGATGCGCTGGTGGAAGCGGTGGCGGCGGCGGTGACGCATTTGCGGAAGCTGTCTCCGGTGACGATATGAGCGCCGCACCGGTGGCCGCGCCGATTGCGGTGGCCATGAGCGGCGGCGTGGATAGCTCCGCGGTCGCCGCTCTGCTGGCGCGCGAGGGCCACTCGGTGGTGGGCTTGACCATGCAGCTTTGGAACCAGCGGCGGCTGCCTGAACTCGCCGTAGAGGGCGCGACCGGACGCTGTTGCTCGCTCGACGACGTCTACGATGCGCGGCGCGTGGCAGAACAAATCGGCATTCCTTACTACGTGGTGAATTTCGAGCGACAGTTCGAGGCGCGCGTGATCGCACCGTTCGTCGAGGAGTATCTTGCCGGGCGGACGCCGATTCCGTGTACACTGTGCAACAACTTCATCAAGTTCGATCAGTTTCTGGAAATGGCCGACGCGGTGGGCGCGGGAAAGATCGCCACCGGCCATTATGCGCGCATTATCTTTGACGAAGCGGGCGGGCGGTATCAGTTGCGCAAAGCCATGGACGAGACCAAGGACCAGACGTACTTCCTGTTCGGACTGACACAGGCGCAGCTCGCACGCAGCTTGTTTCCTTTAGGTGAGATGCGCAAGTCTGAAGTGCGCCAACTGGCGCGGGACATGCAGCTGTCCGTGGCGGACAAGGGCGAGAGTTTCGAGATCTGCTTCGTACCCAACGGCGATTATGCCGCGTTCATGGATGCCTATTTGCGGCAGAAGGGTGTGCCCGCGGAGCCTGCCCGAGGGGAGATCGTCTCGACCGATGGGCGGACGCTCGGGGAACACGGCGGCGTGCATCATTTTACGGTTGGGCAGCGCAAGGGATTGGGCATCGCCACGGGCGAGCCGTTGTATGTGATCGCGACCGACCCGCAATCGCAGCGGGTCACCGTGGGCCATAACGACGAGTTGTTGCGCGCCAGCCTCACCGCCCGCGACGTAAATTGGGTTTCGATCCCGGGTTTGCAGGCGCCGATGCGCGCGCAGGTGAAGATACGGAACAGGCATTTGGCCGCAGCGGCGACGCTGAATCCGGCAGCCGAACTCGCCCGCGTGGAGGTGCGCTTCGATGAACCGCAGCGCGCGATCACTCCGGGACAAGCGGCGGTTTTCTACGACGAAGATCTGGTATTGGGAGGCGGATGGATTGAGTAAGCCAACGCACCTGAATCTGACTGTCCTGGCGAGCTTTCTGGGCAGCAATATGCCGCCGGCGGCGCGTGTCGCGGCGGTGAAGGCGGCGCTAGAAACGCCGGCCGGCCGGATGCTGCGCGACGAATTGGGCGGTTGGGTCATCCGGCTGCTGCCGGCGGAAACCGTGGTGCCGGAGATTTATGCGGCGTGGCGTCCGCTGGTGCGAGACGCCATGCTGTTTATGATCGCCCACCTCTCCGCGGCACGCCTGGCTCCTAAATTGGTGGAACAGATCGACCTGCCGCCGGATACACCGCCCGAAGCGCGCTTACTGCGCCTGATCGCGAAGGTTCCGGGGCTGCAGAAAATCGGGCAGGTGCTGGCGCACAACCGGCATTTGGACCGGTCGCTGCGCGACGCATTGTCGGAACTGGAGAACGGCATTCGCGACGTGAGCGCGGAGGAGATGGGCGCCCTGGTCCGCAGACAACTGGGGCGGCGGCTGGAGGCCCACGCGGTAGAAATCGAACCCGGCCTGCTGGCGGAGGCCAGCGTCAGCGCGGTGCTGCGGTTCACCTGGCTGAACCCCGCCAGCGGCGACCGGGAGCGCGGCGTATTCAAGGTCCTGAAGCCGTTTGTGTCGGCGTGCTTCGCCGAAGATCTGGAACTGCTGCAGCAGTTGGCCCATTTTCTGGCGGAGAAGCATCCCGAGTACGGGCGCGCGCTGCCGGAAACCATCATGGAGGTGCGCCGCCTGCTGGAGCACGAAGTGGACTTTGTGCGGGAGCAGGCGACCCTGGTGGAGGCTGCCCGGATCTACAAGGGGATGCGCGGCGTGCGCGTGCCGCGTTTCATCGCGCCGCTTTCGACTGCCGGCATCACCGCGCTGAGCGAGGAACGGGGAATAAAGGTCACCGCGGCGCTCGAGAACGCGTCCGGCAGCCAGCGGCGGCGGGCGGCCGAGCAATTGATCGAAGCCCTGATCGCCGTGCCGCTGTTCGCGCGCGGCGCGCGGAGCGTCTTTCATGCCGATCCGCACGCCGGCAATCTGCTCTACGACGTGCGCACCGGAGAACTCGTGCTGCTCGACTGGGCGCTGACCGAAGGCCTGAGTCGCGACCAGCGGCGGCACGTGGCGATCCTGGCGCTGATGCTGGGCTTGCGCGATCCGGTAGGAGTGTCGAACGAGATTGAGGCGCTGGCGTCGGGCGGCCGGCTCAACCAGTCGCAGCGCGGGATGGTGCGCGGCCATGTCCACCAGTTCGTCGATGGATTGCCGTTCAAACGGCTGCCGGGCAGCATGGATGCCATGCGCCTATTGGACCGGCTGGCGCTGGAAGGCGTCCGCTTCCCGCCGGGCCTCATGATGTTACGCAAAGTCCTGTTCACTTTGGACGGCATTCTGCACGACATCGCCGCACCCAATTTACACCTGGACTTTATCCTGGCGCGCCACATGCTGCTCCGTTCACCTCTCTCTCTCTTCGATTGGATTGGGGTAGACGCCAGCGCGCTGCTGTACGGCGGCCGGCTGTGGGTGCAATGGGCGCAGGCGGCATTAAGCCGGGCAAACGGCTAGGCTGCCCGTCCGGAACGGACCACTCGTCCGATTTGTCCCACCCGGATTGGATGCGCGCGATTCGTGTTGTCTACTGGTAACGTGAGAGGTCGCCGCGCATGATCCAAATCGATGACCCTGTACAGTTAGCGGAAGAGCTTTGTAAGTTGGGCCTGGACGCCTGCCACGAGATCGTCTTCGGTCCGCGCGGTTATCAGGAGGGGCTCGACGTGGGCAGCGACTTCTTTCCGTTGTGGGAGCTGACGCTGCCGGAAAACCTGGATGCGCTGGCCAGGCTGGACTTCGCGGCCATCAAGGCGCGGCGGGGGCAGGATTGGTCGGTGGCGCCGCCCCCCGCACGCCTCGGTTGGGCGCGTTAGACGCCATGATCCGCCGGATGGGTTCGTTATCCGCGTAGACGCACCATTCCGCGACGAGCGACCCGCGCACCACGGCTCGCCAAGCGGCGGGAGCCTGTCATTTGTTCTTCCGGCCGCAACGGGCCACCGGCCGATGTTGCCTGCCTGCGACCCGCGTTCCCAGCGAGTCGATGAACACGTGGTCTTCGGTCATGAGGCCGGCGATCTCCGCGGGGCTGTGGCGATTCATGGCATTTACGAATGGGTGGACATAGCGATTGACACGGTTTCAATTATACAGACAGAACCGGGTTTTCCTTTTGACCCCAACCGCTTGTGCTAGGCTAGCCACAGGGCATGATTTACCTCTACGGGTGCCTGGCACTGCTGGCCGCTCTGACGGCGCTGTTCTCCATCGTGATGTTCAAACTGGCGCAGGCCCGGCGCGCGTCCACGAAGCCGAATTGTTATTACTGCGGCAGCGTGGCCCTACACATCTCTCACCCCAGCGGTCCGGCCGATTGGCTGCTCACTTACTGGAATTGCATACCGCACCGGTGTGAAGTTTGCTTCCACCGGCAGTACCGGTTGACGGATCAGCCCGCCCGCCCGGATTGAACCGAGGAGGCTGTGAGGATGGCTTGTGGAATTCCGGACAGCGCCACCACGCGGCCGGCCGCTCCCATCCGAATGGCTTCTCTGGGCATCCCGAAAACCACGCAGGTAGCTTCATCCTGCGCGACGGTTCGCGCCCCGGCCTGACGCATTTTGAGCAATCCCTGCGCCCCATCGGACCCCATACCGGTCAGCAGCACACCGACAGAGCGCGCGCCCGCGGTTTCCGCGACGGAGCTGAACATCACGTCCACCGACGGGCGCTGGTAACAGACTCGCGGGCCGTTCTTCAGCACCACCGAGTATCCGCCGTTGGTGTGGCGGAGCAGCATATGCCGATCTCCCGGGGCCACCAGCGCGCGGCCTGCATACAGGGCATCTCCATCCTCGGCTTCTTTCACTTCAACGGCGCAAATCTGGTTGAGCCGGGTGGCGAACGCGCGCGAGAAGCCGGCCGGAATATGCTGCGTGATGAGGATGCCGGGAGCGTCCGGCGGCATTCGCGGCAGAACCTCCGCGATCGCTTCGGTCCCACCGGTGGAAGCGCCGATGGCGATCACTGTGGACGGGGCCCACGGGGTAGCCGCGAGACGCGGCGGCGGAATGGCGGGCGCCGAACTGGCGGGCCGCCGCACGCGCGAAGCAGCCGCGGCGCGTATCTTAGAAGCCAGTTCCGACCGCAGTTCACCCACTGAATACGGTCCCCCCGGTTTGGCCAGGACTTCCACGGCTCCCAGGCTCAAGGCTTCCATAGCGGTCTGGCAGGAGGCCTGTGCCAGTGAGCTGATGACGATCACGGGCATCGGGCGAAAATGCATAAGCTTCTTCAAAAACGTCAGGCCGTTCATGCGCGGCATCTCGATATCCAGCGTCAGCACGTCCGGCGCGAGTTCGAGGATCTTATCGCGCGCAATGTACGGATCGGGGGCGGTCCCGACCACTTCGAGACCGGGCTGCCCGGAGATTGCCTCGGTCAGGATCTTGCGCACAATGGCGGAATCGTCGACCACCAGTACGCGGATAGAGCCGTCAGCCGGCATGCTCCTCCACCGCCAGCCAGAGATCGATGGTTCCGTCACCAAGATCGAGCGACTGACTGGGAGGTTCCGCCGGCAAGGCCGCATCCTCCGGCCAGAGTTCCGGGCTGGACAATCGAATATGCTGTTCGGTTTTCACGCGGCTCAGCAG
>JBEKIM010000082.1:0-18855 GCA_050011755.1 Bryobacteraceae bacterium | reverse complement strand
CCTCGGGGGACACGTAGCTAAAGATGGCACTCTGGTTGTAGTCGGCACCGCGCATAAAACATAGACGCGCGAAATTGTTTTAAAGTGACACCCCCCGACTTACTTTTTCACCACCGTCTTTAGCGTGCCGGCGGGACTTTTAAGTCCCGCTTGGCCGCTTGAAAGGCGGCTGCGGGCATGATTGCCCGCCCTCCAAGGCGAAGCGCTTTCGACGGGGCCCGTGGCGCACGCGCTCGCCGTTTGCGGGACCTAATTAAAAGTCCCGCCGGCACGCTGAAGCGTGCGCCACTATTCGTGCGCCTTGCGCCAATCCGCCTCGGGCATCACCGCGATGGCCGCCATCTTCTTCCCCTGCAGCTCCCGGTTCACATCCGGTAAAGCCCGCGCGGTCAATTCGGTGAACTCGTGAATCACATCGTCCAACTCTTTGCCCAAGACTTCGCCGCGCGCCACTTGCGAATCCGTGGGCCGGCCCTCGTAGCCGTTGATATCGCCGTATAAGCCCACCCCGTCCGACGAGCCCGCCAGCAACTCACGCAGCCGCTCTTCTCCGGTAATCATGCCGCCCTCCTTCGTAGCGACAATCTTGGAGCGAATCGCGTCGGCCGCCGTGGCAAGCTCTGTCAGTTTGGCCCGCAGCGGGTCCGTTTCCGGAAGTTTGGCGGCGCTCTTTTGGGCGCTGTCGCGCACCGCGACAATCGCGTCCACCGCCCAGCTCATGTGGTCCAGCATGCCGCCCAGCCTGGTCACCAGATCGAACTGGGCCTTGCGGTCTTCGAGGGTAAACTTGGCGCGGGGGTCCAGCACCACTTGAAGTTCCGCATTGTAGACCTTATCGCCCTTGGTCATTTTCACCGTATAAACGCCAGGCAGGATACGCGGACCTTCGATCGCGCCCGCGGCTACGGTGGCCGCCGGCGGGACGTGCGGCGGTTTCATGTGCATGGACCACACCGCGCGGTTGATGCCGCGGTGGCCGCTGGTAGCCAGCGTGTCCACCAGCTTGCCTTGCGCGTCGAAGACTTCAATCTTCATATCGCCGTAGATGTGGCGGCTTCTCTGGTAATAGGGAATCACCGCGTCGGTCGGACGGTTGGGGCCGACGAACGTGGCATCGCCCTCCACCCATCCGCCGGTGGTCTCCATCCACTGCACCGCGGGAGGAATCGGAAGAAACGTGGCGTATTCGGACATCAGGCCCGGCGTCATGGCGCGTATCGGCGCCATGTTATCGATAATCCAGATACCCCGGCCGTGCGTCGCCAGAATCAGGTCCGACGTGCGCGGGTGAATAAAGATATCGCGCACCGCCACCGCCGGGAAACCCGATCCTTTATATTGCGCCCAGCGCTGGCCGCCGTCCACGCTGATCCACAGCCCGAATTCGGTTCCCAGAAACAACAGGTTGGGATTTACGAGGTCTTCCCTGACCACGTGCGCGTAGCCGCGAATCCCGTTCTGTTGCACGGGCAGCGCGGTCCAGGTCTGGCCGTAATCGGTGGTCTTGTAGAGGTACGGCTTCATGTCGCCGTACATGTGGCGGTCGAATGTGGCGTAGGCTGTCCCTTCGGCCGACGGGCTGGCTTCCACCCAGGTGACCCACGGCGCCTTCCCTACGCCCTGCACATTGGCGGTTACGTTGGTCCAGTGCCGGCCGCTATCGCGCGTGATCTGTACGTTGCCGTCATCCGTCCCGGCCCAGATCACCTGGCCGTTCTTGGGAGATTCGGCAATCGAATAGACCGTGGTGTGCATCTCGGCCACGGAGTTATCCACCGTCACGCCGCCGGATTCTTCCTGCTTCTGCTTCTCCGGATCGTTGGTGGTCAGGTCGGGCGAGATCCGCTCCCACGATTGTCCCTGGTCGCGCGAGCGAAATACGAACTGCGCGCCAATATAGAGAGTGCCCTTCTCGTTCGGACTGAGCACCAGCGGCGTGTTCCAGTTGAAGCGCAGCTTCTTCTCGCCGTAGCCCGCATAAGGCTTGATGGCGCGGGATTCGTGCGTCACGCGGTTGATGCGCTCGACCTCTCCGCCCTGCGTCTCCACGTAAATGTATGCCGCGTCGGTGGGATCCTCCCACATCCAGAAGCCGTCTCCACCACACATGTTTTCCCAGCGCGCGTTGCTCACGCCGCCGGGATAGGACGAGTCCCCCACCCAGCAACTGTTGTCCTGCAAGCCGCCGTATACGCGATAGGGCTCGTGGTTATCGGCGCTGACGTGGTAGAACTGCGAGACCGGGAGGTTCATCAGATGCTCCCAGCGCGTGCCGCCATCCTGGCTGCGCCACAGGCCGCCGTCGTCGCCGGTGAACATCATGTTAGGATTTCCGGGATCGATCCAAACATCGTGAAAGTCGCCGTGCGCATTCGCCACCGCGCTGAAACTCCGTCCACCGTTCACGCTGAGCAACAGCGGTCCGTCGACTTTGAAAACCTTGTTCTCGTCCTTGGGATCGACGATCAGGTTGGCGAAGTAGAACGGCCGCCAGACCTGGAATTGGCTGGCATCCAGGCGCGTCCAGTTCTGCCCGCCGTCGGCCGAACGGTAGAGGGCGCTGCTCTTGGACTCGATGGTGGCATAGACTACCTGCGGCTTGGAGGGGGCCACGGCCAGCGCGATACGGCCGTACGGCTTCTCGGGAAGACCCTTGGCCGTCGCGGGCGTCAGTTCCGTCCAATGCTCGCCGCCATCGGTGGATTTAAACAGACCGCTGCCCGGGCCTCCTGACCGGAAGGTCCATGCCTGCCGCCGGAAATCCCACATGGACGCGTAGATGGTCTTGGGCTCCTGCGCGGCCATCGAAAGCATCGCACATCCGCTTGAGCCGTTCACCCCGGCCAGCACCTTGCGCCAGGTCTGGCCGCCATCGCTGGTCTTGTATACGCCGCGTTCGTCGTTGTCGTCCCACAGGTGGCCCATGGCGCAGGCGTACACGGTATTGCCGTCCTTGGGGTCCACCAGAACCTTGGCGATGTGTTCGGAATCCTTGAGCCCGGCATTCTTCCAGTTCTCGCCGCCATCCACCGATTTGTAGATGCCGTCCCCGATGGACACACTGTTTCGCACCCAGCTTTCGCCCGTGCCCACCCATACGTTTTTTGGATTTGACGGATCGACGGCCACCGCGCCGATCGACTGCACGTCGGGAAGATCGAACACGGATTTGAAGGTGGTCCCGCCATTGATCGACTTCCAGACCCCTCCGCTGGCGGCCGCTGCGAATACCGTGAGCCTTCCGCTATCGTTCACGGCGGTGACCGCCGCGATGCGGCCGCTCATTTCGGCCGAGCCGATGTTGCGCGCCGGCAAACCGGATATCGTGCCCGAATCGTAACGGACGGGCGCTTGCGCCAGCAGGGAAGGACTCAACAGCAGCGACAGATACCACACTCGCGAATGGACGGTCATTATTAGAACTCCCTCTTGGAAGGCGCGGACGGAGCGGATGGGGCCGCGGCAGGCATCTTGAATTCGGCGGCATCGATGGGAGCGTTGGCTTCGATCTTATCGATGGTAAGCTTACTCGTCTCGCCCGGATTGCGTGGGCTGCCGGACTCCAGCGCGAACGGGAAGTACACGCCGTTGACCAGCTTGAAAGAACCCATTTCGGAGAAAGATTCGCGCACCGAGCCGTGGATGAATTGGGTGGACTCCGTGCGGATTTCAAGGAACGTCTCAGGATCCAAGTAGTAGTAGACGATGTCTCCGTTTTTGAGCGTCACTTTCAGGCGGTAGGCGTCGTCGCCATCCACGGTATCGTGGCCCAGGTACTCGATGGTATTGCCCTTTTCCTTGTAGTCCACCAGGTGGCCGTAGAA
Organism: Bryobacteraceae bacterium; assembly: GCA_050011755.1. Taxonomy (GTDB): domain Bacteria; phylum Acidobacteriota; class Terriglobia; order Bryobacterales; family Bryobacteraceae; genus Bog-159. Next base: position 15,031 of record JBEKIM010000082.1, on the reverse strand, counting down.
ATCGGCATCGTCCTGAATGCCACGCAGGTCGTCTACTCCCAGCATCTCCGGATCCTTGCGGCCCTGGAACGGCATCACGCGCCAGCCGATGGTGCCGTCATAGGCCATGATTCCGGTCATGCCCATCAGGGTAAAGGTCTGCCGGACACTGTCGGGCGCCATGCTATCCAGTCCGATTTGTATGGCGAAGCTGCCTTGCTGCATTTTCCCGGTCATGCGCAGCGTATGGATGGCCTTCAGCTTCTCGACGCCGCCGTGCGCCGCCAGGTTCTTATTCACCAGTTCCTCGGCGGTCTGCGCCGAGAGCAGTGCGGCGGCGCAGACGATGCCGGCTGCGAGTCTTGAAATATAACTCATTCCCGTTTGGCTCCTTGTGGTGCGAGTATATATCGTATCAGGCTGGGGCAATTTCTATTAACGCAGCATTCCGGGTCCTGGTTCAATAAAACGGCATGTCCTTCGTTATGATGGGGAAGGTGTGCTGGAGCTCCGCTCGATATTTCGCCGCCTTGTTGCTGGCCTGCGCGCCGCCCGCCTGGGCGCAGGCCGCGAAGTACGAGGACCAGCCCATTGCCGGTATTCAATTCGTTCCGCCCGACCAGCCGCTGACGGCGGCGGAACTGTCTAATATCCTCCCGCTCAAGAAGGGCCAGCCCTTGCGGCTGGTGGACGTTCACGCGGCCATCGAGCGGCTGTACGCCACCGGGGTATACGACGATATCCGGGTGGATGGGGAGCCCGCGGCGGCGCCGGCCAGCGGCGTGATCGTGCGGATCGTCACAAAGAATAGCTGGTTCGTGGGCAACGTCGCGGTCCTCGGGCGTATTTCCGATCCGCCCAACGCCGGACAACTGGTAAACATCACACGGCTGAATCTCGGGCAGTCGTTTAACGAGGCGGATATAGCGCCGGCGCAGACGGCTATCGAGCGGCTGCTCACCGGCAACGGCCTCCACGAGAGCCAGATTCACCCGGAGGTGTCCTACGACCCGCTCACGCAACAGGTGAGCGTACACTTCGTGGTGGATTCCGGGCCGCGCTCCCATTTCACGACGCCGGTCATCGGCGGCGACCCCAAGATGCCGGAGGTCGACATCGTCAAGGCTACCCACTGGCGCCGCTGGCTCATAGGGGGATGGCGCACCGTGAACCAGACGCGCGTGCGTAAGGGTATCGAAGATGTCCGCTCCAGGTATGAGCGGCGCGGGCGCTTTGAGGCGCGTGTCACATTGAAATCGATGGATTACGATTCCGACACCCAACGCAGCACGCCGATGTTGGATATCGACGCGGGACCCCAAGTCGAGGTGCACGCCGTGGGCGCCAAGGTTTCACAGGGCAAGTTGCGGAGCCTGGTGCCCGTTTTTGAAGAGCATTCGGTGGACGATTCGCTGCTGCTCGAAGGCGAGCGCAACTTACGGGATTACTTTCAATCGCAAGGTTACTTCGACGCCGAGGTCGAATTCAAACCGCAGCGCATCGTCAACGATAAGGCGTCTATCGACTATCTCATCAATCCCGGCTCGCGGCACAAACTGGTGGCGATCGACATCCAGGGCAACAAATACTTCAAGACCGAAGCTCTCCGCGAGCGCATGTTCCTGATGCGCGCATCCCTCTTGCAGTTCCGCCGCGGCCGCTACAGCGAGGCGTTGCTGCGGCGCGACGAGCAGTCCATCAACAGTTTATACCAGTCGAACGGATTCCGCGACGTGGTGGTGACCCACAAGATCGTGGATGGTTACAAAGGCAAGCCCGGCCAGTTGGCGGTTTTCATCAAGGTCGAAGAAGGACCCCAGTATTTCATCCACAACCTGGATCTGCAGGGCATCGCCAAGCTGGACAAGGCGCAGGTACAATCGCAACTCAGCTCTGTCGAAGGCCAGCCTTTCAGCGAGTACAACGTGGCCGTCGACCGGGATACCATCCTGCAGGAATACTCCAAACGCGGGTTCCCAAACGCCACGTTTGAGTGGAGTTCCAAGCCCGCGCTGGAGGCGCATGAAGAGAACCTGACGTATGTGGTGCACGAAGGCAAGCAGGAGTTCGTGCGCGACATCCTGATCAGCGGCCTGAACCGCACCCGCCGCAGCCTGGTGGATAGCGAGATGTTGTTGAAGCCCGGAGACCCCCTCTCGCCCACAGCCGAACGCGAGACGCAGCGCAAATTGTACGATCTGGGTGTTTTCGCCCGCGTAGACACGGCGATTCAAAACCCGGATGGCGACACCAGCGACAAGTACGTGTTGTACGACATGGAGGAGGCGCGCAAGTATTCGATCGCCATGGGCTTCGGCGCTGAATTCGCCCGAATCGGTGGATGCTCCACGTGCCTGGAGGCGCCCCAGGGCCAGACCGGATTCGCGCCGGATGCCACGCTCGATATCTCGCGGCTGAACCTCTGGGGGCTGGGCCAGAGCATCAGTTTCCGCGGCCGCGTTTCCACCCTCGAGCAGCGCGCGTTGATCAACTATACGGCGCCCCGGGTGGGCGGCAACGATAAGCTGACGCTCTCGTTTACCATCCTGTACGACAACAGCCTGGATGTACGCACGTTCACGGCCCAACGCGAAGAGGGCTCCGTGCAGCTTTCCGAGCGGTTTTCGAAGACCATCACATTTCTGTACCGATACACTTACCGGCATGTCACCGTAGACCAATCGACGCTGAAGATTTCGCCGTACCTGATTCCGCTGTTTTCGCAGCCGGACCGGGTGGGCGAGGTTTCCTGGAGCATGGTGCAGGACCGCCGGGACGACCCGATCGATCCGCACAAGGGCATCTACAATACGATGGACCTCTCGCTGGCCCCGCGAGCTTTCGGCTCCGAGATCAGTTTCGGCCGTTTTCTGGGCCGCAATGCGACCTATCACCCGATCGGCAAGAAGTATGTTTTGGCCCGCGCCACCAGTTTCGGGATCGTGCATCCGCTAAGGAATGTCGCCAGCCCGAATACGGCGATTCCTCTGGCGGAGCACTTCTTCTCGGGCGGATCGACGTCCGAGCGCGGCTTCCCCGATCTGCAAGCCGGGCCGCGGGACACCACTACCGGCTTTCCCCTGGGCGGCACGGCGCTGCTGATGAACCAAACCGAATTGCGCTTCCCGCTGTTGGGCGAAAATATAGGCGGAGTCCTTTTTCACGACATGGGCAACGTTTACACCAGCCCGTCGGCCATTTCGTTCCGCACCGATCAACACGGGATGTCGGACTTCGACTACATGAACCACGCGGTGGGGTTTGGAATCCGTTACAAGACGCCGATCGGCCCGGTGCGGCTGGACCTGGCGTACAGCATCAATCCGCCGCGCTTTATCGGGTTCGCGGGAAGCTTCAGCGACCTGTTGAGCGCCGGCCAGTATCCCTGCATGACGCAGCCTTACAACTGTGTTGCGCAGCGCATCAGCCACTTTCAATTCTTCTTCTCGATAGGACAGACGTTCTAATGCGGCGGTTTCTCATCGCGATCTGGTTGGCCGCGCCCCTGGCCGGCGTGGTGGGTGCAACGCTGATCGATCGGATCGCGGTTTCGGTGGGCAATCGCGTAATTACGGAAACGGATCTGGACCGCGAAATACGTCTCACGGCCTTGCTGAACAACGACAAACCGGATTTCACTCCAGGCAACAAACGCGAGACCGCGGAGCGTATGGTGGACCAGGCTCTGGTGCGCAACGAATTGGAAGCCAGCCAGTATCCGCCGCCCTCCACAGCCGATATCGCCGCGGCGCTCGCCGAAGAGAAAGCCCGCTACGGCAACGAGGCCGCATACAGCCGCGCGCTGGCGGAGCACGGCGTGACTGAAGATGAATTGAAGGCCCGCTTGATGTGGCAATTGATGCTGGTGCGCTTCATCGACGTGCGTTTCCGGCCCGGCATCCAGATTAGCGGTGACGAGATTCGCAAGTACTTCGACGAGCATATGCTGCCGGGCCTTATGCAGGCGCATCCCGATCAGACGCCATCGTTTGACGAGCATCGCGCCGGCATCGAACGAACCCTGGCCGGCCAGGCGGCCGATCAGCAGGTGGAACAATGGCTGAAGGAGGCCCGCCGCCGGACGCACATCCAGTATCATGACGAGGTCTTCCGGTGAGCGTCTCACTGAGCCGGCGCGCGCGGCGGATTTGGATCGCCGTGGGGGGGCTGGCAGTCTTCTTGCTGCTGCTGGCCTTAAGCGCGGTGCTGGTGCTGCGCAGCGGCTGGTTTCGCGAAAAGGTCCGCCAACGGATGGTGGCGGAAGTGGAGAAGGCCACCGGAGGACGGACAGAGATTGGCGCGTTTGGGTTCGATTGGAAACAAATGCGCGCCGAGGTGGATGGCTTCGTGCTGCATGGAAGCGAACCGCCGGATGGGCCGCCGCTATTTCGCGCGGACGCCATCGTGGTCGGCATCAAAGTCATTTCGGTGCTGAAACGATCCGTCGACCTCGAATACCTGGATGTGCGGCATCCGCGGATTTACACGATTCTGTATCCCGACGGGCACACCAACCTGCCGGCTCCGAAGGTGCGGGGGACCGGCAAGGGTACCCTGGAAACGATCTTGGACCTGGCCATAGGCCGCTTCAGCCTGCAGCATGGCAGTTTCGAGATTTCGGGGCAGGGGACCACGCCGTTCGACGCGCAAGGGAACCATCTGCGCGCGCAGTTCGATTACGACCTGGCCGGACCCCGTTATCACGGGCAGGTGTCCATCGCGCCCGCCGCCTTCCACTGGGGAGCCTGGCGCCCGATACCGTTGGATATCAGCCTGGCGCTGGCCGTGGAGAAAAATCGTGTGCGGGTCGATTCCGCGCGCTTGTCCACGGGGCAGTCGCAGGCCGAGTTTTCGGGCGCCATCGACAGCCTGACCGATTTCGCGGGCGCATTTCAATATAAGGTGCGCGCGTCGCTGGGCGAATTGACGCGCACGCTGGGCTTGCGCACGCCCCTGGAAGGTCCGGTCACGTTGTCCGGGAAGGCCAGTTTCCACGGCGCCGCAAACTACCAGGCTAGCGGCGCCCTGCACGCAGCGGGACTGCTGCTGAAACTGGATCCGCACTTCGTCTTGCGCGATTTCCGGGCGGATGGCGGCTATACCGCGGATCCCCGGCGGATTGCGGTTTCGGGTTTGCGGATTGCCGGCCTGGCGATGGCATCCCTTACCGACACACATGGGGAGTTGGAGCCATTCCCCGTCAGCGGGCGCATCGAGACCGTGGTGCTGCGACGGAAGGGGCTCGACGCCGCGGGCATTCACATCGACGCCCTCAACGGCTCTTTCGAGGGCAAGACGCAGATCGCCGACTACCAGCGTGTGCACGTCGAGGGCAATGTGGCCGGATTCGACGCGCGGAAATCGATGCGCGTCTACAACGGCCAGAGCGTACCATGGGACGCCGCGGCCTCCGGTCCGGTCGAACTGAGCGTGACACTAGGCAATGCACGCACGCTGCAGCTTACCACCCACACGACCCTTTCACCGACGGGAGCCGGCGCACCCGTGCGCGGATCGATCGACGCGGTCTATGACGGCACGGGCGAGACCCTGGATCTGGGTACCTCGTGGCTGGCGCTGCCCTCCACGCGCCTCGATTTTTCGGGTGTGCTGGGACGCCGGTTGCGCGTGCGCGCCGATTCGCGGGATCTGGACGACGTGCTGCCGGCCTTCGACATTCAGTCCTTGCCGGTGAAGTTGCAATCGGGCGAAGCGGTCTTCGATGGCTCGATCGTGGGCAAGCTGGACGATCCGCGGATAACGGGACATGGCAATGCCACGAACGTGGCCTGGTCCGGCCGGACGTTCCAGGCGGTTCGCGGCGATATCGATCTTACCGGCGAGGGGTTGGCGATGCACAACGGCAGTCTGCAGCTAGGCGCGCTGCATGCGCAGGGCGCCGGCTCGTTGGGCATGCGCGACTGGAAGGTGGAAGACGCCAGCCCGGTCTCGTTCGCGGGATCCATCCGCAATGCCCAGGCTACGGACCTGATGGCCATCGCGGAGATCGAGAATATTCCGGTTGCAGCAACTATCTCCGCGGATGCGAAGGTGTCGGGAACTTTCGGCGATCCGCGCATCGCGGCGAACGTGGCCGCCAGCAAGGGCACGCTAGACGGCGAACCCTTCGACCGCTTCACCGGTACGGTCGATTATTCGGGAACCACGGTTGAATTGGCACAAGGGCAATTGGCGGCCGGCGCGAAGAGCATTGCCGTCGAAGCGCGCTATCAACACCGGCCCGGCGAGTTCGGAGACGGCGAACTGCGTTTCAAGCTGGATAGCAACGCAATGCCCCTGGCCCAGTTTCAGATCGTCAACAAAGACTACCCAGGCATTGACGGCACAGTCGAACTGCACGGCAGTGCGGCCCTGGATATAGCGCCCGCCAAGCCAGGCCAGCCCGGCTTTCGCCTGGTCAGCTTAAATGGCACTCTCGCCGGACACGGCTTCCGGATCAACGATCAACCGTTGCGTGACTTGAGTCTCACAGCCGCCACGAAAGGTTCGGAACTCACCGCGCACTTCGATTCCGAGCTGGTGGGATCGACAATCGAGGGCGACGGCAAGTGGAGCCTGACCGGCGATTATCCGGGCAGCGCCCAGTTGAGTTTCAAGCGCATCGACCTGGAACGCCTGCGCGTCTGGCTGAGGGGCAGGCAACCTCCCGGCGGCATTCATTTGACGGGGTCGGCGGAGGGCACGCTCGCGATTTCCGGGCCGGCGCTGAAGCCCGATCTGTGGAAAGCGCAATTGCGCTTGCCCTCCATCGAAGTCGGGCCGGGCGCGGACCTGGTCGCGCAGGGCAAGTCGCTGGCCCTGCACAATGCGGCGCCCATCGTGATCGACATGGAGCGCGATGTCGTAAAGATCGAGAGCGCCCGCATGGTGGGCCGGGCCACCGACCTGTCGATTGCCGGAACCATCAATCTGCAGCAGAAGAATCCCCTGGACCTGCGCGTCAGCGGCAAATTCGACCTGGCCAGCCTGCGGGATTTCAACCAGGATGTCTACGGCACAGGCTTCATCGAAACCGGCGTCGCCATTCGCGGCCCGTTCGCGCAACCGCAAGTGGCGGGCCGCCTGGATATCAAGAACGCCACGCTGAATCTGGCCGAATTGCCGGTGGTGATTTCGAACACCAACGGCGTCATCCTATTCGATGGCAGCCGCGCCACCATCCAGAGCTTGTCGGGCGAGAGCGGCGGCGGAACGGTGACCGTTTCCGGGTTCGCGGGCTTCGGCGAAGACGCGCTGATCTTCCGGCTGCACGCGACCGCGCATGAGCTGCGCCTGCGCTATCCCGAGGATTTCAGCACGGTGGCCAACGCCTCGCTGAGCTTGACCGGCACCAGCGCCAGCAGTACGCTCTCCGGCCACATCACGGTGTTGCGCACGGGCTTCAATCCGCACTCCGATTTCAGTTCTATTCTGGCCACATCCGCCGAGCCGGTGCGTACGCCATCGGCGCAGACCGGCTGGCTGGCCAACATGCATTTCGATGTGGAAATCGACAGCGCGCCGGATATCACGTTCCAGAGTTCCCTGGCGCAGGGCCTGCAGGCGGAAGCCAGCCTTCGGCTGCGCGGCACGGGCACCAATCCGTCGCTGCTGGGCCGCATCAATATTACCGGCGGACAATTGGTTTTCTTCGGCACGCCGTTCGCGGTGAACCAGGGTTCCATCGCTTTCTACAATCCGGTGAAGATCGAGCCGGTGTTCAATATCGACCTGGATACCAAGGCGCGCGGCATCGACGTGATTCTGAACATATCGGGTCCCATTAACAAGCTGAGCCTGACGCCGCGCTCGGACCCGCCGATGCCCTTTTCCGATATCGTGGCGCTGCTGGCAACCGGCGTTTCCCCAACCTCGGACTACGCGACCCTGATGGGCGGTCCGGCATCGCCGCAATCGTTGCAGCAGATGGGCGCGCAGGCCCTGCTGGGCGAGGCCATCGCCAGCCCGGTCACCGGCCGCCTGCAGCGTTTTTTCGGCGTGACCCGGCTGAAAATCGATCCCACCCTCACCGGACTCACTGGCGTGGAGAATAACCCGCAGGCGCGGCTCACCATCGAGCAGCAAGTGACTCCGGAGATTACCTTCACTTACATTACGGATGTGACCAGCAGCGACCCGCTGGTGATCCAGGTGGAGTGGGCGTTCAGCCGAAAGTGGTCGGCCGTGGCGCTGCGGGAAGAGAATGGGCTGGTCGGGTTGAACTTCGTCTACAAGCGACGATTCAAGTGACCGCCGGACTGCGGTATGCCAAACTGAAGACATGCTTCCGTCCGCGGCCAGGCAGAAACTGATCGATCTCTTAGGCCCGCGCGGCTATCTGGACAGCCCTGCAGACCTGGCGCTTTACGAATACGATGGCAGTGTCGAAAAAGGCCGCCCCGAGATGGTGGTCTTCCCGCGCAGCACCGAAGAGGTCGCCGCCATCGTCAAAATCACGGCCGAGTATGGCGTGCCGGTCGTGGGCCGCGGCGCAGGCACCGGATTGAGCGGCGGCGCGATTCCGCGCGAGGGTGGTGTGATTGTGGGATTCGCGCGCATGAACCGCATCCTCGAAATCGATCTGGAGAATGAGCGCGCGGTGGTCGAACCCGGCGTGGTGAACCTCGATATCACGCTCGCCGTTCAGGCGCAGGGCTATTTTTACGCTCCGGACCCCTCCAGCCAGCGCGCCTGCACCATCGGCGGCAACGTGGCGGAGAATGCCGGCGGTCCGCACACGCTGGCCTACGGCGTGACCACCAACCACGTTTTGGGCCTGGAACTGGTGCTGGCGGACGGCTCCGTGGTCACCACGGGGGGGAAAGAAACCGACCTGCCGGGTTACGATCTGACAGGCCTGCTCACCGGATCGGAGGGCACCCTGGCGCTAGTGACCAAGATCATGGTCCGGCTCATGCGCAAGCCCGAAATGGTGAAGACTATCCTGGCGATCTACGATTCCGCTCTCCTGGATATCGAATCGATGGCCGTTCACACCGGCGGGGTGGAAGAGTGCGGCGCCACGGTGGCCGAGATTACCGCGCGGGCGATCGTTCCGGTCGCCATCGAAATGCTGGATGGCGTGATGCTGCGCATGGTGGAAGAGGCAACGCACGCGGGTTTTCCGATGAATGCCGCGGCCGTGCTGCTGATCGAGTTGGAGGGCCTGCGCGAGAATGTCGAGGAGCAGGTCGGCCAAATCCGGGAGGCGTGCCAGGCCTGCCGCGCCAGCGAAGTTCGCGTAGCTAAAACCGCCGAGGAGCGCGAACTGCTATGGAAGGGCCGCAAGAACGCTTTTGGCGCCGTGGGCCGCGTCAGCCCGTTCTACTATGTGCAGGATGGCGTGGTGCCCCGCACCCAGATTGCGCCCGCTCTCGAGGCGATCGCGGCGGTGGGCAGCAAGTACGGACTGACCATCAGCAATATCTTTCATGCGGGCGACGGCAATCTGCATCCCATCATTTTGTTCGACGCCCGCAAGCCGGGCGATCTGGATAAAGCCAGGGCGGCCGGTGCCGAGATCCTGGAATTCTGCCTCAGCGTGGGCGGGTCGATCACCGGTGAGCACGGTGTGGGAATGGAAAAGAACGAGATGATGGATCGGCAATTCAAACCTGAAACGCTGGAGACGATGGGCGCGTTTAAGCGCCTTTTCGACCCTGAGAACCGGCTGAACCCCGGCAAGGTGCTGCCGACGGGAAGAGGCTGCCTGGAGATCCGGCAGCGGGCCGGCGAGTGGCTGTAAGGGACCGGTGACAGGTTATGGGTGACCCACAACCTGCCTTAGCCGCTGCGTAGTATACTGGCGCTTCACCACAGGAGGGGCCATGCTGCCCGACTACATTTCCAAAGCCGTACCGAATGCGCCGGCCAATCGCGGACCTTGGTACGCCAATACCGCGCCCAGCTATGCGGGCATTTTTCTTTGGATCGCTTTCTATCTCTCGATCGCCAAAGGCACCATCGCGCATGCCGGATTGGGCCTTTGCATGGCCGCCATCGTAGTCGCCGGACTGCTCAGCTACGCGCTTTTCTATTACGCCCCCGCTATGTTGGGAATGCGGACGGGGTTTCCATTGTATGTGGTGGGCAGTTCCACTTTCGGCACCGCGGGCGGCTACGTGATGCCCGGCCTGCTGATGGGATTGCTGCAGGTCGGCTGGTTTGCGGTGAATACGGCCATTTCGACCCGGTTCATCCTGAACACGGTAGGTTCCAAGGCCGGCCCGGGGAGCCTGCCCTTCATCGTCATCGGCATCCTGTGGGGCTACGGGATGGCCTACATCGGCGTGATGGGGATTCAATATGTAGCCAAGCTTTCGCGCTACCTGATCGTGATTCCCGCCTTTATGGTGCTGCTTGTGTTCTTCCGGACCAGCCCGGGCATCGCGCAATTCGTTCCGTCCGATCCGCAGCCGTTCGTGGCCTTCACCGTGCTGGTGCAGATCATTATCGGGTTCTTCGCTACGGCGGGCGCCGCCGGGGCGGACTTCGGAATGAACAGCCGTAATGAAAAGGATGTGCGCCTGGGCGGGTTGACGGGCATTACGCTTGCCATCATTTTCGCCGCGGGATTGCCGCTCCTCTCGGTGGCCGGCGCCAGCACCCTGTATAAACTGCCGGGGCTGGGATACGACGATGTGATTCGATCCATCGGCGGCGTGCTCGCCACCGCCATGTTCCTGCTGTTCACCCTGGCTTCCGTCGCGCCTGCGTGCTTCTGCGCTTTCATTGCGGGCAATAGTTTCTCGACCATGATTCCGGGCGTACCCAGGATCTCTTCCACGATGGCGGGCGTCACCGTATCCATCGTGCTTGCGGTCACCGGCGTGGCTGAAAACCTGGTCGGCTTCTTCACCATCGTGGGCGCATCGTTTGGTCCCATCTGCGGAGCCATGGCGGCGGACTATCTGCTCTCGGGCAAGCGCTGGGCGGGCCCCCGCGAAGGCGTCAACTGGGCCGGATATCTGGCCTGGGCGCTGGGCTTTCTAGTCGGGATCCTGCCGTTCCTGCCGATTTCCGGCGCGCTGAAAACGTATGCACAACCTGCCGTTGTTTACAGCTTCGTGACGGGGTTCGTGGTTTACGCCATACTCGCCAAAGCCGGCGTCCAGCCGCGCACTGTAACGATGGCCGCCCGCGCCAACGGTTAACAAAAGTTACGGAAGTAACCGTCCGCTAGTCCAGTACCGCTTCCTGGCCCAATGGTGGTCCGCCTAATAGACATGGTGTAGCTTCCAGGGTATACTTCTATACGATTGAGGATCGCCGGGGACGGAGGGCAGTAATGGCAATCGGTTTTTCGCGGATAATCGGAGCGCCAGCGCTCTTGATTCCCGTGTTATTACAAGCGCAGGTACCCCCATCCGCGTTCGTGAACTTTGAAGGGGCACAGACCAATCCCATTCGCATTTCAAGTGACGGAACGCGCCTTCTTGCGGTGAACACGCCGAATGGCACGGTATCCGCCTTCAATTTGGCGCAGCCGGCGAGCCCGGCGCTAATCGCGGAAATTCCCGTGGGCATCGAACCGGTTTCGGTCAATATTAATCCGTATGTCTCTGGAAACGACGAAGCCTGGGTAGTGAATCAGATCTCCAACAGCGTCAGCGTAGTCTCGGTTTCCAAGGGAATTGTGACTGACACGCTTTACGCCAAGAGTGAACCGTCGGATGTGGTTTTCGCCAATAACCTGGCCTTCGTCAGCGTGGCCCGCGGCAATCTGATCAACGTCTATAATGCTTCCACGCATGCGTTGGTACAGTCTATCCCGCTCACCGGCGAAGAACCGCGCGCGCTGGCGGTGAGCCCGGACGGGAGTACGGTTTATGTAGCTTTCGCCCTTTCCGGCAATCAAACCACGATCATTCCGTATGAGATCGCGCCGCCGCCCCCGCCGCCCGTCAATCCGGCCTTGCCGCCGGCTCCGCAAGTCTCGCTCATCGTGGCGGCCACCGATCCTGCCTGGAAGAGGAGGATCACATACACCGTGCCGGATAACGACGTCGCGGCCATCAGCACCTCCAGCCTGGCGGTCACCAAATACTACCCGCATCTGGGGACGATCAACCTGGGGCTGACCGTGAATCCGGTGTCGGGCAATTTGTATGTGGCCAATACCGACGCGCTGAACTTAGTGATGTTCGAGACGGCCCTGAACGGCCATATCGTCAACCACCAGATCACGCAAGTCAATCCCAGCAGCGGGAAGACGCAGATCTGGAACCTCAATCCGGGAATCAACTATGCGCAACTGCCCAATCCCGCGGCTCTGGCGAGCGCGCTGGCCATGCCTGCGTCGATCGTCTTCGAACCCACCGGCCGCTACCTTTATATAGCCGCTTTCGGGACCGATCGCGTGGGCATTCTCGACACCACGACCGGGACCGTAACCAATTTCATCGAGATCGATCCGCAAGCCACCGGGGCTACCGTGAATCCGGTCACGAAACGGGGACCGCGGGGCCTGGCGTTGAACGCATCCGCGCACGTGCTCTATGTGCTGAATCGGATCTACAACACCATCTCTATCGTCAATCTCGCCAGCAATAGCGTGACCGCGGAAATTCCCACGGGTTCGTTCGATCCCACCCCGGTGGTGGTTCGCAACGGACGCGGATTTCTATACGACCACAAGCTTTCCGGTAATGGAACAGGCTCCTGCGCATCGTGCCACATAGACGCGGAAATGGATCTGCTGGCATGGAACCTGGGCAATCCGGACGGTAACATGACGTACCTGGAGCAAGACACCGAGACGATTCCGTTTCACCCCATGAAAGGGCCCATGACCACGCAAACGCTGCGCGGGCTGGCGAACACGGAACCGTATCACTGGAGAGGCGACCAGCCGAACTTCGCGGCCTTCAACGGCGCCTTTGCCAGCCTGTTGGGCGGCCCGCAAATCTCCGCGGCGGACATGGCGGCTTTCACAAATTTCATCAACACCATCGCCTACCAGCCGAATCCCAACGAGAACCTGGACAGAACGCTGCCCACCACACTGGCATTGCCGGATTATTCCCAACCGGGCAATCCATCGAACGGTTTGAACATCTTTACTAACGAGATCACCGGTACGGCTCACCAGACCTGCATCTTCTGTCACACGATTCCCGCCGGGACCAACGGCCGGATCGATGCCGCCAGCACGCAACCGAGCGGCCAACCGATGAAGCACTCCCAGTTGCGCAATATGTACACCAAGACCAACGTCAACTTTACGGCCGGCGCGGTCAGCGTTGACGGGTTTGGTTTCACGAGCGACGGAACCCAACCGGGAATCTTCCAATTTCTCGGGGGCGAGCCCTTCGTTCCCATTCAAAACGATCCTTCCACGAAAGCGGATCTGGACGCATACATGTTGTGCTTCGACACCGGGACCGCGCCGGCCGTAGGTTATTCGCGCACGCTCACCGCCGCCAGCGTCAATACGGCGCCGGCGCAAAGCGATTGGAGCACTTTGCAGAGCCAGGCCGCGACCAGCCCCGCCAATATCGACTTGATCGCTAACGGCACCATTCAGGGACAAATCCATGGTCTGCTGTATCAGCCGGTGAGCAACAATTACCAGACCGACACCACCGGGTTAGGTCCGTTTACGCAAGCGCAACTCACCACATTCATTCAGAATGGGGACACTTTGACGATAATGGGAGTACCGCCTGGCTCCGGAGTTCGTCTGGGTCTCGACACGAACCTGGATGGAATTCCGAACGGCGACGCGCGCCGCGCGCTGGCCGCCAAGAGGGGATCCAAGTAGTCTTTGCCGCCAGGCACAGCAGAGGAAAGGGATTTCATGAGAAAAGCAAGAATGTACGTATTAGCGGTCATGGTGGCCGCGGGGGGGCGGTTGGCCGCGCAAGTGCCGCCATCCGAGTTCGTCAACTTCGAGGGCGCCCAGACGAATCCGATCCGCATTTCGGCGGATGGCACTCGTCTCTACGCGCTGAATACTCCGGACAGCCAACTTTCCGTTTTCGATCTGACGAACCCCGCCGCTCCTGCGCTGATTGCGGAGATCCCCGTCGGCATCGAACCGGTTTCGGTGAATGTGAATCCCACCAATAACAACGAAGCCTGGGTAGTGAATCAGATATCCAACAGTGTGAGCGTGGTTTCAGTTTCTCAAGGCATCGTCACCGATACCATTAATTGCAAGGCCGAGCCATCCGATGTCGTATTTGCCGGGGGCAACGCATTTGTCAGTGTGGCGCGCAGCAATCTGATTAATGTTTACAGCATTGCGACGCACCAACTGGTTCAATCGATCCCGGTGAAAGGCGAAAATCCGCGCGCGCTGGCGGTGAGCGGCGATGGATCGAGGGTCTACGCAGCCTTCGCCTTATCGGGCAATCAAAGCACGATTCTGCCCGACAACATCGCTCCGCCGCAGCCTCCTCCCACCAACCCGGCCTTGCCGCCGGCACCGCACGTGGGTTTAATCATCGACTTCTCCGATCCGACCTGGTCGTGGTTCATCAAGTACACGATGCCGGACCACGATGTGGCCGTGATCAATACCAGTTCGCTTTCCGTATCCGGTTATTTTTCGGGCGTGGGAACCATCAACCTGGGGATTGCGGTCCAACCTACCACCGGCAATCTCTTCGTCTCCAACACCAACGCGCGGAACTTGATTAATTTTCAGCCTAACCTGCGCGGGCATTGGATCGATAGTCAGGTGACCGAGATTCAACCCTCGGGAAGGGTGACTGCCTATGACTTGAATCCGGGTGTCGACTATACGATGCTGCCCAATCCGGCGGCGCTTTCGACCGCCTTATCCCAGCCGGCCGCCCTGGTTTTCAATCCCAACGGGAAGTGGTTTTGGGTGGCGGCTTTCGGCACCGACCGGGTTGCGAAGGTCGCAGCCAACGGCCAGATTCTGGCGATCGTCGAGATTAACCCGCAGGCCACCGGCTCCAGGGTGAACTCCGATACCAAGCGCGGTCCGCGGGGCCTGGCCATCAATCCGAAGCCGCAATTGCTTTACACGCTTATTCGCTTGTCCAACACCTTCTCGGTGGTAAGTACGGCCACCAACACCGTG
>JBEKIM010000081.1:0-23016 GCA_050011755.1 Bryobacteraceae bacterium | reverse complement strand
GAAGGCGCGCGCATCGGACTCCAGGGCATCGACCTAATCGATTACAAAGAGTGGCCCACCGTGCAAAAATACGGGCTGGTACCGGCCATGACGCCCGGCGCCGGCACTATCGCCGACGGCTTCAACCGCAAGGAAAACCACGACCGCCTGGTGCGCGAAATGGAAGAGAATATCCCCCGCGCGGCCGCCGCCAAGGTGCCCAACGTGATCACGTTTTCCGGCAACCGCCGCGGCCAGCAGGATGCCGAAGGCCTCGACAATTGCACGATCGGCCTCAACCGCGTCAAGAAGCTCGCCGAAGACCAGGGCGTGACTGTCTGCGTCGAACTGCTCAACAGCAAGATCGACCACCACGACTACCAGTGCGACCACACCGTCTGGGGCGTCGAGCTTATAAAAAGAGTGGATTCGCCGCGCGTGAAACTGCTCTATGACATTTATCACATGCAGATCATGGAAGGCGACATCATCCGCACCATCCGCCAGAATATCCAGTACATCGCGCACTTCCACACCGGAGGAGTCCCCGGACGGCACGAGCTGGATGGCACGCAGGAGCTGCAGTGGCGGGCCGTGGCGGAAGCCATCGTCGCCACGGGCTATAACGGCTATTTCGCGCACGAATTCGTGCCCACCCGCGACCCCATGACCTCGCTCGCAGAGGCCGCCAAGCTGTGCGACGTGTGACCGGCGGCTCATTCTTTGGTCTTGGTGTTTCGGTTATGATGACTGAGGTGCACCGCTCGGAGAACGCCTGATGCCAGAAGATGCTCAAACTGGGCCCCCTGGGTTGAAAGTCAGGGTCGTTGACATCGAAGCCGACGAGATCCGGAATTTTCAGGTCCCCACTTTCGTGAACTACGTTAATGTTTGGCGCCTTGGTAGTGACGTATACGTGGATATGGGCCTTGTGACCGTCGAGGACCTCGGGGCATTGAAGCCAGATATCGGACAAGCTACCGTGGCAATCTATGATCGGTTTGTGATGAGCCCGGCCACGTTTGATGAACTTGCCGGCCGCATGACCCTTCTGCGTGGCCAGCTCAAAGCTGAGGGACTAATACGAGATGGGGCAATCGAAACGCCCAAAGCACCGTAGCGTGACGAAAAGGCGTGCCCGGCGAGCCCCTGCGCGCCAAGCCCTTGCCGAGACAAGGGTGCGTGCGGCTGCTTTCCTCATGCTTCCGGACACCATGCGCCAAATGGCCGGCCGTACTCGTGTCTGCTATCCTCCCGACTTGCGATTCCTGGAGCCGCCCATTCGGAATTGGCTTCTTGGTGAAACCGGCTCCGCCGTCACTCGCCTCATGGACCCTCCCGACGACGGGGCCTCCGGGAGTGTGCGGCCCGCTGAACGGGCACACGTGCAAACGCATCAGATGCTCGTCAGCCTGAAGGGGCTGAATTTCCATGTCGCCGCCACCGACGTTTATTCAGATCCGGATGGCGCGATTCGATTGCTTTGGGCCCGCGAAGGCAGAAATGTGGAGCTCGTTTTCCCTTCGATCCAAGATGAGGCTCCTTATCTGTACCATTCAGGCGACGACAACTATGGCATTGAGGAACGCCCGAGTCCAGAGTGCGCTTTAATATGGATCAACTGGGCTCTTGACAATAGGTCGCCCAAGCGCGTCCAAGCGGCATGAGCCCGCAATCTGTCGCATGCCAAGGGATAATAGCCAGGGGTGTTGATCCTGAGTGCCTCAGGCGTTCGGCTCCTGTCCAGGTCAGGAAGAGTGCTTTCATCCCGCGTGCCAAGGGTCAAGGTAATGACGGCCTGTCGGTCAGTCTGGTAGGTGTGGGTACGCTGGCAAAACTTCGCCAGTTCAGACCGCACAATGAGGGGGTTACTCTTCACGTTGGCCATGTCCGCGAGATATCCGCAAACGGATATCGACTCGACGTGGCTCCTGACCCGATTGAAGAGGATCCCGATCACGCACTGATTGTCGGCTTTCCGCGGCGGCATCAGGGCGAATCGGCGGCGGACAAGGCGATCTGGGAAAGATTGGCCGAACTCCTTGCCCGGCATGCGCGCTGCTGCCTGACCGCGTGATCTGGCATCCCACCCCCGAGGTTTAGCGCGCCCAAGCTCTGGAACGCTCCTCCAGCGAAGCGACGTGTGACCTTCCTGGCTGCGCTCTTGCGTCCTTTGCGTTCACCTTTGCGCCTTTGCGAGAAATGCCTGGCCTCAAAGCAGCGTCAACGGGTCCACATCGATCACCAGCGCCGTCGCGCTCCACTTACTCTCCCGCGCAAACGTCTGCGCCCGCCGCAACAACTCGTTCAGCGCCGTCCGGCTGGCGGCCTTGATCAGAAACTGATACCGGTATTCGCTCTTCAGCCGCGTCACCGGCGCCTCCGCCGGCCCCATGATCTTGATCTTCTCCGGCGCCGGCGTCAGAAAATGTCCCAACTCCGTGCTCAGCCGCATGGCCTGCTCCTGCTGCTCGCTGCGCACCAGGATATTCGCCATCGCGCTGAACGGCGGATAGTGCATCATGCGCCGGAACTGCAATTCCTTCTCATAGAAAGTCTGGTAATCCTGCGCCGCCGCCATACGCACCGCATAGTGGTCCGGATTGATCGTCTGGATCAAAACGATGCCCGGCAAACTGCCGCGTCCCGCCCGCCCCGCCACCTGCGTCAGTAGTTGAAACGTGCGCTCGGCGGCCCGAAAGTCCGGCAGCCCCAGCCCCACATCGGCCGACACCACTCCCACCAGCGTGACGTTTGGAATATCGTGTCCCTTGGCAATCATCTGGGTGCCCACCAAAATGTCGTACGATCCCTCCCGGAAGCCCTGCAGGATGGCCTCGTATTGCCGCTTGGCGCTGGCCGTATCGCGATCCAGCCGCGCGATCCGCGCCGCCGGGAACTCCCGGTGCAACTCCTCCTCCACCTTCTCCGACCCCACCCCGATGAAGTAGATGTGCTCGCTCTGGCACTTCGGGCAGTGCGTAGGCACGCGCTCGGCGTAGTTGCAGTAATGGCAAAGCAGGCGCCGGTCGCGGCGATGAAACGTGAGGGTCACCGAGCAGTTCATGCATTGCACCCGCTCGCCGCACGACCGGCAGGCCACGAAGCTCGAAAAACCGCGGCGGTTCAGCAGGATGATGGTCTGCTCCCCGTTCTCCACCCGATGCGCCACCGCTTCGATCAGCCGCCGCGAGAACGTCGCCTGCTTGCGCGTCTCCAGAAACTCCGTGCGCATATCCACCAGTTCCACTTGCGGCATCGGCCGCGCTTCCACGCGCCCGGGCAATTCGAGCAGGGTATATTTGCCGCGCTCCGCGTTATACCGGCTCTCCAGGCTTGGCGTCGCGGACCCCAGCACCACGCACGCGCGCGCCGCCTGCGCCCGTACAATCGCCACGTCGCGCCCGTTGTACCGCGGCGTTTCTTCCTGCTTATAACTCTGGTCGTGCTCCTCGTCCACCACGATCAGGCCCAGGTTGCGCATGGGCGCAAACACGCCCGAGCGCGTCCCTACCACCACCGAAGCCGTGCCGGCGCGGATCCGCCGCCATTGGTCCGACCGCTCCGAATCGCTGAACGCGCTGTGCAGAATGGCTACCCGATCCCCGAAGCGGCTGAAGAACTGGCCGGCGACGGCGGGCGTCAGGGCGATCTCCGGTACCAGCAGCAGCGCGCTGCGCCCGCACTCGAGCGCCGCATCGATGGCGTTCAGATAAACTTCCGTCTTGCCCGATCCGGTCACCCCATGCAGCAGGAACGTATGGAATTCGTGCGCCTGGATGGCCGCGCCGATCCGCTCGAACGCACCGGCCTGCGCCGGGTTCAGCATGTGCGGCGCGCGCACCGGCGCGGCATTGATGGCCATCGGCTCCGTGCGCAGCCACACCAGTTTCTTGCGCGCCAGCGCGCGCGCCGCCGGGCTGGCGTCCCGCACCATGGCTTCCAGATCTTTCAAATTGTGCGAGCCCGGATGCAGTTCCAGGAACGCCAGCAACTCCCGCTCCGGCTTGCCGAGTTTGCCCACGGGCGCCGTGCCGGTAGGCTCCACGCGCAAGCGCTCGGAAGGCGCGCGCAGCGGATCCCGCTCCGTCTGCACCTGCTCCACCATCACGAATCGCTTGCGCTCCAGCGCCCGCAGCCCGGCGACGAATCGAATAGAAGCTGGCGGGCGGCGTCCCGGCCGGCGTCGGTCAGCGAGTAGACTTTACCCCGCCGGATCTCCGAAGCCAGCGGTAGCATGCCGCGCAGCACCTCGCCCAGCGGCGCGCAATAATAACCCGCGATCCACTTGCCCAGCGCGAGCAACTCCGCATCCAGCACCGGCTCCGCGTCGATCAGCCGCAGCGCCTCGCGCGTGGGCACGTCGGGCGTAGCGTCGTGGCAGGCCAGCACCACGCCGGTTAGCTTGCGGCTGCCGAACGGCACCAGTACCCGGCAGCCCGCCTTCACGCGATGCCGCAGCGTCTCCGGCAGCGCATAAGTGAATGGCTGATCGAGCGGTACCGGCAGGCTGACGTCGCAATAGAGGTAGGAGCCGTCTGGCAAATCTTAGGATAGCGGGTCTGCCGACGGAGGGCGGGCAATCATGCCCGCAGCCGGCTTTCAGCCGGCTCCGCAGCCCGTGGCGCACGCTTCAGCGTGCCGCGGCGGACTTCAGTCCGCCGTCTGGAGTTTGGACATTTGGTGGGGCGGGCGTCTACGCCTGCAGAGGGTCTCCAGACCCGATCTTTGGCGAGCGTAAGCTCGCCACGCGGCGGACTTCATTCAGTCCGCCGTAACCCGGCGTTCAGCCGGCTCTGGTCTCAAGACAGCTCCAGGCTCACCAACTGGCCGGCCGGTACCTCTTCGTAGCGCAGTTCCGCCTGGCTCGGGCGCGCCAGCCAGTTGTTCCGCAGAACCGCAAAAAGGGCGGCGATCCCCAGGCCCGCCAGCAGTGCGGCCGTGGCCGCGGGATGTTCCAGCGCCGCGCGCTCGCCCGTCGCGCACGCCAGAATCCCCGCCAGGATCATATAGGTCCAAAGCAGAAAAGTGACATGTACATGCGATCGTCCCGGCAAGTACGAACAAGCGAAGGGAATCTTCTGCACCCCGCCAAGAGAAAACTCCGCCAGAAAAATCCCGAACAAAGCCAGCACAGCCAAATGCGCGGCGGCGGCCCGCCACGGCCAGAGCGGGATGATCGCGGCAGCCGAGAGGATCCATGCTGGCGCCACCGACACGGCCAGGAGCGCGCGCCGGCGGGCGGTCAGGCACTGCGGTCCGGCACGGAACGGCATCACCTGGAAGATCCAATTCGCGCGCAGATCGAGCGGCAACGAGAAGACCACCCGCGCCCCGGCCACCCAGAATCCCATCACCAGGATGGTCGAGGCGAGCAATGGCACGGATGGCTGATGCCATTGATCCCCCTGCACGGGACCCGAGATATCCAGCGGCGCATTCAGTAACAGGATGGCGAATGCCAGCGCGATCCCCAGGTAAAAAGCGAAAATCATGCGGTGCTGGCGGCTGCGCAGCAAGCTGCGAATGCTGAACTGCGCGATGGCGGTTTCAAATGTCCCGCCGAACCGCGGCAGCCATGCGTGCCTGTAACCGGGTGAGATATCGGGCTCCTCCACGATCTTGCGCAGCGTGCGGCGATACGAGGCCGCATAAGCGATGGCGGTGGCGCCCAGCGCGGCAATCAATCCGATCCACGCGCGCCGCGCGAAGGGCGCCAGGGCCGGATGCAGCGAGCCGCTCAACTGTTGATACATGCCCACGAACCAATACGATGGAATCCATGACACCCACGGCTTCTGTGGACCGGCCACCAGCACCGTAACCGGCGATCGCTGCAAAAAATAGCCGCACACCAGCAGACAGAAGACCGCCAGTTGCAGAAACGCCGAGGCGCGCAGGAACCACCGCCGCGGAAGCACCTGCGCGGCAAATCCCTGCAAGCCCAGCACGCAGCAAAAAGTGAATACGCCGGCCGCCAACATCGTAATCCAGTAAGCCAAAAAGGAGCGGATAGGGCCGGCGGCCGGGACCGAAACGGGCGCCAGCGATAAAGCTGCTTCCCCCGAAAGACGCTGCCCGACATGCTCACCCAGGAACTCCATGAAGGGAAACGCGGTGGGCGCCGCGTTCAGCAAAACCACGGCGGCGGTGTCGCGGCGCGGGTTGAAAGAGGCGTAGCTGGTGAAGCCGCCCGTGCCGCCGTTATGCGCGTAGACACCGGTAGTGCCGTTGTAATTCCAGGCCAGCGCGATGCCCACTTCCCCTGCGATCTGGGCGCGAACCCGCTGAGCTTCCACCAACGCGGCGCGGAATGGCGTCCTTTCGGGATGCAATTGCGCTTCCAGATAGGTCAGCATGTCGCCTGCGCTGGAGCGAATGCCGCCGGCGCTGGCGAACGCGTCCAGATCCCACCGCGGCGTGCGGCGCCGCTGTCCGTCATAGCCTTGCATCAGGCGGCCAAGTTGTTCCGGGGTGAGCGAAACGACCGTATCCTTCATTCCCAGCGGGCCGGTAATGTCCTGCCGCAATAACTCCGCATAGCCGGTTCGCGCGCAATTCGCCAGCGCGGCGCCCAGCACGGCGAAGCCGATATTGCTGTAAACGAATTGGGGATCGCTTGGCTTTCCCACGCCGTGCCGCTTGATGAAATCGTAAAGATCGGCAGCGCGATAGTTCGTGTAGGTCTCGCGTTGGTTGCCCGGACCCGCGTTATCCGGCATCCGCGGCAGCCCGGAATGGTGCGTAGCCAGATCGAGCAGCGTGATCTCGAAACCGGTGGGAGCCGCGGCGGCGCCCGGGGGCAGCAGATCGCGTACGGGATCGCGCAGATCCAATTTCCCTGCGACCGCCATCTGCGCCAGCAGCAAGCCCGTAAACGTCTTGCTGATCGAGCCGATCTCGAAAAGCGAATCGGGTTTCGCGGCGCCGTACGTCATCACCCGCCTTACCCCGTGCTCGGATACCCGATGACGATGCCCGCGCCCCCGTCCGCGGCCGCCAGGTCCAGCCGCCGCAGCATGGGCACGATATCCCGGTTCATCACCGCCGGGAAATCGGCTGCGCGGACTGGCGGGAGTGGCGCATCGAACACCAGGGCGGGACCGGGCTCGGCATCGAATTCCGCCAGCGCCAGCGGCCACGCGATGCCCGCCAGCACGTGCAAAGCCGCCAGCGTCACACCCAGCGCGCTGGCTACCGCCGCGACTTTCGCCAGAAACAGCGTCCGCGCCCGCACCGGAAGAGCGCCCAGCACCAGCACATCGCGGCGGTCCGGAAAAGTCGATTCCCAACTCAGCACCGCGAACAGACCCACCGCCAGCATCGTCGTGGCGATCAGGAAGTGCTCCATCGTCCACGCGCCGATCAGGTACATCACCGGAGGTAGCCGGCCGTCCTTCACGTTGGCGGCGAACAGACCCGCCCCCAGCGCCAGAATCACGCTAAAGAAGATCAGCAGCGACGCGAACTGGCCCAACAACGTGCGGCTATCGCCTTCCGCATGCGCGGAAAGCAGTTCCAGATCCACGATCCGGAAAAGAAACTCGCGGTACAGCACCCGGAATTGAACTCTCTTCACCGCTGGCGCCTCATGCCCGGATCAAATCGGCGATTTCGCGCGAAATAGCCGCGCTGTCCTGCTCCACCGCGAGTTGCGAGAAAACGTCCTCCAGCGTGGCCGCCGAGCGCAGCACCCGCAGATGCGCGATGGAATCGTCGGCCACCACCTTGCCGCGGTGCAGAATCACCACGCGCGATGAGACCCGCTCGACGGTTTCTAGTTCATGGGAGCTGAAAAGGATCACCTTGCCGCGCGCCGCCAGCTCCTGCACCAGGTTGCGCAGCACCAGCGCGGAGGAAACGTCCAGCCCGGAAAACGGCTCGTCCAGCAGCAGATCCGGATCGTGCAGCAGCGCCGCCGCCAGCAGAATCTTCTGCCGCATGCCCTTCGAATACGACGAAATGGGCGAGTGCCGGTCCGCGTGCAGCGACAGCAGCCGCAGCAGCCCGTCGATGCGTTCCGCCGTGCGCTTCCCCGGCAGGCCGCGCAGTTGGCCGACCATCACCAGGTATTCCAGGCCGCTGAGGTGCGCGTAGAGGTGCGGCTCCTCGGGCACGTAGCCCATGCGCTGCTTGTGCGCGATCGGGTCGCGGCGGATCGGCTCGCCCCCGAAAAGAATCTCGCCCGACCCGATCTCGATCAGCCCGGCGATCATTTTCATGGTCGTGGATTTCCCCGAGCCGTTCGGCCCCAGATAGCCGGTGATTTCCCCCGCCGGGGCCGTGAAGCTGACGTCATCCACGGCGAGGACGCCAGGGAAGCGCTTCGAGACGTTGCGCAGTTCGAGCCTCATGATTTTGTGGCGCACGCGTGCCGGCGGGACTTTTAAGTCCCGCTTCAGCCGGCCTTTCACCCCGTTTGCGCGCTGCCGGAAACTCGGGTGCAATCACACATCATTCGACACCGGCCAGGCACGCCCGGTTCCCAGGGAAACTCGAACAGACTCCAAGCCGACCGCGCGATAGCATATCGCCAGCGGCCGACGAGCCGGCGCGGCGTAAAAGGAGTATCCCATGCGAATCGGCAATCTGTACGGGACTGCGACGACGGGCGGCGGGACCGGGTGCAACTTCAACACTCGTGCGGCGTCGTCCATAAGGTCGGCCAGTCCAGGAACGAGACCGTGCCTAACGTTTTGCCGGCGGCGGCTATCCAGGGGTAATCCTTGGACAAGGAGGAACCCGGTACGGGACCACTGCGTGCAGGGGCAGGCGTCCTGTATGAGCTAGCGCGGCAGTGAACGGCCGCGCGCGCGTTGCGATCATGCAGCGGTCACCAATCTACAAAATAAAAATCGCGCCCCCATCTAACTGCACCCACACTGCTTACTAACTCCCCACCCTCCACATACCCCCGTTCCACATCAACCTCGGCCCTAAAATGAAATCGGGTATGGACACGTCATCCCATCCCCAAATCCAACCGCAAGGAATAACCCATGCTGATTTCCCGCAAACAGCACCAAGCCAACCGCGAGAACGCGCAACACTCCACCGGCCCGGTCTCCCCCGAGGGCAAGGCCGCCGTCCGCTGCAACGCCCTCACCTTCGGACTCCGCGCGCGCATCGTCGTCCTCTTCAACGAAGACGAGGCCGCTTACCAGCAACTCTGCGATGTGCTCGAATCCGAGTGGCAGCCACAAGCCCCCACCGAAAGAATCCTGCTGGAACGTATGGCCGTAGCCCATTGGCTGCTCATGCGCACGGATTGCATTGAAGAGAGGATCTTCACCGCCGCCGAGCCGGGCGCAAGACAATTCGCCCTGCTCGATCGCGTCTCGGCCCAGCGCGCCCGCCTGGAGCGTTCTTTCAGCACCGCCATGCGCGAACTGAACCAGCTACAAAACGAGCGCCGCGCCCGCACCCAGCCTGAGTGCACTCAGCCTGAGGTCACTCAGCCTGAGCCTGTGCAGCCGGTGCACACCGAGCCCGCCGTCACAACTCCCGCCCACCGGCCCGCTCCGCCGCCCGCATACGTGATGTCCGGCGCCCCGGGCGCCCAGCCGCTATCGTGTTCCCCGGTCTCCCAGGATACCCGTTAGACACCTGCCCCCCTGCTCTTTGACAATCTGGCAAACGACCCCAAGTAGTCCGCCCAATCTGTCCCCAAAACACCGCCCAGCCCCGCATAACCAACCATCTGGAACCCGCAATCCACCACCGGCAACCCACCACCCGGAACCCAGCACCAATAGATTTACCCAGATAGGCTTTGATCGTCAATCGCCAGCGGATGATGTCAAACAGCGGGACTTAATTAAAAGTCCCGCCGGCACGCTACTCTGAGACCCCATTGGCGCTCAATAAGTTAGCGATTGTTTTCGGAGCCGCAAAGATGACGAAGACCAAGAGTGGGGCGGCCAATCTTGGCCCGGGGTCCCGCCTGGGGGCGGCTTTCCAGCCGGCTTAGCCGCCTGAAAAGGCGGCTGCGGGCATGATTGCCCGCCCCACGGTGAGTTTTCGACGGTGCCCCGCCGGGGGTCTCGCCGCTGTTTCACCCGCATCCGCGGAGGCGCCCGCTGAAGCGTGCGCCACGGGCCGGCGGCCAGTCATCACGAGATAAGTCCAAATCTCAATGATGGAAGCCCACGCCGTCCGCCGTAGCCTTCAACCCGGGCTGCGTAGCGAACCAGTCCAGGTGCCGCCGGATATCCCGCATCAGCATGCCGGCCAGATCGTGTGTGAATCCGTTGCGTACTACGATGCGCTGCACCACCAGGTCCTCCCGGTTGGCCGGCATCCGATATGCGGGTACCTGCCATCCGCGATCGCGCAGCCTGTCCGCCAGATCGTAGAGTGACCAGTGCGCGGTGCCTTTCAGTGCCCACGCGAACACCGGCAGATCGCGGCCCACGCTAAGAATCTCGAACGGACCCAATTCGCCGATCTGAGCCGCCAGGTTCACCGCCACATCCTGACAAGCCTGGTGAATCGCCCGGTACCCCGATTTGCCTAGCCGGATCAGGTTGTAATACTGCGCCACGATCTGGCTCGCCGGCCGCGAAAAGTTAATGGCCAGCGTCGGCATGCTGCCGCCCAGATAATCCACTTTGAAGATCAGGTCGGGATGCAGATCGGCCTCCTCCCGCCACACGATCCACCCCACGCCCGGGAAAACCAATCCGTACTTGTGTCCGGAAGTGTTGATGGATTTCACGCGCGGCAGCCGAAAGTCCCACACCAGGTCCGGCTGGATGAACGGCGCCACAAATGCGCCGCTCGCGCCATCCACATGTATGGGAATGTCCAGCCCGGTTCTCTCCTGCAATCGGTCGAGCGCCGCGCTTAACGCCGCGACGTTCTCATATTCCCCGGTGAAAGTGCTGCCCAGCACGCTGACCACGCCGATGGTATTCTCGTCGCAGGCCGCCGCCGCGCGCTCCGGATCGGTGACGTAGTGATTGCCTTCGAGCGGCACCGGCCTCTCTTCCACGTCCCAATAGCGTATGAACTTGTGCCAGCAGACCTGCGTGTTGGTGCCCAGCACCAGGATCGGCCGATCCGCGGGTTTTCCCAGCTTGCGCATCTTTTCGCGCCAGCGCCACTTCAGCGCCAGGCCGCCCAGCATGCACGCCTCGCTCGATCCGATGGTGGAAGTGCCCAGCGTGCCGGCTGGATCGGGGGAATGCCACAAGTCGGCCAGCATATGTACGCAGCGCATTTCGAGTTCGGCCGTCTGCGGGTATTCGTCCTTGTCGATCATGTTCTTGTCGAACGTTTCCGACATCAAATGCCGGGCCTCCGGCTCCATCCAGGTGCCGCAGAACGTGGCCAGGTTAAATCGCGAACTGCCGTCCAGGATCAGCTCGTCGTGAATCAGTTGATAGGCGGTGCCCGGCGGCATGCCGTCCTCGGGGATCGTATGCCGGGGCGTGGGCCCCAGCAGCCATTGCCGCGCGTACATCGGGCGCATCAATCTTGTCAACTCGTGTCCCCGCTGCGTGCTCAAAGTGTGCTCCTTCCGGCCTCCAAGGCCCTCAAGGCTTACTCACATCCATCAAATTGTCGTCTGAATTCCGGTCGATCAACTTGTTATATGGATCGATCCCTGCCCGGGTAGGCATCTGGTCCACCACAATCTCAAAAGTCTGGCTGGGCTCGGTGAGCCACGTCTTTTTCAAATACAGCGGCTTCTCTTCATCCTTCTTACCATTAAACACGCCGATATCGACCAGGTCGTGCAGGGGCAGGGGCGACTCATTGCCGCTGCCGTCGGACCGCAGCTTGCGCACTTGCACTTTAAGCGTGACTTTATACTTATGGTCCGCCGTGGGCGTCACGGTTGCCGAGACAGCCTTGTTGTCGTAAAGCACGATATTCTCGAAAGCGTCCGTGATGTAATACTGCAGCTCCGCCGGCGTCTGCGCCCGCAACGCTTCCACAAACTGGCGCGTGTCCGGGTACGGGCCGGATTGGTTATCGTTGGCATTGGCGTAACGATACTGCATCAGGAAGTTATGCAGGGCCAGGTCGAGTTTTTCCTCGCCGATGTAGTCGGCCAGCGTGTACATCACATGCCCGCCCTTTTGATACCAGACGTACGGCTCGTTCTGCACCAGCGCCACCGGCCGCTCGCGGCGGATCTCGCGGGCGCGTCCACGCAGGTAGCCATCCAACTCGTGCTTCAGGAAACGGTGCATGTTGTCGCGCCCATACTTCCGCTGCATCACCATCAAGGCGGAGTACTCGGCGAGTGTCTCGGATAACATATTGGAGCCTTCCACGTGACCGCCAATGAGCTGGTGCGCCCACCATTGATGTCCGAGTTCGTGCGCCGTCACGAAGTAAGTGAAATCGATATCCGTGGGTTTCTCCAGGCGGCCGATAAAGCCGATGCCCTCGGAAAAAGGGATGGTATTGGGAAAAGACTGCGCGAAGGTGCGGTAGCGCGGAAACTCCAGGATGCGGTACTGGCGGTATTGGAAGGGACTGTAGTACTTTTCGTAGTAACCGAGTCCCTCCTTCGATGCCGTGATCATATCGTCGACATCGTAGGCGTGCCCGGGCGTGTAATAGACCTCAATCGCGATCGGATTGGCCACACCCTGGTACATTTCGCGTTTGACGTCGTAACGCGCGGAGACAAAAGCGAAGAAATCCAGCATCTTCACATCGCCCATATCGTATGAAAAATAGTGGCGGCCGTTGGCGTGCCATTCGCGTGTCAGATAGCCCGGGGAGAGCACGATTTGATCGTCGGACGTGCTCACCGTGGTGCGATAAGAAATCCAGTCGGAGTGCAGCGTGAAAATGTTCGTAATGGAGCCGGCCGGGTCCCCGCGCGGAGGGAGCAGTTCCTGCTCGGGGAGGTGCTCTTCGCGGCGGCGGCGCGGATCGTCGAGTTCAATCTGCGGATCGTAGCCGATCGCCGGGAAAAAACTGCTATCGAAAAACGTGCCGGAGTAGGCCAGTTCCGGGCGCTCGTTGCCATCCTTGAATCCGCGCGTGTTCACGCCGACGTCGAAGGTCAGATTCAGAGTTTCGGCGGGAGCCAGGGGCGTGTCGAGTTGGTAGATCGTGTAGAGTCCGCGGGGACTGCTCGAAACCACCCGGAACGGGCGGTCGAACCGTACCTTCGAGACGGACTGCCATTGGTTCGTAATGTGGATCTGGCCGATCGGCTGCGGCGTCTTGTTCCGCAGCACGAAATGGCCCGTGCCGGAAAACGAGCGCCGCTCCGGGAAAATGTCCACGTTGGCATCTACCGCGATGACCTTCGGTTGCGGCATGTTCTCGTACTTCTTGAAACTCCGCTCGTAAGTGGCTTGGATGTCGCGGCGGTCCTTGGCCGTAAGGTACTCGTTGAGCACGTGCCCGTTGTAGTAATACCAGCCGCCGCTGCCGATGGCCATCGCGGCGAAGAGCGCGGCGGCCGGCACCAGGCGCGGAGCGCGTTGCCGCGCCAGGCGCAGGCGCGCGCCCCAGTCCTCGTCGGCGCCACGGCGGGCCAGCGCGACGGAAGCCGTGCCCAGCAGGCACGAAATGGAAAGCCAATAGAAGATCGACCAGAACAGCGCGGGCACGAAATGGCCGTAGCCGTTCATGTCCGAATAAATATAGGGCGGCGTATTCCCGAAAAGGTAGAGCGTGTTTTCCCACCCGAAGCTGAACAGGATAGGCACGAGGACAAAAATGCCGATGACGATGCCGTGACCGATAAACTTGTTGGTGACCACGGTCTGGATGAAAAGCGCCAGCAGTACAGCCGTCAGCACTTGCGGAAAAGTGACCGCATAAAGCTCCTTCGCGTACTGCCAGAGCTCGTAGTTGTGGTAGCCGGCGAGGGTCTGCATGAAGATGCCGCACAGGCCCGCCACGGTCAGCAGCACCAGTTCTACAAAGCACAGCGCGAAGAATTTGGAGAACCAGTCAATGGTGTCGGAAAGGGGCAGCGCATCGTGGATGCCGGAGAAGTGCGTGTCGCGCTCCCGCCAGATCAGCTCCGCCGCGTACAGCGCCGCGACGATATAGAAGAACAGCTCGGCGCCGCCTTCCACGGCCTGTAGCATCAGGTAAGTGACCGGCCACACATTCCGGTCCGCCAGTTTGCCGGCATAGTGGCCGTTGTTCAGAGCGATGCCCGCCATCAGAATGACAATCGCCCAGAAAGGAACTTCGTGCAGGATCGTGGAAATGCGCAAGCGCGTGAGCGAAACGAGTTGCGCCCAGGTGGTGCGGGGTCCGAAAACCTGATGGACGGCGGCGAATTTGGCCGCCACCAGGCTGCGGCGAGGCGTCGCCGCGGTCAGTTCCTGCTCGCGGGCGAGCGCGGCGCGCTTACCGCTGGAACCGGCAGTCAGCGCTTCCACCGACATGGGAAAGAGTTTCCACAGCGCCGCCAGCGCGAGCAGCCCCACCAATCCCCAGAGCAGCCGGTTATACAAGAAGACGCCGGAGGCCGCGTGCGGCGACCAGGAATAGAGCAGCGTATTACGTTCCACCACCGTCCAGTAGCGCGTGATGGCGTCGTTATAGAGGAACCCGACCGGGTCGAGGATGCCGGACCAGAAGTGTTCCAGCGACCGCGTGGCGTTGAAAATCGTAAGTCCGATCAGGTAGAGCATGAAGATCGTCGCGCCCTGTAAGTACACGATAAAGATCTTGCGCGACAGGCCGGCCACCAGGAAGAACACGGAGCCGAGGAAGAAAATCTGGAAGACCACGATGGAAAAAAACGGCTGCAGATACCACCAAAGATGGTTGGCGGCAATGCGGGTGTGGTCCGCCCACGGCGCCAGCGTCCCGAAGAACTCGCCGCCCAGCATCCCGGAGAAAGCGAAGACGGTGGCAACGAACGATCCCGCCCACCGCCCGCCGAGATAGGCGAACTTGGAGATCGGCTTGGTGAATAAGATCTGGATGGTGTCGCGCTGGAAATCGCGCAGGATCGACGTGCCAAAAATTGCCGCGATCACGATCATGCCGAAAAAGCTCATGCCGATATCGTTGTAAATATTGGCGTATGGGCCGTTCAGCAGCACCTTGCCGTTCAAATTGCCGATCGGCCCGAAGCTCTCGCTGGCCACATCCAGGAAGCTGAAGGCGAACCACACCGCGAAGTAAACGTAAGTGGAAAGGCTCTTAAACCGGAACTTGAGTTCGAAGGTAAAGAATTCCCGGAACATGGCCATAATGTGCGTCTCTCCCTTGCCGGATCAGTTCGCCGCCTGCCGCGCGAGGCTCACGAAGTAAACGTCTTCGAGGTCCGATTCCACCGGCCGGAAACCATCGCCCGGACTGGAATCGGCGAATACCCGTACCTCGTGCAGCCCGCCGGCCAGATGCGTAGAGACTACGTTGAAATTGGTCTCAAGGGTCCGCAATTCGTCGTCGGTGGCCACCACCTTCGACCAGATCTTCCCGCGCAGGGATTCGAGCGCCTCGGCCGGCGCGCCTTCGAGCAGTAGCTCGCCGTTCGAAATGATGGCCATGCGCGGGCACAGTTCGCGCACGTCCTCCACGATATGTGTAGACAGAATTACCGTCACGTTGGAGCCTATGGAACTGAGCAGGTTTAGAAAACGGTTGCGCTCCGCCGGGTCAAGGCCGGCCGTGGGCTCATCCACGATAATCAGCTTGGGGTTGGCCAGCAGGGCCTGCGCGATGCCGAAGCGCTGCTTCATGCCGCCCGAGTAAGTGCTCAGCGACTTCTTGCGCACATCCCATAGGTTGGTCTGGTTCAGTATCCCCTCCACCATCTGCTTGCGTTCGGTCTTGTTCGCGACTCCTTTCATCACCGCCAGATGTTGCAGCAAGTCGATGGCGGAAATCTTCGGATACACTCCGAATTCCTGCGGCAGGTAGCCCAGGATCTTGCGCACTTCGTCTTTTTGCGTGAGCACGTTCAGCCCGTCGAGATCGATCGAGCCGGAGTCGGGGTCCTGCAGCGTTGCCACGGTTCGCATCAGCGAACTCTTGCCCGCCCCATTTGGACCCAGCAGGCCGAACATCAGGTTGCCGATGCTCAGCGAAAGATTCTTCAGCGCCTTCACGCCGTTGGGATAGGTCTTCGAAAGACCGGTGATCGTCAGTGCCAAGCAACTGCCTCCTGGATTTCTTCGATGATACTACGTATGGGCGCGGCAGGCCCGGATGGGGGTGTATATCTATATCTATGATGTCCGTTTTCGAAGACACCGGCGGCGCGCCGGCGGTACGGGGATTCCTGCACACCCCCGACGGCCCCCCGTGTCACGGGCTGGTATTGACGCATGGCGCGGGATCGGACAGCCGCGCGCCGCTGCTGGTGGCCCTGGCCGAGGCGTTCTGCACCGCGGGCATCGCGGTGCTGCGATGCGATCTGGCGTTTCGCCAGGCACGTCCGCACGGGCCTCCCTTTCCCGCGATGGCGGCGCAGGATCGCGCCGGACTGGCGCGCGCGGTGCGCACCCTGCGCGAGAGTCTGCCCGGCAACATTTTTCTGGGAGGGCATTCATACGGCGGGCGGCAATCGACGATGCTGGCCGCCGAAGAGCCGGACCTGGCGGCGGGTTTGCTGCTGCTCTCGTATCCTCTGCATCCGCCGCGGCGTCCCGCGGAGCTGCGTACCGCGCATTTTCCGAAGCTCGCCACGCCGGCCCTGTTCGTACACGGCACGCGCGATCCATTCGGGTCGATCGATGAGATGCGCGCGGCGATCGCTGCTATTGCGCCGGCGCATGAGATTCTCGCCATCGAAGGCGCGGGCCACGATCTCGGAAGCAAAGGGCCCAAGGCGCCCGTAGCGGAGGTGGCGCTGACGGCATTCCGGCTGTTCTTCGCGGTTTGAGGGCGCCCCGCGCGGCGCACATCCACGTAAAATAGAGTCAACCATGCGTACCTTTCTGTTGTTGTGCGTTCTTCCGCTGGCGCTCGCCGCGGGCGACGATTGGCAATCCGCGGGCGTCGTCAACGTGACGCATTCGCCCTACGCAAAATTGCACGCCGTGCCTATCCGTGCCGTGACCATGGGCGACGGCTTCTGGAGCGCGCGCCGCGCGATCAATGTGGACCAGAGCATTCCGACCATGCTGGCGGAACTGGAGCAGCACGGGGTGGTCGACAATTTCCTGCGGTTGGAGGGCAAGAAGAACGTGGCGCGCCGTGGTCCCCTGTACACCGATTCGGACGTTTATAAGTGGATGGAGGCGGTGGCGTTCGTGCTGCAGTCCGGCGATCAACCGAAACTGCGCGCGGAGTTCGACCGGCTAACAGGCATCATCCTCGCGGCGCAGGAACCCAGCGGATATCTGAATACTTACTGGAGCGAGGACCGCACCGCCAGGCGCTTCACGGAAATGACCCGGTCGCACGAGCTCTATTGCATGGGTCATCTGCTGCAGGCGGCCATCGCTTATTACCGGGCGACGGGCGACCGCAAACTGCTGGATGGCGGCATCCGCTTCGCGAATTATATGGTGGAGAACTTCGGCCCGCAAAAGCGCCCGGCCTTGACCGGACATCCGGAGTTTGAAATGGCGCTGGTGGAGTTATATCGCACCACCGGCGACCGCCGATACCTGGATTTCGCGGGATATCTGCTCAGCGGCGTGGAGCGGGAACGGCTGCATTTGAAGGATTCCGAAGTGCAGTACATGTTCAGCGGCAAACCGTTCACCTCGCGCACGGAATTTGAAGGTCACGCCGTGCGCGCCATGTATGCTTCCTGCGGAGCTACCGATTACTACATGGAAACCGGCGACGCAGCTTACGCCAAGACGCTCCAAACCCTGTGGGGCGACTTAGTGGATCGAAAGATGTATATTACGGGTGGTGTGGGATCGCGCGAGGCCGGCGAGGCATTCGGCGAACCTTATGAGCTGCCCAACGCGCAAGCTTATGGCGAAAGCTGCGCCGCCATCGGTAACATGATGTGGAACTGGCGGATGTTGCTGGCGATGGGCGAATCGCGCTTCGCGGACGTGATGGAGCGTGCGCTGTACAACGGGATCAACTCGGGCATGTCCCTCTCGGGCACGCTGTATTGCTACCGCAATCCGTTGGAATCGTCGGGCGAGAAGATCCGCAACGAGTGGTATGACACAACCTGTTGCCCGCCCAATCTGGAGCGTATCCTGGCGTCGCTGCCGGGCTATATGTATAACACGGGCGCGCGCGGCTTATATGTCAACTTATTCCATAGCTCGACGATCGACTGGCACTTAGAGGACGGCACGGGCGTGCGCGTCGCGCAGCAGACCGAATATCCCTGGAAGGGCGCGGTGGATTTTACGGTCGATCCGGCGCACGCGGCCGAATTCAGCCTGTTTGTGCGCATTCCGGCGTGGTCCGCCGGCACTTCGGTGGAGGTGAAAGTGCCCGCGCCTTTCGCCGCCCGGCAAGAGGCACCCAAGCCTGGCGAGTACTTCGAGATTCATCGGCGCTGGTCGCCCGGCGACAAGGTGCATATCGAGTTCCCGATGACGCCGCGCCTGGTGCGCGCCAACCCCCTGGTAAGGGAAGATGCCGGGCGGGTGGCGCTGGAGCGCGGGCCGCTGGTTTATTGCCTGGAGGGTCCCGATCAGCCGGGTTTCAACCTGATGGATGCCTCATTGCTCGACGACGGATCGAGCTTTGTCAGTGCTTTTCAGCCGGACTTACTGGGTGGGGTCGTGGTGCTGAAGCACCGCGGCAGCGTGGTGGATCGTCCCTTTAACAAGGAGCCGCTATATCGCGCGTTTAAGGAGAGAGTCGAACGGCCGGGGACGGTCGAGGAACTGACCTTCATCCCTTATTATGCGTGGGCCAATCGTGGGCAATCCAGTATGGAGGTATGGGTTCCCTATAACACGGTCGGCGGCGAGTAACTGCGCAGCCACGCGAAGGTAGACGCGGGATCGGGGGATTGAAAGACCAGAGACCCCGGCACGACGGCGTCCGCGCCGGCCGCGTGCAGGCCCGGCACGGTCTGAGTGCGGATGCCGCCATCGGCCACCAGGCGCACGGGGTGCTTGGCATGCTCGCGCAGCAGGGCCCGCGCCTCGCGCAAACGGTCGCCAGCCGTGGGGTCGAGGCTGCATCCTTTCACTCCCACGGCGGTGCCCAGCAGAATGACGACTTCAATTGCGCCGAGATAAGGCAGGACCGCGCGCACGGGCGTATCCAGCCGCAACGTGACTCCCGCGCCGCAGCCGCGGCGATGCGCCTGTTCAATGGCTGCGCCGGCTTCGCGCTCGCCGTTCTCGACGTGTACGGTCAGCAGGTCGGCGCCGGCATCCAGAAATTCTTCGGCCATTTGGGAAGGCCGCTCCGCCATCAAGTGCACATGAAACGGAACGGTAGTGTGCGGGCGGACAGCGCGCACGAGATCGGGAAAGAAGAGCAGGCTGGAGACGAAGTGGCCATCGGCCGCATCGAGATGAAACGAATCGGCCCATGGTGAGAACCGGCGCACCGCCGCTTCGAGGTTGGCCAGGTCCGCGGACCACAGGGAAACATCCGCCAGCAGGCGGTTCGTGGGCAATTGGGACCATCCGCGCATGTCTCAAGGTAACAACTTCCGCCGCGCGAATCATTCTTGCGCCGCGCGGCTCTCGGCTACTCGTGCATGCCGGGTTTTCTGTTGCCGCTCCGCCTCCTGGTATTTTGCCGTGACATCCGCCAGGCGCACGTTTTCGAACCCGGCACGCTTGGCCATAATGCGGTAGTCGAAGGCGATGTTGGATGTTCCGCCGCCCAGTTCACGCACTTCGAACGAGGTGGCCGACTTCTGGCTCACATACAGCCCTTTACAATCGCCGCCCGGCGTCAGGAAGACGCGGTAAGGGACGTTCGTGTTCACGGTTTGCGCGAAAGTGGGGTCCAAAGCCACATGCCCCACGCCACCCACGAGTTGGCCGCCGCCGGCATCCTCGAACCAATTCTCGGCCGATTCCATGGCGTAAACGGAAACCTTCTGTGCGCCCGCCGGCACTACGCCGGTGATGGTACCCAGGCAGGTGAGATCGCCATTGCCGTAAATCAGGCAACTGAAGATGTTCGGGCCGTAAGCCCCGAAAGCGACCGCGTTGCCGGCATCGCTGTTCTCGTTTTGGGCTTCCAACGTCGGCCATGTGCCGCTGTTGTTTAGAAATTCTCCCGCTGTTCCAGCATCGGAGGTGCCCATCACTCCGGTATTCCCGCTGGCGCCCGTGTCGCCCCATACGCCGGCGGTTCCAAAGCCCGCGGCCAGTTTGCTCGATTCAGCGGAGTAGCCATAAACACCCACGTTTGGACCCAGGCCGTACAGACCGAATCCGTGTGGGCTGGCTGTGCTTCCAAGCACGCCGGCCTCGGTCCCCGAGGTGGCCGCTACGATGCCCTTGATCCCGGCAGCGGCGGTGCTGTCGGTAGTGCCGACTATGGCGGGAGCCTGGCCGGAAGTGGC
Organism: Bryobacteraceae bacterium; assembly: GCA_050011755.1. Lineage (GTDB taxonomy): Bacteria > Acidobacteriota > Terriglobia > Bryobacterales > Bryobacteraceae > Bog-159. The sequence continues at coordinate 2,633 of JBEKIM010000081.1, read as the reverse complement.
GGTGTTGGTCACCTGCAAGACACCGGAGCTGCTCGTTCCGTTGATTGTTTGTTTGCCGCTGAATGTGTTGCTGGCCGCCAACTTGGCGAGCGCACTGGAGGCCAACCCGCCAAGCTCACTGGCATTGACGTTGGTGACGCCCGCGCCATTGCCGGAAAGCGACGTCGCCGCGACACTGCCATTCACCGTTTGGCTACCGGTGAAGGTGTTGTTCGCCGCAAGCTGCGGCACCTTGGTGGTGTCCAGGTTCAGCGTGATGTTGCCGGAGGCGCCTCCGCCGGTCAGATCGGTGCCCGCCGTCACGCCCGTGATAGTGCCCGTCCCCGGAAAAGTCTGACCGGCGGAAAAGACGATCTGGCCGTTGCCGGCAATCGACAAGCCCGTCTCGGCGGGTGTGGCTTTCCCGCTTCCAAACAATAAGTTCAAGCTACCCGAATGATTGGTCGTGTCGTTTCCAACCGGCTCCGCCTGCCACTGGAAGGTTTGGTTTGTGGCGGCGCCAGTGCCGCTGTTGAACACGGAGGCCGCCAGAGTCAACGGCTGGGAGTTCTGCCCCGCCGTAGCCGTGGCCTTGCCGACGGCGGGCAAACTGAGTGGCCCCCGGATGGTGGCGCCGCCTTCCACATCCAGGGTGCTGGCCGGATCTGTGGTGTTGATGCCGACCAAGGCACTGGCGCCGGATCCCGACTGGAACAGCACGGAATTGCCCAAGTCTCCGGAACTGTCGGTCCAGATGGGAATATAATCCGCGGTGCCGCTGCCGGCACCGCCGGGCTGGTTGCGGATGCCGGATTGTCGTTGCCGGATACCACATGGGCGGCAGCGTTGGGACCCGCGGCCATCAGGAAGGCCGACGGTGGCAGGCCGCCTAGAGTCTCCGCATCGCCCGCCTTCAAGGCGTAAGGTGCGCTGACAAGCAATATGCGAGGCTCTTCCGGTTGCCCTTCGATAGAGACTCCTACCCAGTGTGCCTGCTCGGCGGTGAACAGACCCACTGGCAGACCCTCCGGCTTACTCGCACCTAGCAGGACTGTGTAACGGCCTGCTGGATCGGGCCGAACATTCTGCGTCTCGGACCACAGAGGCGCGCCGCCAGACGGTTCCGCGTACAGGGAGAAGGTAATCCCGGCGACGCCCGCCAACGGATTGCCTCTCGTGTCTTTGGCTGTCCCGCTGAACCTGACCAGTCGCGGCAGGGCGGACCCGTCGGGCACTGTCTGGGCTTGGGAGCCGTTACTAAGCGCCAGGGCTGTTGCCATAGCCATTGCCATCGTCAGAATGGTTGATCTCAATTTGTCTCTCTGCATTCGCGCATCTCCTTGGTGTCACGAGTCACCGGTAGATTTGACCCAGGTTGTTGACCGTCCACGGAACGCCCAAATCCGGCGAAACGGCGATCTCGGTCGCCGCGCCCGGTATCTTCGTCCAGGCTCCGTCTTGCAATTGGAAGATTCCAGAGCCTGTACCGGAGATCGTGCAACCGGTCACCCACGCATCCCCGAAAGCGTCTCCAAACAAAATCCCCGCCGACACGGGTCCGACCGCAATACTGCTCGCGCAGCCGGTGGGCACCTTGGTGAAACTGCTCCCAGTCCAGTAATAGATACCGCCCGACGCGGTGATCACCCATGGAGTACCCTGGTCCGGAGATACGGATATCTGGGTGCCTGAGCCGGTTTGCTGCACCCAGGTGGAACCCTGCAATTGGTAAACATTGCCGTTGTGCTGGTAGCCTCCGTCGCATCCGATAACCCAGGGATCTCCGTAAGTGGAACCGTAGGCGTTAGGACCCACACTAATGGATGACGCGCAGCCATTGCCGGGGGCTAGTTCCCAAGCGCTTCCGTTGTAATAGTAGATCTGCCCAAGATGGTTGACCACCCATGGATTGCCGGTGGGAGAAACCGCGATCAAGACTCCGGCGATGCCGGGCTGCTTCACCCACTTTGAATTCACCCACCGGTAAACGAGATAATCCTTACCGCCGCTGTTGGTGCTGGTCCCGAGAGCCCATGCATCTCCGATCGAGGACCCTTCCGCGTTCGGACCCACGCCAATGGACTCGGCATAGCAGCCGTAAGAGCTGCCGCACGTGTGGATCACGCCGCTCGGCGCCAGGCCGCCAGTCGTTGCAAACTGAGAAATGCTGAAATAGGTCTGGTCTGTCTTTCCCAGAGAGACACTCATGTGAGAAGTCGAATTCGTAAAATCGGTCAACAGATAAACCTCGGAATCGGTACTAATTGTCTGCGTATAGGCGCCTGTGGTAGAGGAATAGGCCGAGCCCGTCATGGTCACTTCGGGGGTGAAGTCGGTAAATTGAGTGGCCGGCTTGCAGCATTGACCGGACTGGTTCTCAATCACGAAATCCGCATTTACCCCGAGAGTCATGCCCGAATGTACGATGGCCGACCAGCAGGGAGAACCATTGGGCGCGGTACAGCTCAGCACCGCGCCGGTGGTTTCGTCTTCCAGATAATCGCAACCGTAACCCCCATCGATATTCAAGTTGCCGTCCGAATCGCAGTACCAATTCTGGTCGTAGATGGTGTCGCCCGGGTTGGGGGTAAAAGCCCCACCGTATCCGTTGCTGTTCCCGCCGGGCCCACAGCAAAACTCCCGCCAGCTTCCAT
>JBEKIM010000080.1:0-36152 GCA_050011755.1 Bryobacteraceae bacterium | reverse complement strand
TATGCGCTGATCCGCAGCGTATATCATACGGCCGCCGCGGTACACGACACGGGGCACCAGATGATGCAGACCGGGCGGCTGTTTCAGGGCGGCGTGGAGTATCCGCACATCGGCTGCGTGCTCTCGAAGCTGAAGGGGCCGAATGGCGACGTGCCGCCGCACGTGCTATTGCCGCGGCCGATTGGCAACACCGGCGGCAATATGCCGCACGGGCAAAACGCCGGGTTTCTGGGCAAGACCTACGACCCGTTCGTGCTGAACGCGGACCCTTCGGACCCGAATTTCAAAGTGCCGGACATGCTGCCGCCGGATTACCTGCCGGCACTGCGTGTGGACCGGCGCAAGAACTGGCGCGAGATGGTGGACCACAGCGTCAGCAAATTCGAGACGTCGCAGGATGCGCGGCTCTTCGACGCCACATTTCACCAGGCTTACACGCTGATGTCGTCGCAGAAAGCGCGGGAAGCGTTCGAACTGGCGCGCGAGCCCGAGCAGGTGCGGCAGAAATACGGGCAGAACCGGTTCGGGCAGAGCTGCCTGCTGGCGCGGCGGCTGATCGAAGCGGGCGTCCGCTTTGTCACGGTGAATATGTTCGAGACCGTATTCGACGAAATCACCTGGGATATCCACGGATCGAAGCCGTTCAGTCCGATCAGTTGTTATCGCGACCTGGTGGGTCCGATGTTCGATATGGCGTATAGCTCGCTGCTGGAGGATCTGCACGATCGCGGACTGCTCACCAATACCATGGTGCTGGCGATGGGTGAATTCGGGCGCACGCCGAAAGTGAACCCGGCGGGCGGGCGCGACCATTGGCCGCAGTGCTGGACCATGATGATGGCGGGCGGCGGGGTCAAGGGCGGGCAGGTGATCGGGGCGTCGGACGATATTGGGGCGACGCCGAAGGATCGGCCGACCAGTCCGGCGCAGGTGGCGGCGACGGTTTATCAGGGATTGGGGATTTCGCTCGAGTTGGAATTGCCGGGCGCACAGGGGCGGCCGATTCCGCTGGTGGAGCGCGGGGTCGAGCCGATTCGCGAACTGTTTGTTTAAGGGTTGGGCAAACACGCATGTATCGATGCTGCTGGGTATTCCTTTTTAGTGCGACGGCGTTTGCCGCGGAACTGAGCGTACTGCCCGGGTCCGTGAACCTGGACGGGCCGGAGTCCTATCAGCAATTGCTGGCCGAGGCTTCGCTCGATGGGCGCCAGGAGGACTGGACCCGCACGGGCCGCTGGACATCGTCCGACGCCGCGGTCGCCAAGGTGGATGCCACGGGGACGGTGCGGCCGGTCTCCGATGGCGTGGCCACCATCAGTGTGACGGCGCAGGGACGGACCGCTTCGGTCGTGGTACACGTGAAGAACGCGCGGGCGGCGCATGTCTGGAGCTTCCGCAACGATGTCATCCCGGTAATGAGCAAGGTCGGTTGTAACTCCGGCGCATGCCATGGCGCGGCGGCCGGAAAGAACGGATTCAAACTGACGCTGCGCGGCTACGATCCGGATGAGGATTATGACACGCTGACGCGGCAATCGCTGGGGCGGCGCGTCTCGCTTTCGGAGCCATCGCACAGCCTGATGCTGCTGAAGCCCACGTTCGCGGTTCCGCACGGGGGCGGGAAGCGGTTCGCCACCGATTCACTTGAATATCGCGTGATCGCGGAATGGATCGCGGCCGGCGCGCCACGTCCTTTGGAGAGCGATCCGACGGTGACCGGACTACAGGTTTTTCCAGCGTCGGCAACCTTGCAGGCCAGCGCGGAGCAGCAGATCGTGGTGCTGGCGAAATACTCCGACGGGCGGTTGCGCGACGTGACGCGCTGGGTACGCTACGCGTCGAGCGACGAAGGCGTAGCCTCGGTGGACGATGGCGGGCACGTGAAGATGAACGGCAGCGGGGAAGCCGCCATCACGCTGTGGTACGCCAGCCGCGTGCTCTATGCGCGTATGGGTGTGCCCTATGCCAACAAAGTGGATCCGGAAGTCTACACCAAATTCCAGCGGCGTAATTACATCGACGACCTGGTGCTGGCCAAGCTGAAAGCTCTGAACATCGCGCCTTCGGGGCCGGCTTCGGATGCCACGTTGATCCGGCGGGCGTACCTGGATGCGGCAGGAATTCTGCCGACTTCCGAAGAGGTCGAGGATTTTCTGGCCGACGCGGCGGCGGATAAACGCGCCAAGCTGATCGATCGTTTACTGGAACGCGACGAGTACGTGGATTACTGGGCGTATAAGTGGTCGGACCTGATGCTAATCTCCAGCCGCAAGCTGCGCGCCAACGCCATGTGGTCCTTCTACAACTGGATTCGCGAGAGCGTGAAGGAAGACAAACCGTGGAACAAGTTTGCCTACGAGATCTTCACATCTTCCGGCGATACCCGGCAGAACGGCGCGCTGAATTACTACGTGCTGCACAAAGATCCCATCGACCTGACGGAGACCGCCACGGAGGCGTTCATGGGCAATCGCGTGACTTGCGCGCGCTGCCATAATCATCCGCTGGAGAAGTGGACCCAAAAGCAGTATTACGAACTGGTCAACCTGTTCGCGCGCGTGGGATTGAAGGACGGCAGCGAGCCGGGCGACGTGGTGGTTTATGCCAAGGCCACCGGCGACGTGCTGCATCCGAAGCTGCTGAAGCCGCTGCCGCCGACGCCGCTCGACGGCACGCCCATGTCTCTCGATTCTACCGAGGACCGGCGGGTGCATTTTGCCGATTGGCTGGTGAGCCCGCAGAATACTTATTTCGCGCGGTCGCTGGTGAACCGCGTGTGGGCGAACTTCATGGGGCGGGGACTGGTGGAATCGGTCGACGATGTGCGCGCCACCAATCCGGCCTCGAACGAGGAGCTGTTCGCCGCGCTGAGCGACGATTTCGTGAAGAGCGGGTACGACGTGAAGCGCCTGATCCGCACCATCATGAATTCGAGCGTCTACCAGCTCTCCGCCGATTCCAACGCCGCGAACCAGATGGACACGAAATACTATTCACGCTATTTCGTCAAGCGGCTGCCCGCCGAAGTCCTGCTGGATGCCCTGTCACAGGTAACCGGGGTACCCACGAAGTTCGGCGGATATCCGGCGGGCACGCGCGCGCAGCAGTTGCCTGACGTACAGGTGCAATCGCAGTTTCTGAGCGCGTTCGGGCGCCCGAAGCGGATCATCTGCGACGCCGGGGAGCGCTCCAGCGAGCCGAATATCGCGCAGGCGCTGCATGTGATCAACGGGGACACGTTGAACAAGAAACTCAGCGATGCGAATGGGTATCCGGCGCTGGCCATCAAACTCGGGCTGTCGGATTCGCGCATTCTGGATCAGCTTTTTCTCTCCGCGTTCAGCCGCAATCCGGCCGCGTCCGAGAAGCAGCCTCTGCTGGAGGCGCTGCACTCGGCGCGCGTCGCGGTGGGCACGCCCGAAGTGCAGCGCGAAGCCCATCGGCAGGCGCTTGAAGACATGATGTGGGCCATGCTGACCAGCAAGGAATTCCTGTTCAACTACTGAGTCGATTGATCCCCTCGAAACTCTAAAGACGGCCGGGTTCGGTTGGTGTATACTGGCCGGAGCCCGCTTCATCCGGGCTATGTCGCGCAAGAAACGGAGGGGAAAATGGTCAGACAATTAGGCGTTTTAACCGCGATTGCCATTCTGCCGGCAATCGCGCAGGACACGGACATGTCCGGGCACGCCGCTATGCTGAAGGCACTCAAGGCGCGGACTGGACCGGCCAGGCTGGCGGTGCAACACGACGACGGAACCGCGGAAAGCTACAACTGGAGCGGCTACGCCGTGACGGGGACGAATTTCACAAAGGCCACAGGGTCCTGGATAGAGCCGGTGGTGAAATGCAACGCTAAGGCCGACACGGAATGGGCCGTTTTTTGGGTTGGCATCGATGGTTGGGGCGACGACACGGTTGAGCAAATCGGAACCTACGCCTATTGCTCCGAGGGCCGCGTGCAGCATGCGGCCTGGTGGGAGTTCTACCCGACCAACGACATCCAGGAGATTTCAACCATGACGGTGAAGGCGGGAGACCGGATCGCTACGTCGGTGACGTTCACCGGCAGCGAGTTCGTTCTGGAGATCAAAGATGAAACCACCGGAAAGGCTTTCAGCCACAAGGGCACGCAAAGCGCCGATCGGATTTCCGCGGAATGGATTGCCGAATCGCCCTGCTGCCTGGGCAACGCTTTCTACCCGCTCCCGGATTTTGGTACGGTCCTGTTCGGCAAGGACAGCACCGGCGTTGCCGGTACGAATAATGCCACCGAACCCTCGCATAGCGGCGCATTCAACACGTTCCCGGCCGCAAACGTGTTGGCCATCACGAAGATCAACGAAAGCAGCAGCGTGATCGAGGCGGTACCGTCGGCGCCTTCATCGGACGGAACCAGCTTCTCGATCACTTGGGTCGCGCCGTAGCCGCGTCGCCTTTTGGGGCGGCCAAAGCCGGCTGAAAGCCGGCTGCGGCCAAGATTGGCCGCCCTACAAAGGCGCTCGTTAACGCCGGCCGCCGCCATGGCCGCCGCCGTGGAAACCTCCAGCGACGTGGCCGCCGCCATACGCGCCACCCCTATAACCATTGCCATAAGCATGACCGCCATAGCCCCAACCGCCATAACTGCGGCCGCCGTAACCCCAACCGCCATATCCGAAACCCAGCCCGATCGAGGGACCGGCGTACGGATAACCATAAGCGTAGGGCCCATAAACAGGCGCCGGATAGCCGTAAGCGTAACCATAAGGATACGCGTAGGGATAACTGTATGCGGGTACCCCTATCCCGACACCGAACCGCACGGCCGCATCGGCCTTCGGGGCGGCAAACGCCAGCACCCCGGCCAACGCCAGCGTGGCAAGTCCAATCTTTTTCAGCATCTTTCTACCTCCAATTCATTGGACGATGCCGGGCAAAACGGGACTGCAAATGTTTGTAAACGTCGCGCCAACCGCAGCCCTAGCCGTGCTACGCTCTCTTCAGGACGGGATGCATGCGCGGACTCTTGGATAAGGCGATGGTATCTTTCGGAGCCGCGATCGTCTGGCTCCTGGTTCCCCTGCACGCCGCCGGCACTCCTTCTTACTCCAAAGACGTCGCGCCCATCCTGGCGGCAAACTGCGCAGGCTGCCACGCGGGCAACATCGCCATGGGCAAGCTCGATCTGGGCGGCTTCGACGGCATTCAAAAAGGGGGGCATAGCGGTCCCGCGATCGTGCCTGGGAAGAGCGCGGTGAGCCTTTTGTATTTGCGGATCACGGGCGCAGTGGCTCCGCCCATGCCTTTGAACGGGAAGAAGCTGGCGGACGACGATATCGAGACGATCCGCAAGTGGATCGATGCGGGCGCACCGGGGCCGGCGGCGGGTGAGGCGGTAGAGGCGCACGTGCCTGCGATTCCCGAGATCAAGCCGCGCGCGCCGGTGAAGGCGCTGATCGGCGCGCTGGCCTATCGGCCGGACGGCAAGCTGCTGGCGCTGGGAACGTTTCAAGAAGTCCGGCTGGTGGAACCGGAAAGCGGTAAGACGGTGGCGACGCTTGCCGGAGAAGTGGAAGATGTACGCGGGGTAGCATTCTCGCCCGATGGCCGGCTGCTTGCGGCGGCCGGCGGCTTGCCTGCGCGCGGTGGCGAGGTCAAGATCTGGGACGTGGAAAAGCGCGAGCCGTTGCGCACCATCGCGGGACACACCGATTGCATTTACGCGGTGGAATTTTCGCCGGAGGGCAAGACCCTGGCGACGGCCAGCTACGACAAGCTGATTAAGGTGTGGGACGCCGGCAGCGGGAAGGAGATCCGCACGCTGAAGGACCACATCGACGCAGTTTATGCGCTGGCTTTCACGCCGGATGGCAAGCGGCTGGTTTCGGCGTCGGCGGATCGCGGGGTGAAGGTATGGGATGTGGCATCGGGCGAACGGCTCTACACGCTGAGTGAGCCGACGGACGGTTTGAATACGCTGGCGATCGATCCTACGGGCAAGCGCGTGGCAGCGGGTGGGCTGGACCGCACTATCCGTGTATGGTCGCTCGGGGAGAAAAGCGGCACGCTTGAGAATTCGCTGATCGCGCACGAGGATGCCATCCTGCAACTGGCATGGTCGCCGGACGGGAAGTACCTGGTTTCATCTTCGGCGGATAAAGAAGTAAAGGTGTTCAAGGCCGACGATCTGAGCGTAGTGAAGACGTGGCGGCAGCCGGACTGGGGTTTGTCGGTGGCTTTCGCGCCGGATGGAAAGAGCTTCGCGGTAGGCCGTTTCGATGGTTCCTACGAAGTTTATCGACTAGGGCAGGCGCAGAGCCTGCGCGGGGCGCAGAGCCCCGCTGGAGCGATGGAATGAAACCACTCCTGATTCTTACCTGCGCCATTGCGACGGCTTTCGCGGCCAGCACCTCGACCGATTGGCCGACGGGCAATCGCACCACGCCGCCGACCATCAACTCCGTGACGCCGAGGGGCGTTCCGCGCGGAGCCACTACCGAACTGACGGTGGAAGGACTGAATCTGGCCAAGGCCAACGCGGTGTTCTTCAGCGAGCCGGGCATACAGGCGAAGATCCTGCGCATTAAGGAACTGCCGGATGGGCCGGATGTCCGGCTGGGATCGAACGGCGGCATTTCCACCGTGGATGTGGGGCCGCTGCCGCCGCGCAACGAGGTGACCCTGGAGCTGGATATCAGCGCGGATGCCGATATCGGGCCGGTGGATTTTCGTCTGCAGACGCCGCTGGGGACGAGCCCGGAAGGACGCTTCCTGATTGAGCCGTACTACGGCGAGAGCGCCGACCGCGAGCCGAACGACACGCCCGGCGAGGCCGTCGAGGTATTTACGCCGGCGATCCTGGTGGGCGCGATTTCGAAGCCGGGCGATGTGGATTACTACAAGGTGACCGTCCAGGCCGGCGAGCAACTTGTGTTCGAGAATGGCGCGGCGATGCTGGGGTCCGCTTTGCAGCCGGTGGTCGGCATCTACGACCAGGACCAGGCGCTGGTGAAGGAGTACGGGCTGGAAGGCGGACGGTCGGCCGAATGGTTCGCGCATCGCTTCGCGAAGGCTGGAGCGTACTACATCAAGATCGCGGACTATGAAGAAGGCGGCAGCGCGCGGCATTTTTACCGCATCAAGGTAGGCAAGTTTCCGCTGGCGCTGGCGGCTTATCCGCTGGGTGTGCGGAAGGGGCAGACGGCGCAGGTCGCGCTGACCGGTTACAATCTCGGCGCCGGCCAAATCGCGGTGACGGGCGAGGCCTCGCCGGAATACGAATCGGCCGTGATTCTGCGGCCGAAGGTAAAGGCTGGGAAGACGTTCAACAAGCTGAAACTGGCGGTGAGCGACGAGCCGGAAGTAGAGTCGGCCGGCAAGAACACCTCGGTAGCGGCGGCGCAAGCGATCGACGCGCCGGTCACGGTGAACGGCAAGCTGATGGCCGGCGAAAACGATTTCCGCTTCAAGGCGCGCAAGGGCGAAAAACTGGTGCTGGAAGTGAATGCCGACCGGCTGGGATCGCCGCTCGATTCGATGCTCGAGATTCTGGATGCGAAGGGCACTCTGGTGGAGCGCGCCACGGTGCGCTGCGAGTTGGCCACCGCGGTTACGTTGAACGATCCCAGTTCGTCGGGATCCGGCATGCGCATCCTCTCGTGGACCGGAATGGCGGTAGGCGACACGTTGATGGCCGGCAGCGAACTGCTGCAGGTGCGCGCCATGCCGCGCGGGCCGGACGACGATATCCAGTTCGAATCGTTCGACGGGCAGAGGCTGGGCCTGCTCGATACGACGCCCGAAGCGCATGCCATCGATACGCCGGTTTATAAGGTGCAGGTTTATCCGCCGGGCAAGACTTTCGTGGGCAACGGACTGCCGCTGGTGCGACTGCCCTATCGCAACGACGATGGCGGGCCTGGCTATGGAAAGGATTCGCGCCTGCGATTTACCGCGCCGGCGGATGGCGAATACATCGTGCGGCTGCGCGACGTACGCGGCTTCCACGGCGAGGATTATGCGTATCGGCTGACGGTGCGCGCGCCGGCTCCGGATTTCAGGCTGAGCGTGGAGCCGCGCAATCCCAACGTGCCGGCGGGCGGACGCATCCCGGTGACCGTGACGGCGCTGCGTCTGGACGATTTCGATGGACCGATCGAAGTGGCGATCGACGATCTGCCGGCGGGTCTTTCGGCGACGCGCGGCACGATCGAGCCGGGGCAGGCGCGCACCACGCTGCTGCTGAGCGCAGACGAGAAAGCGCATCTGGAGCGGGCCGTGGCGCTGCGCGTGAGCGGCAAGGCCAAAGACGGCGCGCGGCAACTCGCGCATTGGGCCGATCCCGAAGACAAGCTGAAACTGATCGCGCTGATGCCCAAGCCGGACATTACGATGGAGGCCAGACCGCGCGAAGTGGTGCTGGCGCCGGGCCAGTCGGCCACGGTGGAAGTGGAGATTCATCGCCATAACGATTTCGGGGGGCGGGTGCCGATCAAACAGTACAACCTGCCGGCCACCGTGATCGTGACGGATGTGGGGCTGAACGGGGTTTTGATCCACGAGAACGAGAACCATGTCACGTTTACCCTGCAGGCGCTGCCGAATGCGGGAGCTATCGACCAACCCATCGTGCTATCTGGTAACATCGAAACGCGAGCGGGCCAGCAGAACGAATATGCGTCCGGCGAGATCGTGCTGAAGGTGAAGAAATAGCGCCCACTACGCAGGTGGATTCATCATGTCCAAGATCAGTTTAGTGAAAGAAGCTCTCGCGGCCGGCGAGGGCATTGTCCGACTTGCGCCCTGTTGGGTGCCGCGGTCTTTCCTGATGCCGGGGGGCCGGTTGAAACTGGATCCGCGCGATTTGTATGCGCTGGGAGCGCATCGCGGCGGGATCGACGAGCGCTGGTTCTCGTCGACCACGCAGGCGGCCAACGGGCCGGGCACGCCGGATGACGAAGGGCTCAGCTATATCGCGATGGACGGCCAGCGCGTGCTGCTGCGGGAGGCTGTCGCGGACATCGGCGACGAGATTCTGGGCGCGGATGTGATGGCGCGGTATGGCGGCTGGAACGTGCTCTGTAAGTTCTTCGATAACCTGGGGCCGATTCCGCACCACATGCACCAGATGGAAGAGCACGCGAAAAAGGTGGGCCGGAAGGGCAAGCCGGAAGCGTATTACTTCCCGCCGCAATACAATTTCAAGGACAACAATTTCCCGTACACGTTCATGGGGCTGGAGCCCGGCACCACGCCGGACGATGTGCGGCGATGCCTGGAGCGCTGGAACCAGGGCGACAACGGCATCCTTTACCATTCGAAAGCGTATCGCCTGCAGCCGGGCACGGGATGGCAGATCGACGCGGGCATTCTGCACGCGCCGGGGTCGCTGGTAACCTACGAGCCGCAGGTGAATTCGGATGTGTTCGGGATGTTCCAGTCGATGGTGGAAGGCCGCGCCGTGCCCTGGGACCTGCTGGTGAAGGATGTGCCGGCGGAACACAATCACGACTTGGATTACATCGTCGGCATGCTCGATTGGGACGCCAACGTGGATCCGGAATTCGCCAAGCACCGGCTGTTCCATCCGAAACCCGTGCGGGCCGAGGCCGAGATGGCCGGGTGCGGCTACTCCGAGAAGTGGGTATGCTACTCGACGCCGCATTATTCCGCCAAGGAACTGACGGTGTTGCCGGGCCGTTCGGCGATGATTCACGATCGGGCGGCCTATGGGCTGATCGTGGTGCAAGGTTGGGGCGCGGTGGGCAAGATGGACGTGGAGACGCCTGCGCTGATCCGCTACGGCGCCATGACCCGGGACGAATTGTTCGTGAGCGCGGCGGCGGCCGGGCGCGGCGTGCTGGTGCGCAATCGCAGCGACGCGGAGAACCTGGTGATGCTGAAACATTTCGGCCCGGGGAATCCGGACGCGGCGGAGCTGGCGGCATGAAATTCGGCGTGAATACGTTCATCTGGACGGCGAATTTCGACCGGTCCAATCTGGGGCTGCTACCGGCTATCAAGGCGGCGGGCTTCGACGGCGCGGAAGTGCCGCTCTTCGAGCCTGCGAAGTTCGCGGCGGCGGATATCCGCCGGGGCCTGGCGGACAACGGCCTGGAGTGTACCATCTGCTCGATTCTGACGGGCGGCTTGAACGTGATTTCCGAAGATGCGGCGGTGCGCGAGCGGACCCGCATCCACTTGCAGGATTGCGCGAAGGCCGCGGCCGAAGTGGGCGCGAAGATTATCGCCGGCCCGCTGTATTCGCCCGTGGGGCTGTTTACCGGCCAGCGCCGCACAGAAGAGGAGTGGAAGTGGGCGGTGGATTGCTTTCAGGCGATCGGGCCGACGCTGAGCGACTACGGCGTGACCATCGCGCTCGAACCGCTAAACCGGTTTGAGACGTATTTTCTGAATACGGCGGCCGATGCCGTGGCGCTGTGCGATGCGATAGGCCATCCGAACGTGGGTATTCTGTTCGATACATTTCACGCCAACATCGAAGAGAAGGATGTAGCCGAGGGTTACCGCACGGCGGGGCGGCATTTGAAGCATGTACACACTTGCGAGAACGATCGCGGCATTCCGGGGACGGGCCACGTGGATTGGCCGGGCGTGTTTCAGGCTTTGCGCGACGTGCGGTACGACGGCTGGCTGACGATCGAGAGCTTCGGCTTCGCGCTGGGCGAACTTTCGGCGGCCGCGTCCATCTGGCGGGATATCGCGCCGTCGCCGGAGTCGATCGCGTTTGAGGGCGTGAAGTTCCTAAAGCAGGGTATGGCGGCGTGAAGTTTGGCGATAATGGAATACGAGCATCGCGATGGCTACCTTACCCGCGCTGATAACTGTCGAGCAGTTCCAAGAGCGTCCAGCCGATAAAGGGGCGGTGGCGCACGAGTTGCACCACGGAGAGGTTGTCACCGTGACACGCCCGAAAGCCAAACACTACCGGCTGCAACTGCGACTGCTCGACCTGCTACGGCCCAGGGCGGCGAGTCTGGGAGTGGCCGGCATCGAGATGCCATTTCGGGCTGTCGCCCAGTTCGACCTGCGGGCCGCGGACGTTGCCGTTGTTTCGCAAGCGCGCTGGGATGCGATCGATCTGGAGGACAACCTTCGCGGCGCCCCGGATCTGGTCGTGGAGATCAAATCAGCGTCGAATACCTGGGCGGAACTGCGCGAACGGGCGTCCCTGTGCCTGGCTAATGGCTGTCGGGATTTCTGGATCGTCGATGAGAAGGCTCGCACCGTCACCGCGATAGCGCCCGACGGCAGAGCCGTCCAGTATGCGGCGGGAGATTGCGTGCCACTGCCAGTTTTCGGGCCCGGATGCTTGCCAGTGCCGGATATCTTCGATTAAACTCACCCTATTGTCCCTTGGAGCCGAGGTTTCGCGCTTAACTACAAGAGGGCATTTTCTTTCGATCGACGGGGATATCCATGGACAGACGACGAGCTTTGGCAGCACTCAGCATGGCGTGCGCGAGCGGCCTCATCGCGGCGGGCACTCCCGGCAAGGATGCGATTAAGCAATCGCTGGCACAGATTCCGCTCTCATTTGAGCGGAACGCCGGCCAGATCGCCGGCCAGATCGAGGATGGTTCGAGCGGTTGGGTGGCGCGCGGCAACGGTTACAGCCTCGCAATCGGAGCAACCGGCGCAACCGTCATGCTGCCGGCACCGAACAAGGAAGCGATCGGCATGCGGTTCCTGGGGGCGCGTGCGGATGCCGCCGGCCAGCCGCTAGAGCCGATGCCAGGCAAGATCAGCTACCTGCTGGGAGCGGACCCCAAGCACTGGATCCAGGGCCTGGATACGTACGGCCGCATCGAGTATCGCGACGTTTATGAGGGCATCGACGCGGCCTGGTACGGCAAGCAGGGGCAGATCGAGTATGATTTTGTGGTCCGGCCAGGCGCCCATCCCAATCGCATCCGCATGCGCGTCCAGGGGGCGCTCCACGTGGCCCTGACCGAGGATGGCGACGTGGACATCCGAACAGCCGCAGGCGCCCTGACTCTGCGCCTTCCCCAGATCTATCAGCAGAACGGCGTTGCGCGCCGGCGCGTGGCGGGCCATTACGTGCTGGAATCCGCGAATACCATCGCCTTCGCCCTGGCCGCCTACGATAAGACGCGGCCGCTGGTGATCGATCCCACGCTGGTCTACGGATCGTTTCTGCCTGGCGGGTTCGATGTGGCGGCGGTCACCACCGATTCCGCCGGCAACATTTATGTGGCCGGGAGTGCAAATGCCGGCATACCGACGCTAGACGCGTACCAATCCGGCGACATTAATTACGCGGAGAATTGCTTCGTGATGAAGCTGAATCCTTCCGCGACCACATTGCTTTACGCCACCTACGTCGGCGGATTTACTCAATACTCCCTAATCGAAGGCATCGCGGTCGATTCCGCAGGTGAACTGGTAGCTACGGGCACGACGGCGACTCCCGACTTCCCGCTGGTGAATCCGAGTTGGTCGACGTTCGACACCGCGAACGGCCAAAGCGCCATCATATTCAAGCTGAAGGCGGCGGGAAACGCGTTGGTCTACTCCACCTTCATGTCGAGCGTCTTCAACTACGCGGTCGCACTGGATGCTTCCGGAGATGCTTACGTGGTGGGCGATACTTATGCGACCGGAGTGCCCACGCCCGGCGCATGGCAGACCACTTACGGTGGCGGCTTTAACGACGCCTTCGTGGCCAAGCTCACCGCAGCCGGCGCGTTGAAATACTTCACCTTCCTGGGCGGTCCAGGCTACGACCAGGGCACCGGCATCGCCATTGACTCGCAAGGATATGCCTATGTGGCAGGCTATACCGACACCGTTACCTTCCCTAATACGCCGCCGGGAGCGCGCACCACGAATGCAGGCGGTTATGACGCTTTCGTAGCCAAAATCTCTCCCGATGGCACAGCGGTGCCGTGGCTGACATTCTTCGGCGGATCGGGCGACGAGACTTTGCCGTCGCTGGTACGCGATGCCACGACGGGCATTTTGTACATCGCCGGCAGCACCACATCCAAGGACCTGCCGACGACCACGGGGGTAATCCAGCCTTCCGCCAACGGTCCGCAACAGGGTTTCGTGGCTTCCGTGAAGCCTAATGGCGAGTCTTTTGGTTTCGCCACATATTTTGGCGGCCGGAAAGTGGATAGTATCACCACCCTCGCCGAGCCGGCTTCCGGGCAACTGGCGATCGCCGGAACCTCCTCTTCGTTCAACCTGGCATCGCTGAAGGCGATTCAGCCCGCATTCGTCGGGAATGGCTACTCCTTCGTGAAGAGTACCAATTCCGGCGGCGCCTGGACACCCGCCGACACCGGGCTGCCCTCGCTGGTAGTCGCCCTGTCGCCCGATCCGGAGAGCGGCAGCACGATGCTGGCGCTTTCCATCAGCCCCTTCGAGGTTTACCGCACCACCAACGGTGGCGCGACGTGGACGGCGGCGGAACTCGCCCACAGCCGTTGGTTCTGGTCTGGTATGGCGACGCTGGCGCGGGGCGTGTCGAGCCCGGAAACGGTATACGCCTATGTGCCGTTCTCGGAGGGCCCTCCACCGAACGATTTCGTTTATCGCTCGACCGACGGCGGCGTCACCTGGACACCCGTCGCGAACCCGCCGATCGCATCTACCGATTTCCTGGAAGGTCTGGCCGTCAGTCCAACGGATGCCAACACCATCGTGGAGGTGTACTACAGCGGCGCGGTTTATCAGTCCACCGATGGCGGTGCAAGCTTTACCGCCCTGGCATCGCTGCAGCAGTCGAGTCCGTGCGGTCCGGCGTGGGTAGGGCCGGTGGCCGGCAGTCCCGACGGATCTATTTATGTCGGCACTTACTCCGGGATTTGCAAGAGCACCAATGGCGGCGCGAGCTGGTCGGTGCTCCCGGCCACCAATGGATTCGCGTATCCGGTGTTCGCCATCGCAGTGAGTCCGAGCACGCCGTCGACGCTCTATACTCTGGGTTACAACGGCACGGTCTATGCGAGCACGAATGGCGGCAATACCTGGACTACCAGTTCCGCCAGCGGTGGCGCGCCGCTCGATTTGCTGGCGGTCGCTCCGTCGAACCCGCAGACCGTGTATGCGGCCCAAGGCACCGGCGTTTATGTTTCCACCAATGGCGCCGCCACCTGGGCGCCCGCCGCGAGTCTGCCATTTGGCGCTTACTCGATCGCGGTCAACGCTACGCATCCGGCGGCTGTGTACGCCGGCGGGTTATCGTCCACGGATGGCTTCGCGGCCAAGCTGAACACCGCGGGCACCAGCCTGATCTGGTCGACATTCTATACGGGCAGCGGAGGCATGTACCCGTACTCGGTAACCAGCGCCGGATCGGGCGACATTTGGATGGTGGGAACCGCGACAGGCTCTCCGGACCTGCCCATTACGGCCAACGCATACAGCCGCGAGAACGCTCCCGCGTCCCAGACCAGCTTCCTGGCACGGATCTCCGATACTACGGCGGCCTGCTCCTATTCGCTGAACCCGGCATCGCTGCTGGCGTACGGGACGGAAACCGTGACTTTCTCCGTTACGGCTCCGAGCGGCTGCGCCTGGACGGCCGTGCCGTCTGATACGAGTTGGATCACGACACCCAGCGGCGGGTCGGGCACGGCCTCCGGAATCGTAACGGCCGCACTGGCCGCCAATGGTTCATCGGCCACCCGCGCCGGCAGCATTGAAGTGGAAGGTAAAACCTACGCCATCTCGCAGGCCCCTGCCAGTTGCACCTATGCGGCCTCCGCGAGCGGGAACGTGCCCGATACGGGCGGGCAGGCGCAAATCGCCGTGACGGCGCCGGCCGGGTGCCCCTGGAACGTGCAGCTCGAGAGTCCGCTCGAAACGCTGGTCTCGGGCGGTTCCGGGACCGGCAATGGCACGGTGACCGTTTCGCTGGCGGCAAACAACAGCGTGGCATGGCTGAACCCCGTGGTGGCGGTGGGACCGCAAAGCGTCGCGCTGTCGGAAGCCAATATCTGCGCCTATGAGCTATCGCCGCAAACCCTGAATGCGCAGGCCGCGTCGGGTTCCATCAGCGTCACCGCGAACCGGCCCGGGTGCTATTGGGCGCCGGCGTCTAACCAGACATGGCTCACCGTATCGGGTTCGGGAACGGGTTCGGGATCGTTCTCCTATACCGTGCAGGCGAACACCGGCTCGGCGCGCAGCGCGACCGTGACGCTGGACCATCGGCAATTCGGGATCACGCAAAAGGCAGGCACGGCCAACGCGTCGCCTCGTTGAGTTTCGGCACCCGTGGCGCACGCTATTAGCGTGCCGGCGGGACTTTTAAGTCCCGCACCGGCGGACTGAAGTCCGCCGCTGCACGCTGAAAGCGTGCGCCACGGGCATCAGAGCAGGTGGAAGTTTACTTCAATCGACGCCGCCGAGACTACCGGCTTGCCGTTGCGCGTGCCCGGCCGGAAGCGCCATTGCTTTACGGCCTCCACCGCTTTCTCCTCCAGGCCCAACCCGAGACCTCGCGTCACCCTGATATTGCGCAGCCGGCCATTGGTATCCACCTCGCCATAGAGCATCACGACGCCTTGCAGCTTGGCTTTGCGCGCTTCTTCGGAAAATTCCGGCTCTACCTGGTAGAGCACGACGGGCGCGGTGGAGGCGCCCGTGAATCCGCGCAGCCTGCCGCCGCCGGTATCGCCGCCTTCGCCCGGCCCTATGCCCGGGCCCTTGCCCGGCCCGAGCCCCGTGCCTTCGCCGTCGCCGATGCCTCCGCCCTTGCCCGTTCCGTTCGAGGGGGGGCCGTTCTTGCCCCAGGGGTCGCCCAGCGCCAGCATATCGACCTGCGGAACCCGGAGTTCCGCCGATGCGATCAGCGTCGGCTCCATCGGCAGCTTTGGAGCGAAGTTATGGATCACGGCCAATGGCGGCGTGAATGACCGCGGTGCGATCCTCGGCAGGCGACCCTCACTGGCGCGAAGCGGAGAACCATCGCCGCTGCCCCCACCGCCCGGCCCTGGTGTCATATAAGGTTCAATGACTCTGACATGCTCCAGCGTCGATCGCACCGTCTGCTGTATCTGAGTATTTGAGCCCGCCAGAAAAAGCAGCGCGGCCAAGGCGCAATGAATCGACACGGACATCGCCGGTCCTCTCGCGGAGTCCACCGATTGCATCATAACGATCTGCGCACTGGCACGCGCCGTGCCATTACTTATCCTGCTGACTTATCAGTAAGTCGATCGTTCAGAGCTGTCGTTAGCGCGGATACAGGTGTCCTGGCGCAGCAACGCCCACTCATGATGGATCGATGCCGATTTCCAGTAACCGGTTCGGGGAGTCCGGAATCTAAGGTGGTTATCATGTTGCTATCCGGACTCCGCCAAGCTATCCGATCCCTGAGCCGCCGCCCGGCCTTCGCCCTTGCGGCGATTCTCACGGTGGGGCTGGGCGTGGGCGCAAACACCGCCGTCTATCGCGCGATCTACGCCGTGCTGCTGCGCCCGCTGCCCTTCCGCGATCCGCAGCGCCTGATGCAAGTGTGGGAAGGCACCCCCGTGCTGCCGCAATTGCAGGCCGCCGTCCCGGATTTTGAAGACTGGCGCAGGCAGGCGCACAGCTTCTCCCAAATGGCCGCTTATACCTTCCAGGAAATGAACCGCATCACGCTGGTGGGACAGGGGCAGCCGGAGGTAGTGCAGGCCACCAATGCGATGGCCGGCCTGTTCCCGATCATGGGCATTCAGCCGCTGCTGGGCCGCGCCCTCAGCGCGGAAGACGAGCGCCTGAAGCGGCCCGTGGCCTTGATCTCGGAGAAGCTATGGCGGCGGAAGTTCGCGGCCGATCCGGCGATCGTGGGCCGCGGCCTGCGCCTGGAGACCGAATCCTTTACCGTGATCGGCGTAGTGCCGGGCCGTCAGACCTTTCCGGAATG
The DNA here is from genome assembly GCA_050011755.1 of Bryobacteraceae bacterium. Taxonomy (GTDB): domain Bacteria; phylum Acidobacteriota; class Terriglobia; order Bryobacterales; family Bryobacteraceae; genus Bog-159. Next base: position 19,267 of record JBEKIM010000080.1, on the reverse strand, counting down.
GGCGGACGTGTGGATTCCATTTTCCTGGATTGACGGGGAACTGTTGAACACCCGCAAGTACCATCCCCTGGAAGTGATTGCGCGCCTCAAGCCGGACGTGACGGCCGAGCAGGCGCAGAGCGAGATGCAAACGCTGGCCGCGCGCCTGGCGGCCGAGCATCACGAGACCAACGGCACGGTGGGCGCGTACGTGGTGCCGCTGGCGCGGCAGATCACGGGCGACGTGCGGCCGGCCTTGCTGCTGGTGTGGGCGGCGGTAGGGCTGGTGCTGCTGATGGCCTGCGCGAACCTGGCGCACATGCTGCTGGCGCGCATGCTCGACCGCCGCCAGGAGATGGCCATCCGGGCGGCTCTCGGCGCGGGACAAGGACGGCTGATCCGGATGGTGTTCACCGAAAGCCTGCTGCTGGCGCTGGTGGGCGGAGTGCTTGGAACGGCACTGGCCGCGGCCGCCGGCGGGGTTCTCGAGCGCCTGGCGCACGGCCGCATCCCGCGCCTGGAACCGCTGGGTCCCGGAGGCCACACGCTCTTGTTTGTGTTGGCTTCGTCGATTCTGTGCGGCATTCTATTCGGTCTGCCGGCCTGTGCACAGGCATTTCGCGCCCAGTCCGCTCCGGCGGCCGGACGTTCCATGAGCCGGCCGCGCTCGGCGCTGGGCTCCATCCTGATCGGCGGCGAAATCGCCATGGCATTCGTGGTGCTGGCGGGCGCCGCGCTGCTGGTGCGCAGCTTCGTCGCAGTGCTGAGCGAAGACCCCGGATTCCAGGCCAAAGGCGTCCTGGCGATGGAAGTTCCCATGCCCAGCAGCCGGTACGACGACAGCAAATCCGCGCGATTCTGGGAGAGCCAAGTCCGGCCGGCAGTGGAAGCGCTGCCTGGAGTGGAGGGCGTCGCGATGACCAACTGCGCGCCGATGAGCCTTTCGCCCATCGGACGATTCCGCTTCGCCACGCGCTTCGGCATCGAAGGGCGTGCATTCGATCCCGGCCATTATCCGGTGGCGCAATACCGGTGGGTGACACCCGATTACTTCCGCGTGCTGGGCATCCCCATTCGGCGCGGCCGCGCGCTGGCCGAAGGGGACCGCGACAAGCCGCGCTTCCTGATCAACGAGACGCTGGCGCGGCAGTTTTTTCCAGGTGAAGACCCCACGGCGCACCGGCTGATCATGAACGTGATGGATCCGCATCGGGATGCGATCGAGATCGCCGGCGTGGTTGGCGATGTGCGCGACCTGGGTTTGGACGAGCCCGTGCCGCCCACGCTGTACACGATCTCGAGTTCGCCGCGCATGGTTCTGCTGGTGAAGACGGCCGGCGATCCGATGCGTCTCGCAGCGCCGATTCGGGATGCGATCCATCGCGCCGATCCCGAGGTTGCGGTGCTGAAGGCCGCCCCCGTCGCGCAATATGTGGGCGACTCGCTGGCGCGCCGGCGCTTCGCGCTGACGCTGCTGGCGGCGTTCGGCGGATTGGCCGCGCTGCTCACCGCGGCCGGGGTCTACGGGCTGCTGGCTTATTCCGTGAGCGGCCGGGTGCGGGAATTCGGGATTCGCGCGGCGTTGGGCGCCTCGCCGGCCAACCTGCTGGGCATGATCCTGCGGGAGAGCGCGGCCGTGACGGTTTGGGGACTTGCGGCGGGCGTGGCGTTTTCGCTGGCCGGCGCCCGGTTGATGAAGAGTCTACTCTACAACCTCTCGCCGATGGATCCGGTGTCCTTGACCGCGGCCGGCGCGCTGCTGGCTTTGGTTACCTTGTTATCGGTATGGCTACCGGCGCGGAGGGCGGCGAGAGTTGATCCGGGCGCCGCGTTGCGGGTGGAGTTTGGACTTATCTCGTGATGACTGGCCGCAGCCCGTGGCGCACGCTTCAGCGTGCTGCGGCGGACTTCAGTCCGCCGTTGGCGGGGCTTAAAAACCCCGCTGGCACGCTGAAGCGTGTCAGGATGGCCCTGCGGGCCACCAAATGTGATGAAAACTCATTTTGGAGGGCGGCCAATCCTGGCCCGGGGTCCCCGCTGGGGGCGGGCCGCCTTATAGTAGATCTGGTGCTGTTGAGGTTTGAAATGAGATTTCCACAGTCGTCGTGAACGCGGCGGCTGTGGAAATCTCGGAGCCATCCGGCAGCTACGACTTTCGCCGCCAGTCGCTGACGACTACTTTCAGTGTGTCGAGCAGCCGGAGTTCTGCCTCAACGAATACTCAGATCATGTCTGGTTTCAGACTCTACTATAAGGGTTTCGCGTGGGCAGGACAAGCCAGTCCGGACAGCACCAATTTCTGTCAAAGGAGTTGGAGCCATGACGTCGGACGAAACGAAGCAAACAGGAGAACAAGACCCGAAGAATCAAGATGCGCGCTCCGCAGGACAAATAGGAGAACAGGAGCTGAATTTCGCAGCTTTCGTCGGCATCGACTGGGGCGACAAAGAGCACGCTTGGTCCATGGAGATCCCCGGCAACCGCAAGCGCCTGACAGGCAAATTGAAACACACGCCGGAAGCCATCGCGGCTTGGGCTGTGGATCTGGCCGTCCGGTTTGAGGGCCGGCCGGTGGCGGTGGCCCTGGAGCAAGCCCGCGGCGCGTTGGTGTATGCCCTCAGCGCCTACGGCCATTTGGTGCTGTACCCTATCCATCCCACCACCTCGTCGCGGTATCGGGAGGCCATCTTTCCTTCCGGCAGCAAGGACGACCCGAAGGACGCGGGCGCGGCTTTGGATTTATTGGTGCGGCACCGCGACCGCTTGCGCCGCTATCAGCCGGACACCCCGCAGACCCGCAAGCTGCAAGTGCTGGTGCAGAAGCGGCGCCAACTGGTGGACGAGCGCACTGCCCAGACCAACCGCATTACGGATTTGCTGAAATTGTACTTCCCCCAAGTCCTGGATTGGTTCGATGAGATCGGCTCTCCCTTGGTGGAAGCTTTTCTAGAGCGCTGGCCGACACTGGAACAAGTACAGAAGGAGGCGCCTGCAGAACTGCGCGAATTCTTTCAACGACATCAGTGTCGTTCGCCCCAGCGCATCCAAGAACGCTTGGACGCCATCCGGGAGGCGCGGCCCCTGATCCGCGATATCGCGGTAATCGACCCTCTGCGTTAGTAGTGGCCGCCTTGCTGCCGGTGGTGGCCGCGTTGCGCAAGGGCATTGCGGCGCTGGACCATGCCATCGAAGAAACAGCGGCCACGCATCCCGACCTGGCGATTTTCGCGTCGTTCCCAGGCGCGGGTCCCGTCATGGCGCCGCGCTTGGTGGCGGCCTTCGGTTCTCTGCGGGAACGCTTCGCCAGTGCCAATGAGATCCAGGCCTTCAGCGGGATTGCGCCGGTGGTCTCGCGTAGCGGCGAGACACAGCGCTGGATTCACTTCCGCTGGGCCTGTGCCAAGTTTCTGCGGCAGACCTTCCACGAGTACGCGGCCCTTTCCATTCCGCACTGTGCCTGGGGCCGCGAGTTCTACCAACGGCAGCGGGCCAAGGGCAAGGGCCATCACGCCGCGGTCCGGTCGCTGGCATACAAATGGATCCGCATCTTATTCCGCTGCTGGCGAAACCGCACACCTTATCAGGAGGACATCTACCTGCGCGCGGTGGCGCAGCGATGTGCTCCGCCCGATCCGAAGAAGGTCTCCAAGCCGAGGCACGGTTGATCTTCAGTGGAAAAAGGTCGGCGGTTTCTGGAAAATATCTGACCCTAGGGCTTGACAGAGTACCTCAGATTCACTGAAAGGCGGCTGCGGGCATGATTGCCCGCCCCCCAATTAGGTTTTCAACGGTGCGCCACGGGCTGCGGCGGCTATTTCTCTTTGATCTCCATATAACGGTCCACCGGCAGATCCGTGTAGCGATCGACTTGCTTGCTGGGGCCGGGCCAGCGGATTTCCACCCAGTCCACCTGATTTGCGGAACCCAAGCCCAGGATTTCGCGCGGATCGTGGGAAGAAAGATAGCTGCCGCCGCCGTGCTTCAATCGCGTCCGGCGCACGCCTCCGGCGGACCACGTGATGCGGGCGCCCACGGCATCGCGGTTGGCGCGCGTGCCAACCAGCTTCAGCCCTAGCCAGTGGTTTGCTTGGCCCGCGTTGTTGTGCAGCAGCAGCGGCGGCCCGCCATTGGCGCCCACCAGCACATCCAGACGGCCGTCGTTATCGTAATCGCCCACCGCCAGACCACGCGCCGCCAGCGGCCCGGTGAATGCGGGTCCGGCATCCGCGCTGACATCGCGCAGGCTGCCCTTCTCATTGTGAAACAGCAGAAGCGGTTCCTTGTACTTCACCAGCGTCGAATATCTCTCGATCATGTCGTCGGGATGCCCGTTGCCCAAAATCAAGTCGATCAATCCATCGTTATCGTAATCGAAGAACCTCAATCCCCAGCCGCTCAGCATTCGCGTCGCCTGCGCGATGCCGTTCGAAAACGCCACATCCGCGAACGTTTCGTCGTGCTGGTTGCGGTAGAGCGAGAACATTTCCCGGTCGATATTGGCCACAAACAAATCTTCCCAGCCGTCGCCGTCGAAATCCGCGGCATCCACGCCCATGCCGGAACGGGGCTGGCCGTTTTCGCTGAAACCGACTTCGGAGGAGACACCGGCTTCCTCCCATTTGCCGTTGCCCCGGTTGATGAATAGGAAGTTCTGCACCGTGTCGTTGGCCACGAAAAGATCCATGCGCCCGTCGTTGTTGACGTCGGTCGCCACTACGCCCAGGCCTTTGCCTAGCGCGCGCTCGATATCCGTGCCGCGGCTCACCTCGGTAAAGGTGCCGTCGCCATTGTTGTGATACAGGAAGCTGTGAGTCGGCTGGAACAGGCGCGGGATGCAATAGTATCTCAGCCCAAGCTTGTTGTCGCCGCAAGGCAGGTGTTGCCTGCCGTAATCCACGAAGCTGCATACGAAAAGGTCGAGCCGGCCGTCGTTGTCATAATCGAACCAGGCGGCGCTGGTGGTCCAGCCGGTCATCGCCAGACCGGATTTCTCGGTCACGTCCGTGAAAGTGCCGTTGCCGTTGTTGTGATAAAGGATCGTGCGGCCGTAAGCCGTGACCAATAGATCGGGGAAGCCGTCGTTATCGTAATCTCCCGCCGCGGCCCCCATGCCGAAAGTGCCGCCGCTAACCCCCGCCTTCTCCGTGACGTCGGTGAACGTGCCGTCCCGATTGTTTTTGTAGAGCGCGTTGCGGATGGGCTTGGCCGGTTGGTAGAAATCGCACGGACCGCTGTTTACCAGGTAGATGTCCATCCAGCCATCGTTGTCGTAATCCAAAAAGGCGCAGCCGGGCCCCATGCTTTCGGGCAGGTAGCGGTTGGGCGACATGGCGTTGTCATGGACCCAACGAATGCCGCTTTTTTCCGGCGGGACGCTCTCGAAAATGGGTGGCGCCGCGGACCGGGCCGCGCGTGCCGGCCATGATGTGGCAGATGATGTGGCAGCCGCTGTGGCCGCGATCAGGAAGCTTCGGCGAGTGCTGGACACTTATGCTTCAATTCTATGCCAGGAGGGCGGGCCGCGGCCTGGTGGCCATAGACACGGTTAAGGTGAAAACCTTATACTGCTGTAATCCATACCTCTAGCGACAGGGATATCGTGCGAGTCTTAAGCGACTGCCTGGCAAACGGAACATCGGATGCCTGGGAGGATTTCGTCGCGCGGGCCCAGCCCGTGATCGCCGCCGCGATTTTCAGAACCACCGCCCGTTGGGGGCGCAGCGACCGCTCCATTGCCGACGATCTCATTCAGGATACATTTGCCCGGCTGTGCGCGCATGACTTTCGCGCCCTGAGAAACTTTCGCGGCCAGGATGCTGCCGCGCTGTACACCTATCTCAGGGTAATCGCGGCGTCCGTTGCGACGGACCGGTTTCGTACCGAGCGCGCACCGGCGGTCTCTTTGGACGATCCGGAACGATCTCCGCCGGTCATCGATGAGCGTCCTTCGCGCGAGATCGAACGGCACCTGTTGTTGGATCGAATCGAAAAATGCCTGGCCACCCAAAAACCCAGGGATCGCCGGATTTTCTGGCTTTACCATCGCCATGGATTCACGCCGAAATCGATCTCTTCCCTTCCAGCGATCGAAATGGGCACCGGCGGAGTGGAAACGCTGCTTTACCGTCTGACAAAAGCAGTGGCGGATTGCATGAACAGATCTGGTTATTTTGAAGGAGGCCGCGCCTGAATTACGTCTTCCCAGGTAGCGAACAGGAGTTTCTTGCCGGAGCATGAAGCGGCGCACCTGACAGACGGGCGGATTATGGCCCTGTCGGATGGCGATACGGCCGCCCAGTCGCATATCGAGTCTTGCGCGGAGTGCCGCGCGCGCGTGGCGCAGTGGCGCGAAGCCTGCGCCTCGATTGGGCCCGTGCGCGCCGATCAGGCCGCCGGGGATGCCCCGGGATGCCGGGAAATGGAAGAATTATTGGCCCAATATGCAATCGGAGACGCCGCCCTTGAACGCCTGGAAGCGATCGCTGGACATCTGGCCGGCTGCGATCGGTGTGCGGCGATTGTGCGGGACAGTTTGGAAGGGGTTCCGGAAGCCGGGGAATCGGCTCCGCCTCTTTTGAAATCGAGCGGGCGCGAATGGCGCCGGCGAATGGCGGAAACCTTCGCCGCCCGGACCGCGCCCGCCAGGCCGCATTACTGGAAGTATGCGGTTGCGGCGGCTGTCTTGCTGGCCGTGGCGGGCGGCATGACGTTGTTGTGGATCCACCCGCGATCTTCCGATACGGGAGCTCTGCTCGCCAGTGCCTATACTGCCGCCCGGCCGTTTGCCTACCGCCTGCCGGATGCGGGTTACGCTCCGGTACGGCAGCAGCGCGGAACGGCTTCCGCGTTCGATCGCCCGGTCTCCCTGGATGCCGCCGTCGCGGCCATTCGGAGCGGCCTCGAAGCCCGGCCTCGGGACCCGGCTCTTTTTGCGCTGAAAGGACGCGCGGAGTTGCTGGAAGGCGATTACGAATCCGCCATCAAATCCCTGACCCGCGCCTCCGCCGCTGGCGATCCCGATGCCCTGGCCGATCTGGCGACTGCCTATGCGGTCCGTGGTGAAGCCGAAAAACGGAATATCGACTATGGCCATGCCATGGATTTGTACCTCCAGGCGCTCAAAAAGCGGCCTGCAGACTCGCGTATCCTTTTCAACCTGGCGCTGACCTACGAGAAACTGTCGTTCGTCGAGGAGGCCATCGAGACCTGGGGCGAATTCCTGCGCCAGAGTCCCGCGGCGGGATGGCGTGAGGAAGCCCAAGCCCATCTGGCTGACATGGAAAAGGTCAAGGCGGAGAAAAAGAAGGCTGACGACCGCATCCTGCACGATCCCAGCCGTTTCCTGGCGGCTTATGGTTCCGGAGCGCCTTTCGATCCCCTGCCTTGGTATGAGGTGTTCTGGATGGAATGGCTGCCGAAGGCCTCGGCCGACAAGGCAGCGGCCGGCGCGGCGCGCCTGATCGCGGCCGGTTTCGCCCGCTTCGGGGAGTTCGCCCTGATAGAAAGTCTGGACGCGCCCCCAAGCGCCGCCAAACAGGCGGGGCTCGCTTCACTGGCCGGCGCCATGACCGCCAATCGGACTGGGCACCCGGGTGACGCGCTCGACACGGCGCGCGACGCCGCGGCAAAGCTGGACGCGGCGGGCTTGCGGGGAGCCAATGCGCTGGCACGGAATGAATTCGTCTATGCCGCGCGCTGGGCCGTTATGAATCGGGAATGCCTGCGGGCATCGGACCAGCTTCTCAGTTCTATCGGCTCAAAATATCCATGGATCGAAGGAAATGCGCATCTCGAACATGGCGCCTGCCTCATGCGCATGGGAGAGGTCGGCCGGGCCAGGGCCGAGGACGAAAAGGCGCGCGTAAAGCTCGAGCAGGCGGGTTTGTGGCCCGCCGCATTGCGCGCGGCGCTGGTCCTCAGCGACATCGACGGGTATACAGGGAACTACGGCCCCGTCTGGGATACGGCGCCGGAGGGGCTGCGACGCTATTGGAACAGCCCGGCATCGCCCTACCGGGCACAGGCATCCGAGTACTCGCTGCAAGAGGCGGCTACGGCATTGGGCTGGCGGGAGTGCGCCGTGGTTTTCTTTCGCGCGGCGATCCGTTCGGCGCGCGACGCGGGCAACGGTGAAATAGAAGCTTCCGATCATTCTCATCTCGCCCAGTTGCTGCATGAGATGGCAGATTATCGCGCCGAAGTCCGCGAACTCGACGAGATCGACCGCCTGTTGGGTGGCGCCGGCGAAAGCCCGGACGTTCAGAATCTGCGCTGGGAAGCCGCGTTGCACCGGGTGGAAGCCGACGTCGCGGCCCATGCGGTTGGGGATCCGCTACCGGAGCTGGCGCGGCTTTCCAATGAGACCGATGGCAGAGAATCCGCCCAGCGGGCCGATCTGGAGCAGACACGCGGCCTCGCGTTGTTGGCGCGCGGGGATGCCGGCGGCGCGGCGGCCGCTTTCCGGCGCGCGATCGAGTTGAACCGGCGGCCGGCCGAATCCGCGCTCTCCTGGGTCAGCCGGATCCCCAGTATCGAGGCCGCCGCCCCGGCTTACCGGAATCTGGCGCAGATTGAACTCAAGCAGGACGGCGATCCCGCCGGCGCCTTAGAAACGTGGCGGCTGTTCCGGCCCGCATCCGGCCAGGCGCAGCGTTCGATTACCATGGCTTTGCTGCCGGCGGGTATCGCGATATGGTCTGTCAACGGCGCGAGCGTGCAGGCCCGCTGGGTGGAAGCGGATGCCGCGGAACTCCGCCGCGCCGGCGAGGAACTGCTGGCGCTGTGCGCTTCGCCCACATCCAACGCGGGCGAGATCCGGCGGCTTGGTAATCTCTTATATCGCGCCCTGGTCCGGCCCGAGCTGGGAGCGCTAGGCCCCGGGACGATTTCCATCACAACGGAGGCGTGGCTTGCCGAAATCCCCTTCGCAGTGCTCACCGACGACTCGGGCGACTATCTCGGCCGCCGCTTTCACTTCGTCGAAGCGTACGGACCTCCTCGGACAAACCCGGCTACACGCGTTACACGGGGATCCCCGGCGGTGATTGTGCCGGCGCCCGCGGCGGTCGCACCCGGCCAGCCGCCGCTGCCGATTTTGGCGGCCGCGGAACGGGAAAGCGCCCAAGTGGCGGCGCGATTTTCTCATGCGGTTGTCGCGCGGGAGGCAACCGTGGAATGGCTCGCCACCAGCGCCGCGCACGCGGACGTCTTCCATTTTTGTGGGCATGGCTGGGCAAACGGCGGCAATGGCGCGTTGATTCTGCCCCCAGGACCGGGCGGCGAGCCGCGCTTTGTCACCTCATCCAACCTCGCCGGCCAGAACTGGTCGCGCTGCCAATTGGCGGTGCTCTCGGCCTGCCTGACCGCTGCCGGCGAAACCCGCGGCGCGGTGAACAATCAGAGCCTCGTGCAAGCGCTGCTGAGCGCCGGCGCCCGCCGCGTGATCGCCGCCCGGTGGAGCATCGACTCGGAGGCGACGCGCGCGCTAATGGATGGATTTTACGCAAGGCTCGTCGCGGGGAAGTCCGTGCCCGAGGCGTTATCCGGGGCCGCTGCGGACGTGGCGGCGTCTCCAGGCTGGAGCCACCCGTATTACTGGGCCGGCTTCGATGTTTTTGGCGCGGCCTAGACGCCGCTTGGAGGACTTAGAAGATGACTATGGAGAATGGATCATACGATTGGTCGCGGACGCGAACTCTGTACGTCGTGCTGCAGGGCGAGTTCGCGTTGTACCGGCAGCCGTCTGGAGACAACCAGGTGAACGACACGATCCGGATCGTGGCGCCGAACCTCCCGGCCCATCAATACAAGGCGGGACCCTGGCTCACCGACTGGAAGAACCAATGTGAACTTCCTTGCCGCTCGCTGACGTTTAAGAATACTTTCGGCGACCAGAAAGGGTACGATGGAAACCACTGCCCTCACTCGATTCCTGAAAACAACACCGATTCGATCTTGACCTTGGGCGAGGAGTTGCCTAACCCCGAGGGGGCCCGGCTCGATATTACGGCGCCCATGCCCGTGGCGATCCTGTCCGGCCTGGTCGAGACCACGGATACGGTGAAGATCACGGTGAACCACGGCTATGGCGGCTCCAAGTACCCTCCTGTTCCAGACTTCCCGACCCTAATCCCCATCCTCGTCTATAAGTGGTTTGTAGGTTGTCCCCCGTACCTGTGGGACGAGGCGACCTGCACTAAGTGGTTGCCCGGCGGACCGTCCGAATATTTTCAGTCGCTGCACATCTACGCGTCGAGCGCCTGCGCGGCAGAGGAGCATAATGTGGAACATACCAAAGCTGCGTTCCATGCCGCCGCGGCGCTTCTTGGAGAAGATGCATCGGTTGACTGGGATGCGGATGGTTTTCCCATGATATTTGCGACCCCACCTGCCGGACTGTCCTGGGCGCAGGTGAATCTGACCTACTCGGATGTGGTCCTGTTCGATCCGTGCGATCCGCGGTTGACGCTGAATTATTGGGACTATGTGAAAGATCCGAACAAGCCGCAAGCCATCGGAGACGGCTTGACTAGCGCCAGCACAGGTAACTGCGGCCCCATCATCGGCGGCGGCGGCCATTAACACGAGCGCGCGGGAAGCAGCCCCGCTTCCCGCGCTTTCCTGAAGGACTTTCCCGCCTGACCCCGTCTCCATTAATAGACAGAGGCAAGGCTCGTCTCGGGGAAGTGTGTGCCCGAGGCGTGATCCGGGGGCGTTGCGGACATTGCGGCGCCTCCACACTGGAGCCACCCGTATTACCGGGCCGGCTTCGATGCATTTGGCGCGGCTGGACGCCGCTTGGAGGGGAAGAGTATGCCCGACGAAAATGACCTGAAAGCATTCGAAAAGGACGATGAGATAGCCGATCGGCTGCACGATTGGTCGCAGACCCGAACGCTCTATTTGATCCTGCAGGGCGAGTTTTGCCTGTATACCGAGAAGTGTCCCGACCACCCCATCAGCGACATTCTCCACATCGCGGCGCCGGAGATTCCCGGACATCAGTACAAAGCCGGACCCTGGCTCACCGACTGGAGGAACCAGCGTCAACTGCCTCCCTGCGAGTTGAAGCTCAGGCACGCGTTCGGCGACCGCAAGTACGGCGGCGAGCACAGCCATCGTTCAACGCCGGAATGGAATGACGACATCATTACTTCGCCCGGCATGACCACTCCCGATCTGAGCAATGCACGGGTGCATATCGCTACTCGTATGCCGTTGGCCATCCTGCCCGGCGCAATGGAACATGCGTCCGATACAGTGACCATCGAATTGTTCGATAGCTCCGGCAAGGTCATCGGCACGAAGTATGTGCCACCTAATCCGGCTCAGATCCTGATCCTGGTTTACAAGTGGTACAGTGAGGCGCGGCCTTACCTCTGGAGTCCCGACACGCGCGATGCATGGCACCCGGGCGGCCCGTCCGAGGATTTTCTCTCGCTGCACGCCTACGCCTCGAGCCCATCCATAGAGGAGGAAGATGATCCTCAACATGCGCGGGAAGCGTTTACCGCCGCGGCCAAGATTCTCGGGGAGATCGCAAGCATCGACTTTGGCGATGCCAAATTTAACGCCTTACCCGCAGAGCCGCCCGCCGGGCTGGCATGGGCGCAGGTCAATCTGACTTTCGCACACGTACTCGAGCTCCATCAAACCAACCTGCTCACTTTGGACGATTGGATGAGCCCGAACTGCCCACCAGCCTTACTCAAGACTCGGGCAAAAGCCCACGGTAGCGGTAGCTCGGGCAACTGCGGCCCCCAAGGCGGCGGCCACTAACCCCCGGGGCGCGGGAAGTAGCCCTGCTTCCCGCGCATTTCCTGAAGGAGTTTCCCTCCCGACTTCGTCTCCATCCACAGACAGAGGAGACCTAATGACTGTTCCCACTCCATCCCCCAGTGCGTCTGGGAAAGACACTTTCGAATCTATCTATGGCGCATTGCGGGCGCAGGCGCGCCAGTATCTGCGCCGCGAGCAAAATGCGAATTCCATGAGCGCCACTATGTTGGTTCACGAAGCTTGGATTTCACTCGCCCAGTCGCGCAACCTGCACGTCAGCGACAGATCGCATTACCTCCGGCTGGTCAGCCGGGTGATGAAGAACCTGCTGGTCGATCGCGCCCGGCGCAAGCACGCGGCGGCGCATGGCGGCGACCTGCAGCGCATCGAATGGAACGACGCCAACGTGGCGCTTGAGGACGATGCCAGCTTGACCCTGGCGATCGCGGCCGCTATGGACGACCTGGCGCTGCAATCCCCAAGCCTCGCGGCGCTCGTCGAACTGCGCTACTTTGGCGGCTTTACCGAAGCGGAGACAGCGCAGATCATGGGAATCTCCAGCCGCTCGGTCCGCCGGCAGTGGCGCGTGGCGCGGTTGCGATTGCTCGAAACCCTGAAATCGGCCGGCAAGCCAGGGAGCCAGCCCCATGAATAACCGGTTCGAGCTTGCCAACAGCGTCGTAGAAGAGGCGCTCGATCTTGCAGCCGGCGAGCGGGATGTGTTTGTGGCGGCGGCGTGCGGCGCGGACGCCGTTCTGATTGCGGACGTGCGCCGGCTCCTGGCGATCTCCAGCGCGGTGGACGGCTTTCTGGATTCCCCGCCGGACGACTCGGGCGAAATTCGTATCGGCGACCTGCTGGGCGGACGCTTCCGTATCGTCGAGCCACTGGGCGCGGGAGCCATGGGATCCGTTTTTCTGGCGGAGGACCTGCAGCTTGGGCCCGTGGCGCTGAAGACTCTTCACCCGGAACTGCGCGACGTTCCGCGGGTGATGGAGCGTTTCCAGGCGGAGATCGGAACCGCGCGCGCCGTGCGTCATCCCAATATCTGCGCGGTTTTCGATTTGTTCACGTTCGAACGGGCCCGCGGCGGCCCGCTGGTTGCTTTTACCATGCAATACCTGCAGGGCGAAACGCTGGCCCGGCGGCTGGCGCGGGGTCCCATCCCCCCAGGCGAAGCCCTACGGATCGCCCACGGCATCGGCATGGCGATCGACGCCTTGCACGCCGAAGGCATCGTACACCGCGATCTGAAGCCGGATAACATCATGCTGACCAGGGGACGAGATGGAGCCATCACGCCGGTCATCATGGACTTTGGGCTGGCAAGCCGGCCGGGAGCCGAGGGGCCTTCCGTCTCGGGTTCACCCGACTACATGGCGCCCGAACAATTTCGCACCGCGTCCGCCGCGAAATCGGCCGATATTTATGCGTTCGGCCTCATTCTGTTTGAAATGATCGCGGGCGCCCGTCCGTTCCCCGCCGAGGATCTCTTGCCCGCGGTCATCCGGCGAACCACCGAAGATGCGCCGCGCGTTTCCGATGTCGCACCAGGGGCGCCGCGCGCGTGGGATGAGGCGATTGCCCGCGCTCTTTTGCGGGAGCCGTCGCTGCGGCCCGGTTCGGCGAGGGAACTGCTCGACCAGATAGCGGCCGCCTCGCGCGCTCCGGAGGCGCTCACCGTGCGGGCCGGCGCCCGCTGCAGTCACGCGGCGCCCCGGCCGGCGCACCATCAGCGCATGAATGCGTATCCGAGGTAGAAAACGTTGTTATCGACGCCCGGATTCAAGCTCGTCGTGCCGGCGTTCGAGATATGAAAAAAGCGGTAGCCCAGGCTCACCGCGCCGCGTTCGCCCACCCGCCAGCGGATTCCGCCGCCCAAATCGAAAAAGAAATTCAACCCGGTTGCGTCGGGCAAATTGAACGGAATCGGCTGGCTGGAAGCGACGATCCCACCCGCGGTTTCCGCGAACGGGTGCACCCGGCGCTGGCGCGCCAGGTCTAAGGTAAACCCTAACGGAGCGATGGCAAAACCATAGACTGCGTGGGAGGGTACACCGGCTTGATTGGGCTGGATCAGGATGGCTGCCGGCATCGCCGCCGCGGTGTAACTCACCGAAACAGTGTTCCAACTCCAGCATCGGTATCCGTAGGCGAACCCAGCCACCGCCAGCCGGCGATTCGTGGCCGTGCCGATCAGGGTCGGCGATGCGGGCGAATAGCCCGCGAAGAATTGGAAATCGTGGCGCGGCTGCCCGTCGCTATCGGAGCAAAAGCCAGCCTGTAGGATCGTGGGCAGGGCGGTCCCGATCGCCAGGGCAAACCAAGCCGGCCAAAGGCGGCGACGTCCGGCCGTTCCGCTATGGGAGCTCTTCAGGATGGAACACCAAATCGCGATCGAGGACCATCTCTATGTGCGTGCCCGGCTTCAGGACGACATTCTGGTTGCGCGATAACAGGACACCCGCCAACGCCCCTCCCACGCCACCTACGGCGGCGCCGCCCAGTCCCCTGGTAATGGCGCCGATGGTTGCGCCCATGCCCGCGCCTTCCATCACCGTGCGCCCGTCGGCCGATTTTCCGCCGCCTTCCACCTTGCCCTCGTCTCCCATCGGCCGGGCGCGAAAATCGCGCGATACGCCGTTGGGCAGGATCAGCGAGTCGAATCGAATGTAGAGTTCGCCTTTGCCCACCACTTTACCGGCCGGCTTGGCCTTGGTGATGGTCCCTTCGACATCGCTGCCGCGCGGGATGACGACGTGCCCGCCCGCCGCTACCGGGACCGCCGTGCGAAGGTAAACATGATCGCCCTCTTTGGCGTACTTGGTGTTTACTTCGCCGATCAGCGACAGCAGGACGCGCGTCCCGGTTGGGATGGTGACATCGCCCGTGCCCGCCTCGGGCCTCTTCACCAATTCCGGTTGTGAAGGATCGCCGCCCGCGGTCTGGCGCCAACCCGGCGGTGGCGCCTCGCCCTCCGGGGCCGCCGGAGTGGCGGGAGCCACTGGCGCGATTGGATCGATGTGCTGCGCCGGCGGGGCCGCTGGGGGGGCCGCGGGCGGAACGCCCGCCCGCCGGTAAACCAAAGTGCCTTCCGACTCGCCATCCGAACGCACCACCTGGCGCGTAATCGTCAGGGTATTGTGGCTGCGGGAGATTTCCCAGCGGTCCATCACGGTATAATGCCGCTGCCCGCTGACCTGCGTATTGACCAGCAGTGCCGAGCCTTCCCACTTAACCACGGAGCTTCTCGATTCGTCGCCGATCTTTTTGCGTGTCTCGCTGCCATCGAGCGCATAAGACCACTGCGCTGTCCCAGTGGCGCAGGAAATGCCTCCGCCGCCCTGTGAGACAGTCAGATTGGTTTCTACAGGTCCTAGGGAAGCCGTGTCGCTGGCGCCTGGATCCAGCACCCACTTTCCCGAAAAGTCACGATCCGGATCGCTGGCGCGAAGCGGGGAGCCCGGCAAGATAGCTAACGCTAGAAGCAGGGCAGTTAGAAGGGAGCGCCCACGCATGCTCCAAACATTACCACATACGGGCAGTCCGTGCATTCCTGTACTGCTGTCCGATCTCATGATCAGTCCTCCGCCATCGTTCTAGTATCAGTGGACGCAAGCGCGGAGATCCCGTTACGCTTCCTCCGGACGGTAACTTGAAGGTGATGCGAAGGTATCAGTCGAACTCGCGGCGCGGCGGCGTTTGGTCCTGCCCGACATGGCCGGATGCGATCTGCGCGCGGTGGTAATTCTCACCGCGGATCGCGCAACCAGCCATGCGGCGTAGCATGGCGATTTGTCCCACGTGCGTCAAAGCATCCGCGACAGGTCCCTGAAACAGCTTTTCGGCCGACTCATGCAGGGGCTCTTCCGAAGCCAGATAAGCGTCGAATCGCTCCAGCGCCGCGAAGAAACGCTGCACCTCCCGGTCCCACGGCAGCGGCGCGGAATTGTGCCACTCTTCCTTGCCTCTCGCCACCGAGAGCGACCAATCCAGCAGGTCGCCGACGTGCGCCAGGATCTGGCCCGGCGTACGCGTCGTTTCCGCGGCTTGGTAACTGGCAAATTCGGGCGGCGCGCCGCGCAGGGCCTTGCCGCCGCGATAAGCCAGCGTAGCGACAGTGTGACGAAAAAGATCGCGCTTCGGATCGGATGCCATGGGAAATATTATGGCAAAACGTGGGGCAGGACTCCAGACCCGCGCCGAAAAACACAATTGGAGGGCGGCCAATCCTGGCCCGGGGTCCCCGCTGGGGGCGGCTCTCCAGCCGGCTAACTAAGCCGCCTGAAAAGGCGGCTGCGGGCATGATTGCCCGCCCCACGGCGGGACTCCAGACCCGCTTATGGCAGCCGCGCCGCTAGCGCGGAAGCCAGTTCCAGAGGGTCATGCCCTTCCACGACATTGGCGTAACCCACGATATATGGGCCCTTGTGGACGAAGCAAAGGCGGCCCAGATAACGATCCGTGAACTGCAACGGATCGCCCTGGTGGCCGAACCGCTCGCGCAGCTTATCCATCACGGCCGCCGCGGCTTCCGCCGACGATTCCTGCACCACGAATGCCTTGCCGAATTCATACTCCGCCACATAACCGCGCTTCAGCAGGCGCAGCCCCAGCACGCTTTCCGGAATCAACCGTACGGACTTCTGTCCCTCCGCCGGAAACCAGGCCAGCGCGGCGGGCACGGCGGTGCTGCCCGGCAACAGTCTCTCGATCGCCGCGGAAAAGGCGCGCAACGCAGCCGTATGATCTTTTTCCGGATTGGCGGCCAGTTCCGCGTAGAACCGGTCCTTGGTAAAGATGACCCGCCGCGGCGTGATCTGGCCGCCGGCCCCCAACCGCTCGCCCGGCAGCCGTGGATCGCGATTGGCGCTGAACATGCCATAGGCCGAGTCGGCATCCGCGAATTCGGAAATATCGATCAGGATGGAATCGCCGTCCTTGACGCAGGTGACGCCGTGCATCGCGACGAACCCGTAGAGCAGATAGCCCTCGGCATTGCCGTCCATGTATTCAAACAGGTTGGAGGCTTCGTAAGCCCGTGCCGCCCCTTGCCGGCTCCAGCCCGGCGCCAGATCGCAGCGGGGAACCTGCGCCACGCACAGGGCCGCCGCGGCCAACCCGGCCAACAGCGCCTTCACGCGAACAATTCCTGCGCGCGGCTCAGCCTTTCGGAAACGCGTACGCCATGCGGACAATTCACCGTGCAGGTGGAGCACGTATCGCAGCGCACCTGCGCTACCTCAGCCGGCAACTCCTGAAATCGCTCCCGGCCAAGCGAAAACTGCCCATATCCATCAGCGTAAGTGAGGTAACGCAGGAGATCGGCGACCGGCAGGCCTTTGGCGCACGAGCCATCGCACTGGCCGCACATGCGGCAATAAAGCGGCGCGATGTATTCGAGCTGCCGCGCGAGCAGTCCCTCGTCGGACTTGGTGAAGCCGCCGGTCATAGCCTTCAGATTGTCTTCGAGCTGATCCATGTCGGTCATGCTCGGAATGGTGGTATCGACGCCGGAACTCTTCAGCACCCAGCGCAGGGCCGCCACCAGCGCGCCGTCTTTCTTGAATGTGTTGTACAGCTTGTCGCCGGGCTTGGTATTGCGGAAACCGCCGGCCATCACCTTCATGGCCACTATTCCTTTGCCCGCCGCGTGCGCCGCGGCGATCGCCGGATCGAGCGTTTGGCCCATGCTGAAGTTGTACGCCGTCAGGATCACGTCGATGTGCGGATTCGCCGTAAGCGCTGGAATCAGTTCGGTCTGGCCACTGTGCGTGCTGACGCCCGCGAAACGGATCTTGCCGGCCTGCTTGGCGGTTTGTTGCGCGTCGATCAGGTCATCCGTCACATCGGCGGGCTTAGTCTTGGCATGCAAGTACCAGATGTCCAAGTGATCGGTGCCCAGTTCGCGCAGGCTGGTATCCAGGTCCGCCAGCGCCGCTTCTTTGGTTTTCGCCCCCGATTTGCTCGACAGCGTGAGATTCTGGCGTTTGCCTTTGAGCGCGGCCCCTACCATGCGCTCGTTGTTGCCGCTCTGGTAAACGCGGGCCGTATCGAAATAAGTGATGCCGATGTCGGCGGCGCGCTCGATCACGCTGGCATCGGAGGTGATCATGCAGCCGAAACCCACGCTGGTCACCTTCAAGCCGGTCTTGCCGAGCGTGCGATAGCGGAACTCCGGGGTCAATATAGGGGCCTTGGGCGGTGTGTCGTGCTTTTGGTCGTCCGCGGACGAGCGGGCGGCCGATGCGGCAACCGGCGCGGCCAGTCCGGCAATCAGAAAATTGCGGCGCGATGAATCCGGCATAGATCTCCTGTTAATCAGATGCTAAAATCTTATTCTAGTACCGGTGCCACTTTCCATGCCAACTGATTTTTCGCGAAGATTGTTCCTGGGCGGCTCGGGCGCGCTGCTGACCCACACCCTGCTCGCCAGATCCCCGTTCCGTCCGGCGGCCGCCGGCTCGGCTGGAGTTGCCGCATCCCTCCCAACATCGGCTGTCTCGCTGATTAAGGGCGACGACCGGCGCAAAAACGCCCACGACGCGCTGGAGGCCATCGACGACCAGATCCGGCCGCTCCTGCGCCGCAAGAAATACGTCGTCATCAAACCCAACAACGTATCGACGGTGAATCCCCTGGCGGCGACCAATGCCGAGGCGCTCCACGGCATTCTGGATTACCTGGCGCCGCGCTTCAAAGGGCCGGTGACGATCGCGGAATCGTCCGCCGGCGAGACCATGGAAGGCTTCGAGAATTTCCATTACGACCGGGTGGCCGCGGAACGCCGCGCGCAGCATGTCAGCCTGGTCGACTTGAATCAGGAAGCGCGCTATCAAACGATGCCGCTGATCGATTTCGATATTCACCCGTCGCCCGTGCGGCTGGCGGCCCGCCTGCTCGATCCGGACGCATTCGTGATCTGCTCGGCGATGCTGAAGACGCACAACACCGTAGTGGCGACCCTCTCGGTGAAGAACATGGTGCTGGGTGCGCCGCTGCATTACGCCCCGAAGGAGACGCCCCACTGGAACGATAAACGCCGCTACCACACCGGCCTGCGCCAGACGCATTACAACATGTTCCTGACCGCGCAGAAGCTGCGGCCTTTCTGGGGCGCCGCCTTGATCGACGGCTTCGAGGGCATGGAGGGCAACGGTCCGTCCTCGGGCACGCCCGTGCCGTCGCGCGTAGCAATCGCCTCCACGGACTACATCGCGGCGGATCGCGTGGGTGTGGAAGCCATGGGGATCGACGCGAAGTGGATCGGCTATCTGAATTTCTGCGGCCAGTTCGGGGTAGGGCAGTTCGATTTGGATAAGATCGAAGTGCGCGGCGAGAAGGTAGCCACGGTGCGCCGTAAATACCAACTGCACAAGGATATCGAGCGCGAACTGCAGTGGATGGGGCCGATGACGGACTTGCCGCCCAAGCTGGGCTAGGTGGTGGGGCAGGCCTCCAGGCCTGCGCGGGTTCTCCAGAACCCGCTCTTGAGCGAGCGTAAGCTCGG
>JBEKIM010000079.1:0-19331 GCA_050011755.1 Bryobacteraceae bacterium | reverse complement strand
GTGCGATACTTCTCGTAGTAAAACGCGGGCACGAAATCCAGGCGGGACAATATCTCGGCGAGACGGCGCGGATCGGAGACCTCGACTTCCATTTCCTCGCGATCCTTATACTTACCGGCATCTTTGCCGGCGGGGCCGGCGCCTTTATAAGTGAGAACGCCCTGCTGCCCGGCCGCCCGCACGCGCAGCAAATGCCCTTTGCGACGCAACGAGCCGCGCGAGGTATCGAAGAGAGTATTGGCCTCAAAGACGCGGCGTTTGGATACGCGGAAACCGGCGGCGCGCAGCAAGCGGCGGCCCGTGCCGGGGTCCGGCAGAGCCAGCTTGATCTCGATTTCGCGCGGGGAACCGGGGAGAGCTATAGCTTCCTCCCGATAATGGCATAATCCAGACCGCCGAAAAAGGCTTCGCGGAAGTCTTCCGGCAGACTGGCAAGGGCGGGCATGGATTCGATGGCGGGCGAGAGCCGATGCACCTCGATCCCGCCGAGTCCGCATTCTTCCATGTAGAACGACAACAAAGCGTGCGGTACGGGGCGAGTGTGGGTGGGGTCCAGAAAGAAGTGGCTGGCGAAGATAGCCAGGCACTCGGGATTGGGAGTCTCGATAGCCAGCACGCCGTCGCGCTCCAGACGCGATGCCGCGAGCCGGATCATGTCCGGCAAGCGATCGGGCGGCAGATGTTCCACAACCTGCGAGCTGAAAATGCCATCGAGCGAGCCTTCCGGCAGATCCGCCAGCCAGACGAACAGATCGGCTGCATCCGCGCGCAGACCCTTTAGGCGGCATACGTCGACGGACTCAGTGCTCAGGTCGATGCCCCGGGCGGAGACGCCGGCATCGCGCATCAGTTCCAGAAACTCGCCGCGGCCGCAGCCGATATCCAGCACGTCGCGCCGGCCGCTGAAGTAAGGCAGGTAGAACTGCTGGCCTTTTTTCACATAGTCTTCGGATCCGCGGAAGCGCTCGGCGAAGCGCGCGTAATCGAATTCAGGCGGCGCCGTGGCGACAGTTTGGGACTGTGGCTGGGGCGTGACAGGCGAAGCGGGCGGGACGCCGGCCGCGGTGCGCTGCCGTATCAGCCGCAGCTCGGAATGAATCAGGTGATCGTAATCCTTGCGGATACGTTCCAGGTCCGCCCACAGGCGCTTCTGGATATCCACGCCGTAGCGGTCCAGCGCGCCTTCGAAATCGGCATGCTGCAATTTGATCTGGTCGCGGATGAACGCCTCGTTTTGCCCGGTGCGATGCTGGAAGGCGGCATTCAGCTCGGCAAGGCCGCGCAGCAATTTGGTTTCGTTGACCACCAGCTTGTATTCCCAGCCCTGGCGCCACTCCGTCCAGTGTCCGCGAATGTCCTTCAGTTGCTGGACCTCGCCGCGCACGAGCGCATCCAGGTCCGCGGCGACCTGGCCCCACTTGTGGTCGATTGCGGCCAACGTACGGCGGGTGTCTTCGAGGGCTTCAAGCGTGGATTGGACGCAAGCCATCACGTTGCGATTGAACTCGACCTGCTCGCGCACGTGCCAGTCGAGCGCGCGGGCTATGGCTTTCTTAGCCTGTTGCGCCAGCCAGTTCAGCGGCCCACCGGCACGAGGATTCACGGTGCCGATGGACGCCACCTTGGCTTCCGCCGCATCGCGCGCATGCAGCAGTGGCATGAGGTCGGGCAGTTGAACGTCCCCGGTGGTCACGGCGTCGGGATGGCGCGCACGCACGCGATCCTGGATCTCGCGCAGAACGGCGTTCAATTCATCGGTGTCCACGTGGCTTGCTCCCCGACTTCGTAAAAGTCGCCGTGACTTTGGACTGCAATCCGCCGCGCGGCGTGAATTCGCCGGTCACCGTGGCGCTCAACGGCTTGACGGCGGCTACCACGTCGCGCAAGAAGCGGTTCACCACGTTCTCGTAGAAGATGCCCAGATTCCGATATGCCAGCAGGTACAGCTTCAGCGACTTCAGCTCCAGGCACTTCTTGTCCGGCACATAACGCAGGGTCAGCCTGCCAAAGTCCGGAAGGCCGGTTTTAGGGCACACGGACGTGAACTCCGGAATCACGATCTCGATCTCGTAATCCGGAAACTGGTTGGGCCAGGTCTCGATTTCAGGCAGAGCGGCGGCGATTCCGGCCGCGGCGTGTTCGTCGGTATAGGCGCGCTTCATGATGGAGTTACCATGGCCGGAATGGCGGCCGCCTTAGCCAGCAGATCCAGGAACATGCCCACGTCCGCCACCACGCCCACGGCTTGTCCGGTGCCGCGATCGCTGACCTTGGTGGCCACGGCCGGGTTGATATCCACGCAGACGATTTTCACCCAACTCGGCAGCATATTGCCGGTGGCGATGGAGTGCAGCATCGAGCCCAGGCAAAGCACCAGTCCGGCGCCCTTCAGATGGGCGGCATAGGCGTCCTGCGCCGCATTCATGTCGGTGATGGTATCGGGAAGGGGGCCGTCGTCGCGCAAGCTGCCGGCGAGCACGAAAGGCACGTTGGCGCGCACGCATTCGTAGAGGATGCCGCTGGGAAGCCGTCCGGCAGCCACGGCCTGGGCCACGCTTCCGGCATGATAAATCGCGTTGATGGCGCGCATGTGGTTGCGATGGCCGTGCTCTTCCTGCCGTCCATCGGCCAGCCGCACGCCGAGCGAAGTGCCGAACAGCGCGGCTTCCGCGTCATGCACGCCCAGCGCGTTGCCGCTGAGCAGCGCGTGCACGAAGCCGCCGCGGATGAGCGCCGCCAGGCCTGGTACGCCGCCGGTATGGACCACCACCGGTCCGGCCACCACGACCACTTTCAGCTTCTGTTCCAGAGTCTGGCGGATGAGCGCCGCGGTCTGCCGCACGGCGGTTTCAACCTGGCGCTCGGAGGAGATGCCGTTGGACATGAAGGCGAACGCGAGGCGGTCGCGCTCTTTCGATTCGGGCGCCACGCGGATGCCGCGCATGCCCACCACCACGCGATCGCCCGTGCGGATATCGCGCAGCCGGCGGCACCAGGCGCGGCCATCGGCAACCACGATAAGGGCGTCCATGCGCTGATTTTCCACTTCGATCCATTGCTGGTTGAGGCGTACGAAGGTGCGGTGATTGGTGGTGGAGTAGAAATCTTCGGGCGCGCAGCAGTCGCGTTCGACGGCGCGCAACGCGGCGTCGCCGGAATCCACCGCCGCGCAGCCCAGCGACAGCAGGTCTTCGAGCAGATGCGCCATCAACTCGCCGGAGGGAGCTTCGACCTTCAAACGCAGGTAGGACGGCTCGCTGTTGGTGCGGCCGATGCGAAATTCTTCCACCTCGAAGCGGCCATGATGCTCGACCACCTTATCGAAGATGTTCTCCATCACGTGGGAGTCGATCAGGTGGCCTTGCGCTTCGACGACTTCCTGTAGATGCATAAAAGATTTATTGTAGACTGTGGGCCGCGCGTTCCGCTCCGCCGCCCCGGAGGGTTCCATGAGATACCTGCGATATTCGCTGCTGGCGCTGGCCGCCGCAGCGCCCATGCCGGCGCAGAACGGCGTCGACCAGATCCTCGAGAGGTACGCGCAGGCTTTGGGCGGCCAGGCCGCCTACGAGAAGGTTACCACGCGCACGATGAAGGGCACGGTGGAGATTCCGGACGATAACGTGACCGGGACGGCGTTGATCGTGGCGAAGGCGCCCGGCAGCTTTCGGCTGACAATGGATATTCCAGGGTATGGCGTGGTGGAAACGGTGGTCGACGGCGGCAACGGCTGGGAAAAGAATCCCGATTCGGGCACGCATGCCATGAGCAAGGCGGACCTGGCGGCGGCCCAGCGCGATCGCCTTTTCTACCGGGAGGTTCGGCTCAAGGAACTGTATCCGGCGATGACGGCAGTGGGGGCCGATAAGCTGGAAGGGCACGCGGTTTACGTGGTGGAGGCTACCCCGGCCGGCGGCCCCGCCGAAAAGCTTTATTTCGATGCCGGGAGCGGGCTGCTGGTGAAGCGCGACTTCGAGCGCGTCACGCTGGAGGATGGCATCGTACAATACGAGATACTGTTGCGGGATTACCGCGACGTGGATGGAGTCAAGCTGCCCTTCACTATCGAGCAGCGCGCACCGGATAACACGATGATCTTCAAGTTCGCCGAAATCAAGAACAACGTAGCGGTCGCGGACGCGGCCTTCGCCAAGCCCGAAAAATAACTATGCCCAAATTCCTGCACCGGGTGCGGGTGGCGTTTCCCGATACGGACGCCTCCGGACGCATTCATTTCACAGCGATGCTGCGCTATTTCGAGGCGGCGGAAATCGAATTTCTGCGCTCTTTGGGGTACTGTTACCGGGACGCGCCGGATGTGGGGTTCCCGCGGGTGCGCGTCGAATGCGAGTACCGGTCGGCGGTGGGCTTCGACGACTTATTGGACATCGCCGTTTCGGTAAAGCGGGTGGGCACGTCGTCGTATACGCTGGAATTCGCCGCGTTGAAAGACGGGGTGACGGCCGCCAATGGATCGATCGTGGTGGTATCGGTGGGACGGCCGGGCCGGGCGCAGGCGCTGCCGGAAGCCCTGAAAAAGTCTCTGGTAGGATCAATGGAGGCGACAGGCAAGGGCTAATGCTTGGCATGAGGGTGCTCGGGGCTATTCTCGGAACCGTTGTCCTGCTAATCATCCTTTGGGACGGTTTTGAAGTGATCATTCTGCCGCGTCGCGTCACGCGAAAGTTGCGGCTGAGCCGGCTGTTTTATTTGTCCACCTGGACCATCTGCTCGTGGGTCGCACGGCGCATCCGCTCCCCCAGGCGGCGCGAGCGGTACCTCAGCATTTACGGTCCGTTATCGCTGCTATTTCTGATCATGGTGTGGGCTATTGGGATGATCCTGGCCTTTGCCTTGGTGCAGTGGGACGCCGGGCTGCCCGGGGCGAGCTTCTATGAATGCATCTATCTGAGCGGCACCACGTTCATCACCCTGGGCATGGGCGTGCCGCATACACGCGCGGCTAGGGAGGTGCTGATCCTGGAGGCCGGTACAGGCTTCGGATTCCTGGCGTTGGTCATCAGCTATCTGCCGGTACTGTATCAGTCTTTTGCCAAGCGCGAAACCAGCATTTTGCTATTGGATGCGCGCGCCGGATCGCCACCAACGGCGGCGGAACTTCTGCGGCGTTACGCAACGGGGCACGGCTTGTCCGCGATGGACGACCTGTTGCGGGAATGGGAGATCTGGTCGGCGGATCTGCTTGAGACTTATATCTCGTACCCGGTACTGGCATACTTTCGTTCGCAGCACGATAATCAATCGTGGCTGGCGGCGCTGACCACGATCCTGGATGTCTGTGCGGTGGTGATTGCAGGCATCGACGGCCTGTCGCCCTGGCAGGCGCGGTTGACCTTCGCCATGGCGCGGCATACGGTCGTCGACCTGGCGCAGATTGTGAATGCTCCGCCGCGTGCACCGCAGCCGGATCGCCTGGCGCCGGACGCCCTGGAGCAATTCAAAGCGGGGCTTGCGGCGGCCGGGATCGCGCCCTCGAACGCCGCGGAGTTCGACGCCAAACTGGCGCAGGCGCGGCGGCTTTACGAGCCGTACGTCTTTGCGTTGGCACAGCGGTTTATCCTGAGCCCGGCCACCTGGATGCGGGTCTCCAACACGTTCGACAACTGGCGCACCAGCGCGTGGGAGCGCAGTTCGAGCGGTCTCGCGCAGACTCTGTTCGACGATGGCGGCGATGTGCACACGTAATGGAACGCCGCCCACATGGGTCCAAACGAATATTACGAGAATAGGTATTTGACAAATGGCGCGGTCGCGTTATTATTTGAGTTACTCCCCCGATTTGGTTCCCTGAAAACCCGTGATGCTAGACACCGTTATCCTCCATACCGAACTGCCCGGAATTGAAAAGCACGCGCAAGGTAAAGTGCGCGACGTCTATTCCGTGGACGGACGATTGCTGATCGTCGCCACCGACCGAATTTCGGCTTTCGACTACATCCTGCCGACCGGCATACCGGACAAAGGCAGGGTACTCACGCAACTTTCGATATTCTGGTTCGATTTTCTGCGCGACGTGACTCCTACGCACTTCCTCACGGCGAATGTAGACGAATATCCTACGGCGCTGCGGCCGTTTCGCGACCAATTGGAAGGCCGCTCGATGCTGGTGAAGCGCGCGCAAATGGTGGAGATCGAATGCGTCGCGCGCGGCTACCTGGCGGGCTCGGGCTGGAAAGAATATAAGACGCAAGGCACCGTGTGCGGCATTCCGCTGCCGGCCGGGCTGCGCGAGAGCGACCGCTTGCCGGCGCCGATTTTCACGCCGTCCACCAAGGCCACCAGCGGACACGACGAGAACATCTCGTTCGAGAAGATGTGCGCGACGGTGGGCGCGGAACTGGGCGGGCGCCTGCGGGACCTGACGCTGCGGATCTATTCGCGCGCGGCGGCTTATGCGGAGACCAAGGGAGTGATCATCGCCGATACGAAGTTCGAGTTCGGCTTCGTGGACGGGGAACTGGTGCTGGGCGATGAGGTACTGACGCCGGATTCGTCGCGGTTCTGGCCGGCGGAGACTTATCGGCCCGGCGGGGCGCAGTTTTCGTACGACAAGCAATACGTGCGCGACTACCTGGAGTCCATTCATTGGGACAAGCAGCCGCCGGCGCCGCCGCTGCCGGAAGAGGTGGCCGGCAAGACCAGCGACAAATACCGGCAGGCCTACCAGGTGTTGACGGGCAAGGAGCTATGAATTGGCTGGACGTGGTTTTGTTGCTGGTGCTGGCGGGATCGGTGGTCACCAGCTTTTCCACGGGACTGGCGCGGGAAGTGGTGGGGATGGTCTCGATGGTGCTGGCGCTGGTTCTGGCCATCTGGTTTTATGGCACGGCGGGTTCTTTTCTGCAGCCCTACGTGAGTTCGCCGGGCATCGCGAATTTCTGCGGCTTTCTCATGGTGTTCTGCGGCGTGCTGATCCTGGGCGCGATCCTGGGACGGCTGCTGCGGCGGATGATGAAGATCACGGGATTGTCGTTCGTCGATCGGCTGCTGGGCGCGGGTTTTGGGGTGGTGCGCGGGATGCTCATCGCGATCGCCATCGTGCTGGCGCTGCTGGCGTTCACGCCGGGCAAGGCGCCCCCTAACGCGGTGGTGCATTCGAAAGTGGCGCCGTATGTGATCGACGCGGCGCGGGTGTGCGCGGCGGTGGCGCCGCACGAGTTGAAAGATGGATTCCGGAAGAGCTACGAGCAGGTGAAGACGATTTGGGGTAACGCCCTGAAAAAGGGCATTCGGGGATTGCCGGATGCGGGAAAGGCATGAGATGAAAGAGGAGTTTGAAGCGCTGGTGGAGCACCTGGTCGGCAACGGTTTCTTTCTCGAAGAGGTGGTCGAGTTGCTGGAGAAGACCCTGATCCAGAGGGCTTTGGAGCGCACGGGTGGCAACCGCTCGGCAGCAAGCAAGTTATTGGGGATTCATCGCAACACGCTGCAGCGGAAGATGACGGAGTACAAGTTAGGTACGCAGAAGGCGCGCCGCAAACCGGTGCGTGTGGAGTCTCGCGCGCGACGAAGGGCAGCCACGGCGTAATGGACCTGCTGATCTTCGACCTGGACGGCACGCTGATCGATTCGAAACTCGACCTGGCGCATGCGGCTAATGCGGCCCGCGGCCACATGGGAATGCCGCCCATCGACAACGAGCGGGTTTATTCCTACGTGGGTAACGGCGCGCCCGTACTGATGCGCCGGGTATTGGGCGCGGAAGCCAGCGAAGCCCAGGTGCAGGAAGCCCTGGAATTCTTCCTGGAGTACTATCGCGACCACATGCTGGATTACACGGTGCTGTATCCGGGCGTGCGGGAATCGCTAGACCGGCTGCGGGATGCGGGCGTGCGAATGGCCGTACTGACCAACAAGCCCGTGCGGATCAGCCGGGCCATCCTGGACGGGCTGGGCGTGGGCGGACATTTCCGGCAGGTCTATGGAGGGAATAGTTTTGAGTTCAAGAAACCGCACCCCATCGGAGTCGAAAAGCTGATCGCGGAATGCGGCGCCGCACCAGACACCACCATGATGGTGGGGGACAGTTCCGTGGATATGGAGACGGCGCGCAATGCGCGCGTAAAATCCTGCGGCGTGACGTATGGGTTTCAGCCCGAGACGCTGCGGGCGGTGCCCCCGGATCTGCTGGTGGACCGTATGGAAGACCTGGCGGATTGGGTTATTTCTGCGCGTAAGTCACGCTGACGGTGGCGCCTGGTCCGGCGCTCCCCACGGTGACGACTACTGTGCGGCGGTGGCCTTGATCCTCTCCTGAAATCAGGCCGCCAGAGGAGCCGCCACTTTCGGAGGCGGTAGACGCGGTGATGCGGAATCCGTTCTGCTTCAGTCCCTGTTCGTAAAACGAGAGCACGCCCTTGGGCTGGTCCTGGGTCTGGAACTTGAAACTGGCGGAGGAGCCCTGGTCGCCGCTGTCGATTCTGAAAGTGCTGGTGGGCCTGGAGTTCGGATACGGCGGTATCCAGGACGGCAAGGCGGTAGGACCGCTCCCATCGCCATGGGCCTCCAGGGTTACGGAATCCTTGCCATCCTCTTTGAAGGTGAGACGGCCCGCCTTCATGTCCGCGAAATTCACGGTCATGGTCTTGCCGGTGGACTTCTGGCGGATGGTGATGAGACCGCGCTGGTCGTCGCTCGCGACTACTTCAAGATCCGGATTGGTGGCGGCCAGCAGTTTGGCGGTGGCGAGGCCGGGATTGTTGCGCATCAACTCCGAATCGAACCCGGCTTGTTTCACTTTATGGACCAGGAAAAGGCCGCCGCCGAGCACGGCGATACCGAACAGGATAAAGACACCCAGCACGGCCACCATGATCCAGACCAGCGGGCTGGTTTTCCGCGGGGCGGGGCTGGCCGGCGGCCCATCGGCCACCTGGGCGCGACTTCCGCAACCCGTGCAGAATTCGCCGCTGATTTGCGCTCCACAGTTCTGACAGAAGGCCATTGCTTTCTCCGTTTTAGTCCACTCTAGCATGGGCGGGAGCGGATACTGCAGGACACTTCAGCGGGTGGTGGCGGCGGGCCCGCGTAGGCCGGGACGTCCGCGCCACAGGAACCAGGCGGCGCCCAGGGCGATGAGAAAGAGAGAGATCCACTGGGAGGCGTTCAGCGGGCCGCCGAAAGGATTGGGCTGTTCATGGTAGCGCACGAATTCCACCAGGAAGCGGACCGTGGAATACAAGATCAAGTACAGGCTGATGATCGCGCCGGGCGGATGCGGGCGGCGAATTCGCCAGAAAAGAACGCCGAAGATGAGGAACTCGGCCACCGATTCGTACAACTGGGTGGGATGCAGTTTGATATCGAGCGGCACGCCCACCAGTTCGTGGGAGACCGGGTTGGTGAAGGTCACAGCCCAGGGCAGGTTGGTGGGTTTGCCCCAGCAGCAGCCCGCGGCAAAACAGCCCAGGCGGCCGATGCCGTGGCCCAGCGCGATACCAGGCGCAAAAACGTCGGCGGTGGGAAGCGCCGGAAGGCGATGGCGGCGCATATAGACGATCGCCGCGATCAGGGCCGCGATCAATCCGCCGTAGAAAACACCGCCCGCCTGAAGACTGGCGAGGGAGAAGATTTCCCCCGGATTGCGTACGTAGTAGGGAATGTCGATCAGAAACATCATGATCTTGGCGCCCACGATGGCGCTGAGGCCGCAGAGAATGCCGAGATTCACGACCGCGTCGCTATTGAGCGAGGCTTGGCGCGCCAGGCGCGCGATCAGGGAGAGAGCCACCAGGAAGGCCAGCGCGACCAGCACTCCATAGGTCGCCTGCGAATAGCTTCCGATGTGAAAGAGCTGAGGGAACATCAGGCGTCCG
The DNA here is from genome assembly GCA_050011755.1 of Bryobacteraceae bacterium. Lineage (GTDB taxonomy): Bacteria > Acidobacteriota > Terriglobia > Bryobacterales > Bryobacteraceae > Bog-159. The sequence goes on along the minus strand of JBEKIM010000079.1, from coordinate 9,495 downwards.
CCGGCTGGCGCTTGGGCCGTAGCAATTCCAGTAATAGCAGGCCGCTGCCGATCACGACGCAGGAGTCGGCCACATTAAACGTGGGCCAGTGCCAGTCGCCGATATAAAATTCCAGGAAATCGGTTACGCGGCCCCACACGATGCGGTCGAAGAGGTTGCCGGCCGCGCCGCCCAGCACCAGGGACAGACCGAGAGCCGTCCAGCGGTCCAGGCGCGAGGTCTTCCAGAGCAGCCTGGCCACCACCAGTAACGCGGCGGATGCAAACACGATGAGCACGATGGTGCGCCAGGGCGACGTGGAATCGTTCATCAAGCCGAAGGCCACGCCGCGGTTCTGCGAATGCACGATATCGAAGAAGCCGGGAATGACCGGGTGCACGTCGAAAGCGGAGACGTGCGCTTCGATGAACCATTTCGTCAAACGGTCGAGGGCGAAAACGATCGCGGAAAGGCCGTATGCTTTCACGCGGCTATCGATCATCGAGCATCTCTTTCACGGCGCCGGCACAAGCCGCGCAGATGGTAGGAAAGCGGGCGTCCGCGCCGGTATCGGTGGTGTATTTCCAGCAGCGTTCGCACTTGATGCCGTCGGCGCGCTCGATCTTGACGGCGATCTCAGGCGAAAGACCCTCGCACGCCGAAGCCCGGTTCACATTCACTTGCGAAACGATGAAGAGCGCGGGCAGTTCCGGGGCGTATTCTTCGAGGAGCGGGTAGATATCCGGGTTGGCCGTCAAGCGTACTCTGGCCTCGAGGGGCGCGCCGATGAATTTTTCCTGGCGGGCCTGCTCGAGGCTCTTGAGCACGTCTTCCCTCACTTTCATGAGACGGTCCCAGTTGCCGGACCGTTTCCTATGCGCATCGGACAGGCCCGCGGTCAATTCGGCGGGTTCCGGGAAAAGCTCCAGATGGACGCTGCCCGGCTGCCCCATGTGGGTCCAGATCTCCTCCGCGGTGAAGGTCAGGATGGGCGCGATCAGCCTGACCAGCGCGTATTCCAGGCGGTAGAGGGCGGTTTGGGCGCTGCGGCGCGCGTGCGATTTGGCGGCGGCGGTGTACAGCCGGTCTTTCAACACATCGAAATAGAGGGCGCTGAGATCCACGGTGGCAAAATCGTAAAGCGCGCGGTAGACCTTGTGGAAGGCGAACTCGTCATACCAGGCGCGGCAGGTGGAGACCAGCGATTCGGCGCGCAGCAGGATCCACTGGTCGAGTTCCAGCATTTCATCCACCGGCATGGCTTCGGTGCGCGGGTCGAAGCCCGAAAGGTTGCCCAGGAAATAGCGGAAGGTGTTGCGCAGCTTGCGATAGGCTTCCTGCAAGCGGGTGAGAATGGTCTCGGAGACGCGCACGTCTTCGTGGAACTCGACCGAAGCGGACCACAGGCGCACGAGATCCGCGCCGTGATGCTTGATGATCTCGTCGGGTTCGATGGAGTTGCCAAGGGATTTGTGCATGGCGCGGCCCTCGCCGTCGAGGACCCAGCCGTTCAGGGCGCAGGCGCGATAGGGCGAGCCGCCCTTGAGTCCCACCCCCACCAGGAGTGAGCTGTGGAACCAGCCGCGATACTGATCGCCGCCTTCCATGTAGAGATCGGCGGGCCAGGTTAAATCGTTCGCCGGCGTAAGCACAGCCAGGTGGCTGGAACCGGAATCGAACCAGACGTCCAGGATGTCGTTCTCCTTGCTGAATTCACTTCCCCCGCACTTGGCGCAGGCGATGTCGGGCGGCAGCAATTCGGCCGCGGTGCGCTGATACCAGATGTCGGCGGTATGCTCGGCGAACAGCCGCACGATACCGTCGAGGATTTTGCGATCGGTGAGCGGCTCGCGGCAACGGTCGCAATAGAAAACAATGATGGGCACGCCCCACACACGCTGGCGCGAGATGCACCAATCCGGGCGGATGGCGATCATATTGGAGATGCGCTCCTGGCCCCATTCGGGCATCCAGCGGACCTGGCGGATGGCCTCCAACGCATGCCGGCGGAAGTCGTTGCGGTCCATGCCGATGAACCACTGTTCGGTGGCGCGGAAGATGGTGGGCTTGTGGCAGCGCCAGCAATGCGGATAGCTGTGCTCGATCTTTTCGGTGGCGAGCAGCGCGTGATGCCCGCGCAAGATCCCCATGACGATGGGGTTGGCTTCCCAGACGGTTTTGCCGATGATCTCTTCGGGGAGGCGCCCGGCGGCTCCTTCGGCGTGGTAGAAGCGGCCCGCGGCATCCACGGGGCAATAAGTTTCGATTCCGTACTGGCGGCCGACGGCGTAGTCCTCCTGGCCGTGCCCCGGGGCGGTGTGGACAGCTCCGGTGCCTTGTTCGAGCGTGACGTGTTCGGCCAGGATGCCGAGCGAATCGCGGCCCAGAAACGGGTGATGGAAGACCGCGCCTTCGAGGCGCGCACCGGGAAAGCGGGCCAGGATTTGGTAATCGGTCCAACCGCACTTTTCGGCGGTGACGTTGAGCAGATCTGCAGCCACGATATAGACTGGGTCGGCAGGCGGAGTGGTCTCCCCCGGCACGGCGACGGCTACGTACTCGTATTTGGGGTGAAACGCGATGGCCATGTTGGCCGGGATGGTCCAGGGCGTGGTGGTCCAGATGAGCCCGTAGACATGGCGCGCGGCGAGCGCGGGATCGATGCGGGCGGGATCGGATGTGAGGGCGAAGCGCACCCAGATGGAGGGGCTGGAATGATTGGCGTATTCGACTTCGGCTTCCGCCAGAGCGGTGCGGTCGCGCATGCACCAGTGCACCGGTTTCAGTCCCTTGTAGACGTACCCCCGATCGAGGAAATCCACGAACGCAGCAGCGATTACAGACTGATAATGCGCGCTCATGGTGAGATAGGGGTCGTCCCAGCGGCCGAAGACGCCGAGACGTTTGAAATCCGTACGCTGCAGATCGACGTACTTTTCGGCGTATTTGCGGCATTCGGCGCGGATCTCGGCCGGGGTCATGGTGGCCTTGCGCGCGCCGAGCTCGCTATCGACCTTGATTTCGATGGGCAGGCCGTGGCAGTCCCAGCCCGGGACGTAGGGGGCATCGAAACCCGCCATGGTTTTGGACTTGACAATGAAGTCCTTGAGAATTTTGTTGAAGGCCGTTCCAAGGTGGATACGGCCGTTGGCGTAAGGCGGGCCATCGTGCAGGATGTAAGTGGGGCGGCCGGAACGAGCGCGGCGGACCTGGGCGTAGATGTCCTCGGCGCGCCAGCGGTCGAGCAACTTCGGCTCGGCCTGGGCGAGGTTGGCCTTCATGGAAAAGCCGGTACGGGGCAGATTGACGGTCTGCTTTAAATCAACTTTATGCGAGTCCATTTTGCAGGGATAATACCATCGTACACGACGCGCCGTTCCCGCTGAGAAGTAGCGCACGTTTTCAGCGTGCGCCAGGGGTGCCTTCGGGAAATCGGTGGTACACTTCCGGCAGAGGACCGATATGCGAGGCAAGTGGCGGACGATCTTATTGGCGGGGCTTTGGCTGGCGGCCGGCGCGGGCGCATCGTACGGGCAACTGGAGCAACTCTTTGCGTTTCCCTGCACCTACCTGGCGAGCGGTAACGCCGCCTGCGCGATCGGCAGCGGACCCCAAGCCTTATTGCAGGCAGCGGACGGGACGCTTTATGGCGCCGCAAACGCCAGTGGCAAAGGCACCGGGGGAGAGGTTTTTCCGGTGAATGGCGGGACTATTTACAGTCTTGCCGGGGGCAAGTTCACGCTGCTTCACATATTCACGGCAACCCGCGGCGTCTATACGGAAGGAAGCCAACCCGGCGCCAGCCTGCTGATCGGGCAGGACGGTAACTTGTATGGCACCACGTTCGAGGGAGGAGCCTACAATGGCGGCGTCCTGTACCGCATGAGCATTGCGGGCGCACACTTCACCGTTCTGCATAACTTCTGCGACTCTCCGGGGTGCGGCGACGGCCAGGAGCCGAACGGGCTGATCCAAGGGACGGACGGAAATCTCTACGGCACGACTTATGCGGGCGGCATTTCTTCCAGTCCCTGCCTGGGAACCGGCTGCGGCACGGTATTTCGCTACGAGCCCACTACGCACGCGTTCACCCTGTTGCACGCGTTCAATGCGGCGGTGGATGGCGCATTGCCGCATGGATTGCTGCAAGCCTCCGATGGAAACTTTTACGGCACGGATTGCGGCGCGTCAACGGGAGCCGGATGCGCCGTCGGTACGGCCGCGGGTTATCTTTTCCGCGTGACTTCCGCAGGGCAGTATAACGTCCTGATGACGTTTCCGGATCTCCCGTTGACAGGGCTGGCCGAGAGCTCTGGGCAGCTTTACGGCGCCGTGGTGGGATCCTGCGGTTCGGAGCTGTACCACGTCGGCCTGGATGGCGGCGGGTTTCAGGAGTCCGGTGTATGCTTTACCAAATGGGGCGCGGGCACGCCGATTTTTGCCAACGATGGCAATCTGTGGCTGCCCAGCGCCGGCACGGGAAGACTTTTCGACGGCGCGGTTTACACGCTGTCTCCGCAAGGGGCCTTGCTTGGGAGCTACCTGTTCAACGACGCGGACGGGAGGGAGCCGGCGGCTCCGCTGATCCAACTGATGAATGGGGAAATCGCGGGCAGCGCACGAGATGGTGGAACGCCGGACAAAGGCACGGGCGGCGGCGTGGTGTTCACCATCAATGCGGGTTTGGGACCATCGTAAGAGGCGGCAAACGCGCCACGGCAGCCCGCCTGCCGGGCAGGGTATCATAAAAAGTCATGACTAACGAGCAACTCGACCAGCTTTCGATCAACACCATTCGCACGCTCGCAATGGACGCGGTACAGCAGGCCAATTCCGGACATCCGGGCGCGCCGATGGCTCTGGCTCCGGTGGCCTACACGGTGTGGCAGCATTTCCTGCGCTTCGATCCGGAAGATCCGCTCTGGCCCGATCGCGACCGCTTCGTGCTGTCGAATGGACACGCGTCGATGCTGCTTTATTCGCTGCTGCATCTTTGCGGCGTGAAGGCGGTGAACCCGCAATACGAGACGCTGGGGGAACTGGCCGTGAAGCTGGAAGATATCAAGCGCTTCCGGCAGCTCGATAGCGCCTGTCCGGGCCATCCGGAATATCGCTGGACCTCGGGCGTGGAGACGACCACCGGTCCGCTGGGCCAGGGCGTCGGGAATAGCGTCGGCATGGCGATGGCGCGCTGGTGGCTGGCGAAGCATTTCAATCGTCCGGGCTTCGACATGTTCGATTACGATGTCTACGCGATTTGCGGCGACGGCGACATGATGGAGGGCATCAGCGGGGAATCCGCTTCCCTGGCGGGCCACCACCGGCTCTCCAATCTCTGCTGGATTTACGACAACAACAAGATCACCATTGAAGGGCATACGGCGCTGGCCTTCAGCGAAGACGTGGCCACGCGCTTTATCGGCTATGGCTGGAACGTGACGCGGGTGAGCGACGCCAACGATCTGGAGATGCTGGAGCGGGCGCTACACGTCTTCAAGAGCACCACCGACCGGCCCACGCTGATCATCGTGGACAGCCACATCGCCTACGGGGCGCCGCACAAGCAGGATACCAGCGGGGCGCACGGCGAACCTTTGGGCGAAGAAGAAGTGCGCCTGGCCAAGCGCGCTTATGGCTGGCCCGAAGATGCCAAATTCCTGGTCCCGGAAGGCGTGCGGGAGCATTTCCGGGCGGGAATGGGCGATCGCGGCCAGCAGTTGCGGGACGCCTGGCGGGCGCGTTTCGAGGAATACAAAGTGGAACACGCGGACCTGGCCGATCAGCTCGACCGCATGCTGCATCGCCAGCTTCCGGAAGGCTGGGACGCGGACCTGCCCACGTTTCCGGCGGATGCGAAAGGTCTGGCCACGCGCGATTCGTCGGGCAGGGTGCTGAACAAGCTCGCATGGAACATTCCGTGGCTGATGGGCGGCGCGGCGGACCTGTTCCCGTCCACCAAGACGCGCCTCACCTTTGAAGGGGCGGGCGATTTCGAGGCCGACGACCGCGGCGGACGCAATATGCACTTCGGCATCCGCGAGCACGCCATGGGCGCCATCGTGAACGGGCTGTCCCTTTCGAAGATTCGGGCTTACGGCTCCACTTTCCTGATTTTCAGCGATTATATGAAGCCGCCGATCCGGCTGGCGGCCATCATGGACATACCCGTGATCCACATTTTCACGCACGATTCGATCGGCGTCGGGGAAGACGGCCCGACACACCAGCCGATCGAACAACTGGCCTCGCTGCGAGCGGTGCCCGGCCTGGTGACGCTGCGGCCGGCGGATGCCAACGAAGTGGTGGAGTGCTGGCGATACACGATGAAGCAGCGGCATCAGCCGGTCGCGCTGATCCTGACGCGGCAGGCGCTGCCTACGCTGGACCGTGCGAAATACGCGGCCGCATCCGGCGTGGAAATGGGCGCCTATATTCTGGCGGATGCGCCGGGCGGCAAGCCGGACGTGATTCTGCTAGCCACGGGAAGCGAAGTGAGCCTGTGCGTACAGGCTTACGAGCAACTGGCGGCGGAAGGCGTGAAGGCGCGGGTGGTGAGCATGCCGAGTTGGGAGTTGTTCGAGCGGCAGACGCCGGAATATCGGGAGACGGTTCTGCCGGCGGCGGTCACGGCGCGGGTGTCGGTGGAGCAGGCTTCGGTGCTGGGGTGGGATCGCTACGTCGGTCCGCGCGGGAAGATGATCGGCATGCACACGTTCGGCGCGTCGGCGCCCTTGAAAGAAGTGCAGAAGAAATTCGGATTCCTACCCGCCACGGTGGTAGCCGCGGCGAAGGAAGTACTGGGTTAGCCGGACGCGGATATCCCGGCCGTGTCCGCGCTCGACGTCTGGTTCTGGTAAGCTCCCAGCACCTGCTGCAGCATGTTGTCGATTAAGGTATTGGCGGACATTCCGCTAGAGATGCCGTTGGCCGGCTGCAACAGGGCGGCGGCCATGGAATCGTTGAAAAAGGCTTGCATGTTGCCCTGCTTCTGGATCGCCTGTAATTCCGCGGTTGCGCTGACCGGCGAACTGGCGCCGGCCGCTGTGGCCGAAGACGAAGCCGGATTCAGGCTCTGATAGGAGCTTCCATCCAGATAACTCAGGGGACTTATGGAACTGGCCATCACTGCGCCTCCCGTCTTCCTTATCGGCAGATGGCGGCACGCGTTGCGTCAATGCGCCGAATACTGTTCCTGCGGCGAGTTTAGCTTGACTTCAATCGTTTTCCCCGTTTGATCTACATCGAAGGTCTGGCCGAAAGTCTGGTAACCCTTGGCGATCACCTGGATGAGAACGGTGCCCTGCGGAAGCTCAGGCACTTTGGCGATGCCCTCCTGATTCGTACGCATCTCCCAACTGGTGCGCAGCTTCCGCCCTAACTCAATAATGGAGCGGCCCTTCACGAATTTGACGACCACGTCGGCGTGATCCAGCGGGCGGCCGCCCATCGTGGTCACATGCACGGTCAGATTGGTCATGCCCGAACCCAACTTGACGTCCAGGGTCTTCTGGGGTTCATTCACCTGGAACGTCTGGCTGAACGACGCAAAACCCTCGGCCCGCACTTCGACGAGGATGGGGCCCTGGGGCACCACCACTTCGGGGGGCGGCTGCGCGATGCCATCCGCGGTGGTGTGCACTTTCCAGCGGGTGCTGGTCTTGTCGCCTTTCATCACTTTTACGGTCACTTCCGCGTGCTCGATGGGAGCGCCGTCGATCGTCGAGACATGCACATCGACTTTAGCCGTCGGTGACTTGGCGCGGACCGCGAGCGCGCAGAGCAGGAACGCGGCCAGAAGCGCAAAACGGGAACGCATTTCTCGATTATGACATGGCTGCGAGTGGCGGCTTCAGGCGATATCGGGCAGCAGGAAGCGGGCGGGCATACCGCTCGCGCGCGCGACGGCCTCGGCAGCCAGATATCCGCTGCGGACGGCGCCCTCCATGGTGGCGGGCCAACCTGAGCGCGTCCAGTCGCCGGCCAGAAACAGATCCGGGCGGCTGGTCTCCGCCGGCGGCCGCAGCGGCTCGGTTCCGGGCGCGGCGGAGAACGTCGCCCGCAGTTCTTTGATCACGTGCGCCTTTTCGAGGCGGGCGGTGAGCGCGCGGGGAAAGAATTCGCCCAACTCGCGGACCGCCAGCGCGATGATATCGGCACGGCCGGCGGCGGCCAGACGGCGCGACGCACTCACCACAAGCTGCAGATAGCGGCCCTCGGACTTGTTGAACATCCATTGCACCGTGCGGTCGAGCAGAGTGGCGTGGGGCAGATCCGTCACGGGGCGATCGAACCAGAGGTGAATACCGGTAATCGGGGAATGCTCGAACGCAGGCGCGGGCAGGCCCAGAGCCGGGAGGCGCTCAAAAGGCAGCGCGCAGATATAGTAATCGGCCGCGTGCCGCTCTCCCGCGGCGGTGACGCCATCCGGATCGATGCGCTCAACGGGCGCGCGCAGCCGTAGCGAGATATCCCCGGCCGCTTGCCAAAGTTCGGGGCGATAGAGTTCGCCGAGCGGAATGGCGGGCACGCCCATCTCATATGCCGTGGCGCTTGCCAGGAAGCCCAGCCAGAAAACCTGAAATCCATGGCGCGCGGCGAGGCGGTCGATATCCTCGTTGACGGCGCTGACCAGGACCGGACGCCAGAAACGGTCGATGGCGCCCGGGGTCTGCCGCTTTTCGCGCAGCCATTCGAGCATGGTGATGCGGTCCAGATCTTGGCGGCGGGTGCGCTCGTGCCGCAGGGCCAGCAGGCCGCGCGCAATGGCCAGCTTGTCGGCGATGTTGAGGAACCGCAGCCGCAGGAACGAGCCGGTGAAGTGCAAGGGAGCGGGCAGCGCGCCCCGGCGCAGGGTAGAGATGCGGCCTCCGGGCTCGATGAAGTAAAACTCGCGATAAAAACGAATGCGGTCGCGCACGCCCAGCCGCGCATAGAAATCCAGGAGGTTGACGCAACAGCGCAACAGGACGTGCTGGCAGTTGTCGATCAGGACGGGCGCGTCGCCGGATAGCGAGAGCGGAAACGAGGTAGCGCGGCCGCCCAGAAACGGGCGGGCTTCAAATATCTCGACGCGAAATCCGGCGCTGCCCAAGGCGGCCGCGGCCGAGAGGCCGGCCAATCCGCCACCAATGATGATTGCGCTAGGCATTTTCCATCATAGCGGGTCAACCCCGCTCGTGGCGCACGCTTCAGCGTGCCGGCGGGACTTTTAAGTCCCGCTCAGGCCGGCTGAAGGCCCGCCGGCGGTTTTCGGTGACTCATCCAGCCAACAAATTTCCTCCGCCTTTTCAATCGCTTGCAAGAAGCGTACCCGTAGTCCCCAAATCCTGCCCGCTAGCCTGTAGTCGAAAGGGAGGGCGCACCCGCGCCCGAAAATCGATGAACAGAGATAAAAATCGGAAACGTTCCCAACAGCAGGCGGATTCCAACCGCCGCAACGCCCAGAAATCCACCGGCCCCCGCACCCCCGAAGGCAAAGCCGCCTCCAGCCGCAACGGCCTCACCCACGGCCTCTCC
>JBEKIM010000078.1:0-19656 GCA_050011755.1 Bryobacteraceae bacterium | reverse complement strand
GGATTTCACTGGACCTGCATCGTCTGGCGCTGGCCTCCCGGTTGGAGGCGGATATCGAGATGCCACCCAGGTTTCCGGGGGCCAGTGCCGAGCAGGCGCTGCACGGCGGAGAAGACTACGAGCTACTGTTCACCGTCAGGCCGCGGGTCAAGGTGCCGAAGCGTTTCGGGACCATTCCGCTGACGCGCATCGGCGCGATGCGACGCGGTAAAGCGGGCGCGGTATCCTTGTGCGGTAAGCCTCTGCCGCCGCTCGGTTACGACCACTTCCGGGGTTCCGCATGAGCCTTCCCGACCGGCCTCCCGATGCAACTCCCATTCTGGAACTGATCGACGCCTTCCGGCGCTCGAAGACTATGTTCGCGGCCACGGCGCTGGGCGTTTTCGAGGCGCTCAGCGAAGACGCCGCGAACCTCGATACTCTCGCGGCACGGCTGGAGCTGAATGCCGCGGCGCTGGAGCGTCTGCTGGATGGATGCGTGGGCATGGGGCTGCTCGAAAAGCACAACGGCGCCTATGCCAACCGGACGATCGCCGAGACTTATCTGTGCGATCGGAGCCCGCTGTCTCTGACCGGCTATGTCCACTATTCCAATGAGGCGCTCTACGCGATGTGGGCAAACCTGGAGGATGCCATCCGGGAAGGCACGCATCGCTGGACTCAAACCTTTGGCTGGCAGGGCTCCATATTCGATCACTTTTTTAAGACGGATGCGCGGCGGCGCAGCTTCCTGCGCGGGATGCACGGCTTCGGTCAGTTGAGCTCGGCGGCAGTGGCGGCGGCTTTCGATCTTTCGAGCTTCCGGCGTCTGGCGGACCTGGGCGGCGCGACGGGGCATCTGGCGATGGCCGCCTGCGAACGGTATGCGCAACTGAGTGCGGTGGTCTTCGACCTTCCGCAAGTCATCGACATGGCCCGCGAATATCTGGCTGAATCGGCTGCGCGGGATCGCATCCAGCTCATCGCCGGGGATTTCTTCCGTGATGAACTGCCGGATGCCGATCTTTATTCTCTAGGCCGCATCCTGCATGACTGGCCGGAGGAGCGAATCGGGCTGCTGTTGTCGAAAATCTACACGGCGATTCCAGTGGGCGGTGGGCTGCTGATTGCCGAGAAGCTGCTGGACGAGGACAAAGCGGGCCCTACGCCCGCGCATATGCAGTCGCTGAACATGCTGGTCTGCACGGAGGGCCGGGAACGCACGGTCTCCGAATATGCGGTACTGCTGCGTGCGGCCGGCTTCACATCTGTCGAGGGCCGCCACACTGGCGCGCCTCTAGATGCGTTATTGGCCCTTAAGAACCACTCGCCGGGCTGACTCCGGAAATGGGGCACTGGGTCAGTTTGGTTTTTGTGGGGCGGGCGATTCTGCCCGCAGCCGGCTTTCAGCCGGCTATGGCCGCCTAAAAGGCGGCTGCGGCCGAGATTGGCCGCCCTCCGGAAATGGTACCGGTAACCATTACCGGTGCAACCGCATCAGATTATGCATACTTCGTATTTGAGTCCTTGGTGTATACGGGGGTTTTCTTGACCAGGAACCTGTTTTGATGACAATACATTTCGGCCGTACAAGATGCCTTTCTGCCGTCAGCTTTGCGCTTTTGGCGCTGATTCCGGCATGGGGGCAATCCGCGGATGGGGCAGGCACCGGGAAGACACCCGACTCGAGTGGCGCGCCGCCCATCCTGCCGGGCCAAAACCCTCCGGATGCGGCCAAGAATCCCCAGCCGGAACAGCAGGACAAGCGGGTTTTCGGCGTATTTCCGAACTATCGGACCACGGACGGTAACGTGCCGTTCCAGCCGATCACCAGTAAACAAAAGCTGACCATCGGCCTGAAAGATTCCTTCGACTGGCCCGTTTATCCGGTGGCGGGAGCCTTCGCGCTGCTGTACCAGCTTGAGGATCAGAACCCTTCGTTCGGACAAGGCATGAAGGGTTACGCGCGGCGATATGGTACGGCCCTGGCCGACCAGGTGATCGGCAACATGATGACGGAGAGCATTATGCCGAGCCTGCTGCATCAGGATCCGCGATATTTCCGGATCGGGCGCCGCGGGGGCAGCGTCATGCACCGGGCCGGATACGCGCTGACGCGCATATTCGTCAGCCGCACCGATAGCGGCGGGAAACAATTCAATTTCTCGGAGTGGCTCGGGAACGGAGCGGCGGTCGCGATTTCGAACGCCTACTATCCGGATACGCGCACGGTGGGCAGCAATATCGAGAGGTTGGGGATTGCGTGCGCGACAGATGGGTTCTCGCAGGTGATGAAGGAATTCTGGCCGGACGTGAAACATGCCCTCTTCCATCGCCACGAGGCCCAGGAGCCGCTATTGAGCGAATCGCCCGCCGCGGCGCGTTGAGGCGGGGACCCGCTCCTTAGGCTGCCTGCAAGACTACGATTCAAGCGCGGCGTTGAGGGTAATCTTCGTATTGAAGAGCTTGGAGACGGGACAGCCGGCTTTGGCATTCCCGGTCGCGGTATCGAAGGCCGCCTGAGTGGCGCCCGGAACCTTGGCTTTCAATTCGAGGTGGCTCTCGGTGATGGCAAACCCGCTTTCGGTCTTCTCCAGCGAGATGGTGGCGGTGACGTCGATGCGTTCGGCGGTCAGGCCGGCCGCGCCCAGTTGTCCGGACAACGCCATGGCGAAGCAGCCTGCATGCGCGGCGGCGAGCAGTTCCTCCGGATTGGTTCCGACGCCATTTTCAAAGCGCGTGGCGAACGAGTATTGCGTACCGGACAGTACACCGCTGGCCGTGGAAACGGCTCCCTTGCCTTGTTTCAAATCGCCTTGCCACACGGCGGATGCGTTACGTTTCATGAATCCTCCTTGGATCAGCTTAATGGATGCTGGGTTCGGGCCGGGGGATACCGGAATCGCAATGTAACATTTGGCAATCGGATGCGCGCCGGGGTGGATGGTAAGATGCTTGTCATGCGTAATTTTGCGGCCCTGGCGCTGGTGACGATATGCGGCTGGGGGCCAACGGCCTTCGGCCAGACCGCGTGGACCAATTTTGCCAAGAGCGACCATCACGTGGCCACGTCTTCCACCGCGTCGCAGGCACTCAATGGAATTCACTGGCAGACGCCGGTCGATCTGCACCCGCCCGGCGGCGATAGCGCGGCTCGCCCGGACGGGGCCGACGAACTGTTGATCCACTACGGGTCGCCCCTGATTACGCCCGGCAATACGGTGATCGTCCCGGTGAAAACCGGGGTCAGCAAGGGCTTCCGCGTGAACGCGCATCATGCCGCCAATGGCGACGTATTGTGGACCGTGCAGTCGGACTACTTGTTGCCGCCGTCACACGGGTGGATTTCGATCTTTGGGCCGGCTCTCGCGACGAAGCGGCTCTATTTTCCGGGCGCGGGCGGCACGGTCATTTTTCGCGACTCTCCCGACGCGGCTGAGGGAGCCGGCGGGCGCCTCGCATTCTATGGGTTGGCGAACTATAAAGCGAATCCCAGCGGCTTCGACAGCAGCGTTTACATCAACACGCCGCTTACGGTCGATGAGAGCGGGACACTCTACTTCGGCTTCGTGGTGAGCGGCACGAGTCCGTTAGCCGGGCTAACGAGCGGCATCGCGCGCCTTGGCGCCGACGGGAAAGGCACATGGATCGCGGTGGCTACGGCGGCCGGCGACCCGGCCATGACCGAGGTGCCTTACAATTGCGCTCCGGCCCTCAGTTGGGACGGTACAACGCTCTATATCGCGGTCAGCAATACTTCCGGCGGCTACCTGGTGGCACTCGACAGCACGACGCTGGCGCCCCTCGCGCGGGTACGGCTGATCGATCCGAAATCCGGAAACGACGCGTGGCTCACGGACAACTCGTCGGCCTCCCCGACCACCGGCCGGGATGGAGATGTCTACTACGGGGTGCTTGAGAATCCGTTTCCGGAAAACCATGACCGGGGATGGCTGTTGCATTTCGATGCCAGTCTTACGAAGGCCAAGACTCCGGGCGCTTTCGGATGGGACGATACGGCCTCGGTGGTTCCGGCATCCGCGGTGCCGTCGTACACCGGCAAATCCGACTACCTGCTGATGACGAAATACAACAACTACGCGAACGAGGGCGGGAACGGCGAGAACATGATCGCAGTAGTCGACCCCAATGCCACGGAAACGGACCCGATCACGGGTGTGACGGTGATGAACGAGGTGCTGTCGATTCTGGGGCCTACTCCCAACCCGCCCCTGGCCGGCGTGAAGGAGTGGTGCATCAACTCGGCGGCCGTGGACGTTCCGGGGAAGGCCATCCTGGCGAATAGCGAGGACGGGAAGCTGTACCGTTGGGATCTGACGACCAATACACTGAGCCAGTCGGTGGTCCTCACGGCAGGGATTGGGGAGGCTTATACGCCTACGGTGATCGGCGTGGACGGCACGGTTTACGCGATCAACGATGCGATTCTTTTTGCGGTGGGAAATTGATCGGGTCTGGAGACCCGATGCAGGCCTGGAGGCCTGCCCCACGCTACTCGTAGCGCAGGGCTTCCACGGGGTCGAGACGCGAGGCCGTGACCGCTGGCCAGACGCCGAAAAACAGGCCCACGGCGACGGAAACGCTGAAGGCCGTAGCCACCGCCCAGCCGGGCACCTTGCACCGCAAACTGGGGAAGATGGCGCTGACCAGCAGGGTGACCAGAATCGAGAATACGATACCGATCAGGCCGCCGGCTCCCGTCAGGGCCACGGCTTCGCTGAGGAATTGCAGGACGATATCGCGGCGGCGGGCGCCGATGGCCTTGCGCACGCCGATCTCACGGGTGCGCTCGGTCACGCTCACCAACATGATATTCATCACCCCGATGCCGCCCACGAGCAAGCCCAGCGCCGAGATGGCCATGGAGATCAGCACGATCATACCGGTGATTTTGTCGAAGTTCTCGATGATGGAGTCCGCGGTCGAAATTGTGAAATCGTCTTCCTGGTTGCGCGCGGTGTGGCGCAACTTGCGGAGGGCGCCGCGAATCTCTTCGATGGCGTCGGCGCGCTGTCCGGGGCGGGCCTTGGCGGTGAGGAAGAAATTGGTCGATTGCGGATAGCGCATGCGCGCGGTTTCGAGGGGGATGACAATCTGGCGGTCGAGCCCGTTTTCTCCGAAGAAGCCGCCTTTGGCGGGCGCGAAGATGCCCACTACGGTAAACTCGCCGCCGTCGAGAAAGATGGTGCGGCCGATGCCATCGCCCGCAGGAAATAAGGCCTCACCGAGCGCGGAGCCGATCATGCAGACCCTTTGGCCGCGCAATTCCTCCTCGCGGGTGAAGATGCGGCCCGCTTGCAAATCGCGCGGCGAGATGTCATAGAGATTGCGCGTCGCGCCCATCAGAAACAGGTTGTCGGACTCGTATCCGGGAACCTTGACGGTGATGATGTTGCCCGCCTGCGGGATGATATACAGGCTGACTCCCACGTCCTCGATGGAACGTACCAGGTTCTTCAGATACTCGGCGTTTTCGGGACGCAGCGGCTTGCGCTTCAACTCCTTGGGACGCGCGCCCTGGCCGCTGGGATCGCCGCTGACGCGCGCCACGAAAACGTTGTCGGGGCCGAACTCCTGAAAGAAATCCACGATCCCCTGGCGCAGCCCCGTCAAGAGCGAAGCCACGGTAACCACCGTGGTAATGCCGATTACGATGCCCAGGATGGTGAGGCCCGACCGGAACTTGTGCGCCCATACCGCGCCCAAAGCCATATGGAGCGTCTCACCGGCGCTCACCTGGAAAGGTATGTTCATTCGGCGCGCAATGCGGCGACCGGATCGAGCCGCGCCGCCCTCCTGGCCGGGTACCAGCCGGAAATAATGCCCACCGCGCTGGACACGAAGATGGACAGCACCACATACCCGGCGGTCACTTTGAGCGTGGCGCCGAAGAGAGCCGACAGTCCCGTGGCGACCAGCGCCCCCAACATCAGGCCCATGATTCCACCAGCCAACGAGAGGATGACGGATTCGATCAGGAACTGCAAGAGGATGTCCCCCTGACGCGCCCCCAGGCTCTTGCGGATGCCGATTTCGCGGGTGCGCTCGGTGACGCTCACCAGCATGATATTCATAATCACGATGCCGCCCACGACGAGTGAAATACTGGTGATCGGCACAACCACCGCCGCGATTACGCCGAGCACGCTATCCACGAAGGAGCGTACCGAATCGGGAGTGAGGGTATCGAAATTGTCCGCCTGTCCCACGGGGGTATGAAAGTGACTGCGGAGGGCGGCGCGGGTGACGTCCAGAGCCGCATCCATGGTAAGGCCCGTGCCTGCGCGCCCCTTGCCGAATACGGCGGTGCCGCGCTGTCCGCCATACATTTCGTAATAGACGGTAATGGGGATGTACACGGGATTATCCAGGCTACGGCCGAATGAGGAGCCTTGCTTTTCAAGCAGTCCGATGACAGTGAATTCGGTGCCCGCCACACGGATGGTTCGCCCGAGGGGGGAATTGCCTTGAAACAGCGCGTCGCGGATGTCGGGCCCGATCACGGCGACGGGCTTGCGGAGACGCTCCTCATTGTCTGTGAAGAAGCGGCCATCTTCGACCGGGATGTCGCGCATATAGGGCAGCGTCGCCGATACCCCGATGATACTCGAACCTTCGTAAAGCTGGTTATCGCCTTTGACGTCGTCGGTGTGCTGGGCGTACGGGCTATACATGATGGAGTCGCCCGTAGATTCGCGCAGGTAGGCCACATCGTCGGGCCGGATGCGCTTGTTGCGGCGCTGCTTATCGGCCAACTCGCGGCTGCTGAGGCGACCCACCGAAGCGATCTGCGCCACCAGGAAACTGTCGGACCCGAAGGCTTTGGCGGTAATGTTTTCGGCATACACGCCCAAGCCGTCGATCGCGGCGCCCACCAGGATCACGCTGGCGACGCCGATGATCACGCCCAGCAGCGTGAGAAAACTACGCAGCTTATGCGCGCGGATGGAATCGAGCGCCAGCGAAATGGCGGTAGCCAGATTGGAGAAAAAGGGCACGCGTGAAGATTCCCTCCGAAGTTCAATTTCATCTTAGCGAGATTTTCGGACCGGCTGGCTACGGCAGGAAGCGGTAGCCCACTCCATGCACCGTCAGGAAATGGCGGGGGGAGTTGGGCTCAGGCTCGAGTTTTTGGCGCAGTTTGACAACATGCGCGTCCACCGTGCGGGTATTCGGAAAGAACTCGTAGCCCCAGACTGAATTGAGAATCATGTCGCGGGTGAGCGGGCGGTCGGGATTCTGCAGGAAGTAGGTGAGCAGATTGTATTCCGCGGGAGTCAATTTCACCTCTTCGCCGCGGCGGCTGACCACGCGGCGTTCCATGTCCACTTCCACCTCGCTGAAGTGCACCACCTTACGCGCTTCCGGGGAGGTACGGCGGAGCACGGCGCGGATGCGCGCCAGCAATTCGCGCGTGCCGAAGGGCTTCACCAGGTAATCGTCGGCGCCGATTTCGAGCAGCAGCACTTTGTCGATTTCATCGCCCAGGGCGCTGAGCACAATGATGGGCGTGACTACCTGGGCGGCGCGCAGTTGCTTGCAGATCTCCACGCCGTTCATGCCCGGCAGCCGCAGATCGACGAGGATCAGGTCGGGCTTGAGCAATAGAGATTTTTCGAAACCGGCCCGGCCATCGGCCACCAGGACGGCGCGGAAACCCTCCTGTTCGAGCAGCACGCCGATGGTATCGCGCAGGCTCTCGTCGTCGTCGATTACCAGAATCGTCTGCATGCAGGGACGCTAACCATTGTATCCAACCATGCATTCGAGTCTTGTAAATTGAGCGTGTTAAGCTCAATAGTCAAGCTGCGGGAACAGTTAATCGCATGCGCGTCACAGTTATTGGAACGGGTTACGTAGGAACGGTTACGGGCGCTTGCCTGTCGTATTTTGGCCATCGCGTGACGTGCGTGGACACGGACGCGCAAAAGATCGAGAAGCTGCGGCGCGGTGAAATGCCCATCTACGAGCCGTGCCTCAAGGAATTGCTGGTACTGGCGGCCGGGCGCGGGGGCATTGACTTTACGACCGGGCTGGCGGCTCCGGCCGCGGAGAGCGACGTGATTTTCATCGCGGTGGGGACGCCGCCGATGGAGACGGGCGAAGCCAATCTCTGTTATCTGGAAGCGGCCGCGCGCAGCATTGGAGCCGCAATGGGCGATTCCAGGTTCCGCGTGGTGGTGAACAAATCCACGGTGCCAGTGGGCAGCGGCAACCTGGTGGATGCGCTGGTGCGGGAAGGTGTGCGGGAATCGCATCCGGAGAATGGAAAAAACGTGCGGTTCGGGGTGGCCAGCAATCCGGAGTTCTTGCGTGAAGGCAGCGCCATTGCGGATTCATTATATCCGGACCGCATCGTGCTTGGCGCCGAGGAAGAGGGCACCCTGCAGGTGCTGCGGGAGTTGTACCAGCCGCTGGTGGCGCAGAGTTTTCCGGCGCCGGCCTTTCTGCCCCGGCCGGCCGGCATGGAGCGGGTGCCGGTGGTCACCACGACGCTGACCAGCGCGGAAATGATCAAGTACGCGGCGAACGCGTTTCTGGCGGTGAAGATCGGTTTCGCGAATGAAGTGGCCAACATCTGCGAGCGGGTGGGCGCGGAAGCGCCCGAGGTGATGGCGGGCATCGGGCTGGACGCGCGCATCGGATCGCGCTTCCTGAATCCCGGCCTGGGCTGGGGCGGCAGTTGTTTCGGCAAGGACATCCAGTCGCTGCTGCACACTGCGCGCGAGTACGGATACCAGAGCCGGCTGCTGGAGGCTGCCCTGGAGGTAAACCGGGCGCAGCGGCAACTGGTGATTCAGAAGCTGCAGGAGAAGCTGTTTATCCTGAAGGGCCGCACCATCGCGCTGCTGGGTCTGGCGTTCAAGCCGGAGACCGACGACCTGCGCGACGCACCCAGCCTGCAGATCGCGGAGCGGCTGGTGCAGATGGGCGCGCGGGTAAAGGCATACGATCCGATCGCCATGCCCGCGTGCCGGGAGAGTCACCCCGCGCTGAAGATCCAATACTGCGGATCCGCCGACGATGCGGCCCAGGATGCGGATGCGTTGGTGCTGGTGACGGAATGGGCGCAGTTCGCCCGCCTGGATTTGCGCGTTCTGGCGCGGCGCATGGCGCGAGCCATCCTGGTGGACGGCCGCAACCTGTTCGATCCGGAAACCGCGCGGCAGGCGGGATTCGACTACTGCGGCATCGGGCGTCCGCAGCGGGCGGCGCGGCATAATGGCGCGGCGGTACCGGACCCGGCTTGACGGCGCTGCCGCCCCGACGTCGGACTGAAGTCCGCCGCAGCACGCTGAAGCGTGCGCCACGGGCTGCGGTCTGTCATCGCGAGAAATAGGTCCAAATCGACCCGGGGCAGAATTGCCGGCCTCCCGGATTTTCGATTTGGCCGATCCTTCAGTATGATGGAAGGATCGGATAGAACCACTCCCCAGGAATGCTTATCCAGAGGATGTGCCCCGAAGTGCAAATCCATCGCGGTTAAAGAAGGAGAATTATGGCTGAATCTGAAGGCACTCTGATCCAAAAACATTGTGTTCCCTGCAAGGGAGACGTGCCTGCGTTGCGCGGCGCGGAACTCGAGAGTTTATGGGCGCAGTTGCCGGGGTGGAAGGTAGTCGGCGAGCATCACCTGACGAGGACCTTCGTTTTTCCGGACTTCAAGCAGGCCTTGGCATTTGTGAATCGCGCGGGCGCGGTGGCGGAGGCCGAGGGGCATCATCCCGACATGATGCTGGCGTGGGGGCGGGTAGACGTGAAGACCTACACGCACAAAATCGACGGTTTGACGGAGAGCGATTTCATTCTGGCGGCCAAGATCGACCAGGAATTCTCCCGCAAGTAACGCATGCCGGCATACGACCGCGACCTGGCTTACATTCACGACACCGGATTCACCGGTTTTGTGCGTAAAGCCGCGCCTGGAATGCTGCGATTGCTCCGGCAAAACGGCATTCGTAGCGGGCTAGTGGTGGACGCGGGATGCGGCAGCGGCGTTTGGGCGCGGGAGTTGACCGATCGCGGCTATGGGGTGCTGGGCATCGATATATCCGCGCACATGATCCGCAGGGCGCGCGCGCTGGCGCCGGCCGCGGAGTTCCGGGTGGGGTCGTTCCTAAGCGGCGAATTGCCGCCCTGCGACGCGGTTACCGCGATAGGCGAGTGCGTCAACTATGCGTTTGACCGGTCCGTCGGCAAGCAGGGGCTGGGGGGATTTTTTCGCCGCGTGTATAGCGCCCTGCGTCCTGGGGGCGTGTTCATTTTCGATATTGTAGAGCCGGGAGTGGCTAGTGGTGCGCCCCCTAGGAGGTTTCTGGAAGGCCCCGATTGGGCGATCCTGCTGGAGGTCGAAGAGGACCGCAGGCGGAAGACGCTGACGCGGCAGATCGTGAGCTTCCGGCGGATGGGGAAGCTGTACCGCCGCAGCGAAGAGACGCATCAATTGCATTTGTACTCGGGGGAAGAACTGCTTACGGAACTGGGCGCGGCGGGTTTCAAGGCACGGTTACTGGGCGGGTACGGCCGGTTCCGATTCCAGCCGGCGCACGCGGCTTTCCTGGCCCGGAAGCCGCGATAAGCACTCTCCCGCGGCCTGCTCGGCCTGCTCCTGTGGTCTTGACACATGAAGCCCGGCGCTGCTAATGTGGGGATAACACAGGAGACCGGCTTTCAGCCGGCTCTGGCCGCCTAAAAGGCGGCTGCGGCCAAGATTGGCCGCCCTCCAGGAGGACATTTGGCGGAGAAGAAACTCGATTTATTGCAAGGCACGCTGGACCTGATGGTGCTGCAGACGCTGGCCGCCATGGGATCGCTGCATGGCTATGGCATTGCGCGCCGCATCGAACAGGCCAGCGGGGAGGCCGTGCTGTTGAACCAGGGCACCATCTACGCCTCGCTGGTCCGTCTGCAGCAGCGCGGGTGGATCTCGGCCGAATGGGGCACCTCCGACAACAACCGGAAGGCCAAGTTCTATTCGATTACCCAACGCGGGCGCAAGCAACTGGCGGAGGATGCCGCCTACTGGGAGCGGCTGTCCGGGGTGATGGGCCGGGTGCTGGCGATGCAGAACGAGGGAGGTGACCGATGAGGGAAGCGCTGGCGCGTCTGCGCTCTTTTTTCCGCAAAGCGCCCCTCGATCGCGATCTGGAGGCGGAAATGGCCGCGCACCTGGCATTCGCGGTGGAAGAAAATCTGCGGCGCGGACTAACGCAGGAGGAAGCCCGCCGCCAGGCTCTAGTGCGCTTTGGAGGCGTGGCCCAGTCGCAAGAAGAGCATCGCGATGCGCGCGGCCTGCCGGCGCTGGACGTGCTGATGCAGGATCTGCGCTACACGTATCGCACGCTACGCCGCGACCGTAGTTTCGCGGCGGTCGCCGTGCTGATCCTGGCGTTGGGCATCGGGGCGAATATCGCGGTCTTCAGCGTGGTAAACACCATTCTGTTGCGGCCGCTACCGTTTCGCGATCCGCAGCAGCTCGTGTGGATGTCGAGCAACCGCGGCGTGGGCGGTCTTTCCGCCGTGACTTACACGGTGTCTGTATACGAGGAGTTCCTGCGCCACAACCGCTCCTTTCAAGACGTGACATCGTACGACCCCTTTCTGGGCGATTCGGACTATAAGCTGACGGGCCGCGGCGAGCCACAGCAGATTGCCGCCGTACCGGTGGCCGGCGATTTCTTCGGCATGTTGGGCATCAAGCCTTTCCTGGGCCGCCTGTTTACGCCCGAAGAGTGCCGGAAGGGCGGCCGGGCCGCGGTGCTGTTGGGGTATTTCTTTTGGCAGCGGCAGTTTGGCGCCGATCCGGCCATCGTCGGGCAGGCCATCCTGCTTAACGATCAGCCGGTAACGGTTGTGGGGGTGCTTCCAGCGTCGTTCGATTTCGGTTCGGTATTGGCGCCGGGCTTAAAGATCGACGTTTATGTGCCGGCGGTGATGGACATGCTGCGCAATGCCGGTAACACGCTGGCGCTGATCGGGCGGATGAAGCCGGGAGTGACGGTAGCACAGGCGCAGGCAGAGGTGGATATCCTGATGCCGCAGCTCCGCGCGGCGCACAAGGATTGGTATGACGACTATGCCACGGCCATGACGGAATTGAAGGTCCATGTGAGCGGAAAGCTGCACCGGTCGCTGGTGGTGCTGTGGTGCGCGGTGGGACTCATCCTGCTGATCGTTTGCGTGAACCTGTCGAACCTGTTGCTGGCGCGCACGGCGGCGCGGAGCAAAGAGTTCGCGATGCGGAGCGCGCTGGGCGCGGGACGCGGCCGCATCGTGCGGCAACTGCTCACGGAAAGCCTGGTGCTGGCGGCCGGCGGCGGGGTTCTGGGGCTGGGCATCGCGTTCGGCGCGACGTCCTATCTGGCGCACCAGGGATCGACTGCGCTGCCACTGTTGAGCACAGTACGGGTAGACGGCGCGGCGCTGGGTTGGACGGTGGCGATCGCACTGGCAGCGGCGGTCCTGTTCGGGCTCGCGCCGAGCCTAAGAATCTCCGGCGGCAATCTGCAGGGCGTCCTCAAGGATAGCGGCCATGGGATGAGCGCCGGCCTGACGCACAACCGCATGCTCGCCACTTTGGTGGTTTGGGAAGTCGCCCTGGCTTGTGTGCTATTGGTGGGCGCCGGGCTGCTGTTGCGCAGTTTTCTCCGCTTGCTGGATGTGGATTTGGGATTTCAGCCGGGCCAGGCGGCCGCGATCAAAATCGACTACAACGATGAGGGCAAGGCCGAGAAGCGCGGCCCGATTTTGCGGGAGATTCTGCGCCGTGTTTCGGCCATGCCGGGAGTTCAAGCCGCTGGAGTGGCGGATATGCTGCCCCTCGACCGCAACCGAAACTGGGGCTTGCAAGCGAAGGGTAGAGTTTACCGCAAAGAGGATTTTGGCGCGGCTTTCGTTTATATCGTAACGCCCGGATACTTCGGCGCTATGGGCATGCAGATGCGCGCGGGCCGCGACTTCAACTGGCAGGATGCGCCGAAGAGCGAGCGGGTGGTGGTTATCAATCAGGCGGCCGCGAGCTACCACTGGCCAGGTCAGGACCCGGTCGGCCGCACTGCGTTGGTGAATGGCAAAGACACGCGCGTCATCGGGGTGATTTCCGATGTGCGGGAAAGCAGCCTGGAGGAAAGATCGGGTCTGGAAATGTATCTGCCGGAAACGCAAGCCGATCCGGAAGGGGCGGAACTCGTGGTGCGCTCGCAGTTGCCGCCCGATACGCTGGGGGCGAGCCTGATGCGAACGCTGCGGGCGTACAATCCCGAGCAGCCGGCGGCCGAATTCCGTCCGATCCAAAGTCTCGTGGACCATGCGGTTTCGCCGCGGCGGTTTTTCGCGATGCTGGTGGCCATTTTCGCGGGGCTGGGCTTGCTGCTGGCTTCGCTGGGCATCTATGGCGTGATTTCATACGCGGTGACACGGCAGACGCAGGAGATCGGCATTCGCATGGCGCTAGGCGCCACGACGGAGCGGGTGCAACTGGACGTGGTCGCGCGCAGCATGCGACTGGTGCTGGCGGGTATCGCCGTGGGAAGCGTCACCTCGGTGGCGGCCGGCCGGTGGATCGTAGCGCTGCTATTCAACACGGGGCCTAACGATCCGGCGGCTTTCGCGGGAACTGTGGTGCTGCTGGGGCTGGTGGCTTTGATTGCGGGGTACATCCCGGCGCGGCGGGCCTCGCGGATCGATCCGATGATTGCGCTGCGAGGGAATTGAAGAGCCGAAACCACAGCGGGACTTAAAAGTCCCGCCGGCACGCTGAAAGCGTGCGCCACGGTCAAAAGCGGTAGTCGAGCGGCGGCTTCTGGCCGGCCGGAATCTCGGACTTGTAAGTCTTGCCGGCGAGTTGGCGGGTGAAGTCCTGCCTGGCGTCCTGGATCAGTTGCGGATTCGCCAATAGATCCGCACCGGTGACGGCCAGCGCCTTAGCGGCGACCAGCATGCCCTTCTGCCCGATGCTCATGCCGGCGCAGGCGGCGGCCTGCCAGGTGTGCGGCACCACTCCAGGCACGAAGGTGGCCGCGGTGAAACCGATGGTGGGAACGTTCCAACTGACGTCGCCCACGTCGGTGGAGGCGGCCGGCTCATTGGGATCGAACGGCCGCAGAGGCTGGATGGAAGCTGTGGAGCCGGTGTCGCGCGCGCCGCCCGGCGGCAGGCTCTTCTGCAATTCGCCGGCGAAATGATCTTCTTCGACCGTGTAACTGAACCCGCCCACCTCCTCCAGATTTTTTTGGGCCACCTTCGCCAGGGCCTCGTTGGCCACGATGTTGTTGTCGCTGCCAAGGATCTTGACTTCGAGCGTGGTCTCCGTCATCAGCGCGGCTCCCTGCCCGATCTTCAGGATGCGGCCCCAGATGCCATCGAGCGTATCGAGCGACGGGCTGCGCGCGAACAGGAAAAGTTCGGCGGTATCCGGAACGATATTGGGGGCCGCGCCACCGTTGCTGACGGTATAGTGAATGCGCGTGTTGCTGGGGACATGTTCGCGCATAAACTCCACTCCGGTGCCCATCAGCATGACTGCATCGAGCGCGGAACGGCCGCGCTCCGGCGCGAAGGCCGCATGCGCGGCGACGCCGTGGAACAGAAATTTGGCGGAGGTAATGGCCAGCGCCCCACCGTTGATCACGGAGTTGCGGTCGGCCGGATGCCAGTGCAGGACCACATCCACATCGCGGAAGAGCCCGGCGCGGACCATGTAAACCTTGCCGTCGCCGCTCTCTTCGGCGGGCGTTCCGTAGTAACGCAAAGTTCCGGGCACATGGTTCTCCTCCATGTATTCCTTGAGAGCCACGGCCGCCAGGGCCGCTCCCGATCCCAGGAGATTATGTCCGCAGCCGTGTCCGGGCGCGGCGGCCGCCACCGGACTGCGGTCCGGCACGGCGTTTTGCGAGAGACCGGGCAGCGCGTCGAATTCGCCCAGGATGCCAATGACCGGACTGCCGTCGCCATAGGTGGCAACGAAAGCGGTCGGCTCGCCGGCCACGCCGGCCTGGATGCGGAAGCCAGCCTCTTTCAGATGGCGCTGCAGGAGCGCTGAGCTCTTGTCTTCGTGGTAGCCCAGCTCCGCATATTCCCAGATGGCCCGGGACGTCTGGGCATACTCGGCGTTGTGCTGGTCGACGAGCGCTTCGACCTGACGGTGCGGGGAAAGTGGCTGGGCCAAGGCCGCCAGAGCCATGCCCGATGTGAAGGTAACGATGAGGCGCAAATACATGCAGCTAGTCTAACAGCCAGCCGCTTGAGGCCTTATCCGGTTCCGCGGCGCTGCTCGCGCGCGGCCGTTTGGGCCAGTTCATCGCAACGATTGTTGTCCGAGTGGGAGGCGTGGCCCTTGGTCCACGACCAGGTGACTTGGTGTTTGGCGGCGACCTCGTCCAACTCCTCCCAAAGGTCGCGGTTGATCACGGGCTTCTTCGCGCTGGTCATCCAGTCGCGCCGTTTCCAGTTAGGCACCCAGTTGGTAATGCCGTTCTTCAAATATTCGGAATCCGTGATGACCTCAACGGTACACGGTTCCTTTAGCGCCTTCAGCCCCTCGATCGCGGCAGTCAGCTCCATGCGGTTGTTGGTGGTGTGCGGCGCGTATCCGTACAACTCGCGTTTATGTTCGTTGAAGCGCAGGATGCAGGCCCAGCCGCCGGCGCCGGGGTTGCCCAGGCAGGAACCGTCGGTGACGATCTTGACCTGCTTCACCGGGCTCACGCCGCCACCACTTCCCGGCTGAAGAACTCGTCCACCAGTTCCAGGATGCGGGCCGCCTCCGTCTCATGGTAGATGGCCGCCCGTAACTGCGCGCCATGCCGAACGCCATGCGTGAAGTACGTGGCGAATTGCTTCATCTTGCCCACGCGGTCGGGTTCGTCGCGGGCGATGAGCATGGCGTAGTAAGTGCGCATCATCTGGTAGCGATCCCGATGGGTGGGATGGTCGTAAGTGCCGGTCGCGAGGTATTGCGCAATCTGGCGGAAAATCCACGGATTGGAGGATGCGGCGCGGCCGATCATCACCGCATCGCATTGGGTCTGGGCCACCATGGCCACGGCATCCTCCGGCGAGTTGATGTCCCCGTTGCCGATGACCGGAATACGCACGGCGGCCTTCACCTCGGCGATGCGGCTCCAGTCGGCCTGGCCGCTATAGCCCTGTTCGCGCGTGCGCGGATGCAGCGCCATGGCCGCCACGCCGCAATCCTCCGCCAGGCGGGCCATTTTGACCGCGACAAGTTCCTGGTCGTTCCATCCGGCGCGGAACTTGATGGTGAGAGGAATGGAAATGGAGGCCTTCACCGCGCGCAACAGCCGCTCGACGAGCGGCAAGTCCCGCAGCAGTCCGGAGCCTCCGTTGCACTTCACCACTTTGTTCACCGGGCAGCCGAAGTTGATATCCACGATGTCGAAGCCCAGATCCTGGCAAACGCGCGCGGCGTCGGCCATGACGGCCGGGTCCGCGCCGAACAGCTGCGCGGTGATGGGGCGCTCCGAGGGGTCGAAGGTCAGATATTTTAGCAGCGTACGCGTGGGTTTGCGCGCGCGCAGGGAAGCGCTGACGCCGTGCGAACTGGTGAATTCGGTCATGAGCAGGCCGCATCCGCTCAAGTTGCGGATGAAGCGCCGGAACACCGTGTCGGTGACGCCGGCCATGGGCGCCAGGACGGTAGCCGGGGCCACACAGACGGGGCCGATTGCGAATTGAGTCGGGAAGCGGAGCATCGCGTTGGAATCTTTATTTTAACCCGGCGCTACACTGGAAACGGAAGTACAAACCGGTTCGTCCGACAAATAAGGATAGGCCGACCAGATGAAACCGTTTCAAATTGGACTGCTCGTACTCGTCGGGGCATTGGGTGGCGCCCTGATTATGAAGTTCACCCAGCGGCCGAAGCCGGTTCCGGCTCCTGTGCCGATCGCCAGCGCCGTACCCGCGCCGGCGGCCCAGGCGGCTTCGCCCACTCCCGACCAGGCTGTCCCCGAAGCGCCCGCCAAACCGAATCTCACATTATCGAAGCCCACGGCATTGCCTAAGAGTGCCGCGCCGGCCGCTCAGCCCGTGCGCCATGTGAAGCCGGCCGGTCAGACGCCCCCCGTAGCGGTGGCACAGAACCTGCCGCCCGCGCAACCGCAGCAGCCGGTGGCGCAGGCCGATCCGGCGCCGGTAGCGGAACCCGCGGAGCCGGCAGCTCCCGTGGAGCCCGCGCCCGCGCCTGCACCCGCCGCCGAACCCGTCGCGCCGCCGGCCCCGCAACCGCCGCCCTCGGTGACCTTGCAGTCGGGCATGACGCTGCCGGTGCGGTTGGGTGAAAGCCTTTCGAGCGAGCACAATCAGGCGGGCGACGGTTTTACGGCCACGCTGGATGCGCCTCTTACCGCCGGCGGATTCGTGATTGCGGAAAAAGGCGCGCGCGTGGAAGGCCGCGTGGTGGAAGCCCAGAAGTCCGGGGCGAAAGGTAAAGCCACACTGGCGCTGGAACTGACCAAGCTAAGCACTTCCGACGGGCAGCGCGTGGAGATCAAGACAGAGACTCTGCGGAAGCAATCCGAGGCGATGGCCACGGGAGATCAAGTGGGAATCGTAGCCGCCGCGGCCGGCATTGGCGCGATCATCGGAGCGCTGGCCGGTGGCGGCAAGGGTGCAGCGATCGGGGCGGGCGCGGGTGGCGCGGCCGGCGGAGGCGGAGTGGTCGCCACGCGGAACAAGGCGGTGACGCTGCCGACGGAGTCGAAGATGACGTTTCGTTTGGGGGCGCCGGTGACTATCACGGAGCGGGTGGACAGGTAGGGCAGGCCAGCCTGGCTGGGGCCGGCTACGTGGCGGCGTGCCGATAGCTATCCCGCTCCTCAGGTCCCAGGCTTCTTTGGAACATCCGTCAAGGTTGGTCGCTTCTCTGGACTCGGTCTTTCATTCTGCCGACGTTCCTTGCTTGCAAGCATCGAAACAAGGTAGGCCTGCGCGACCGGTTCTTGGCTGATGATTTTCCAACTCTTGAACGCATCGACAATGCCGTCGATGTGTAGCAAAACTTCCGTTAGATCCCATCGCCTGGATGTGTTGTAGTCGGCTTCGGTGCGATGGTATTGCGCCTGTCGGCGGCTTGTTTCATCGGGCCATGGTCGAATACCCGCGCGAGAGTAGCGCGTAATTCCGGACGACTCCAATTCGTAGTAGCCTCGGAGATGAGGAGGTAAAAGAGCGCGTAGTATGCCGTCGAAACTGCACGACGCAAACTCGACTGGTGAGCCTGCTCAGGGTGGAGATTGGCGATGTCCTGAGCGAGTTCAAGCAGTTCTTCCGCGTACGGCATGGGTCACGCCAACACGGGTTCTTTGGCCCTGGCTTGCCCGGACTGTGTGCGGAAGTTGAAATACGGTAGAACGCCCCATTCTTCGAGGGGCTGAACTTGTCGAACGATGGCCTGGGAGATCTCCTTCGTGCGGTTCAGTAGTTGGCCCCGGGGCGTTCCGTCGGCGAGTACGACCAGAAAGAAAACAGCCGATTCGCCATTCCAATCCGTGCCCAGCGAGGGCGTAACGCTCACGACCAAGTGCCGCACTTCGTTAGCGGCCGCCGCAATTGCGGCGAAGAACTGAGGCTGTTGTGCAAACGCCCGCGCAATGTACACAGAGCCATTATCTCGCGTTTTTGCGAATTGGTGATCGAACCAGCACTCCGGTCTCCGCGAGAATCGGCGCAACGAGCGTCAGTGCGGATGAGAGTGGGCGTGCGATGGCGGCTCTTCGGTGGGAATCACGCAGCCGCTTTCCGCCACGGCGCAGCCGACGTGCTCGAATTGCACGGTGGAGTGGCAAATTCGAAACTCGTGCGCCAGCATGTCGTTGATGCGCTCCAGGATGCAGTTACTGGCGGAGGGGGGCACATCCTCAATGAGTACGTGACAGCTCAGGGCGTGAGTGCTCGATCCCAGGCTCCAGATGTGCAGATCGTGCACGTCGAGAACGCCCTCGACCCGGCACATGGCGGCGGTCACCGATTGCAGTTGCAGACCGCGGGGCAGGCCTTCCAGCAGGATATTGAGCGCTTCCTTGATGATGTCCCAGGCCGTCCACACGATCAGGATGCCGATCAGGATGGAGAGGATCGGGTCCACCTGGATCCAACCGGTATAGCGAATGATCAGGGCGCCGAGGATGATGGCCACGGATCCCAGCAGGTCGCCCAACATGTGCACGAACGCGCTGCGGATGTTAATGTCGCTTTTGCGCGCCGCGCGCAAACCCCACATGATGCCGCCATTGAGGGCCAGCCCACCGCCGGCCACCAACATCATGACCGTTTCTCTTACGGGGACCGGATGGCGCAGCCTCTGCCAGCCTTCATAGAAGATCCAGGCGGCCAGCGCGACGAGGGTCAGGGCATTGACGAAAGCCGTGAGCACGCCGGCACGGTGGTAGCCGTAGGTCTTGACTTTATCGGCGGGCCTGGATTGGAGATAAACGCCGAACCAAGCCAATAGGAGGGCCAGCCCGTCGGTGAAGTTGTGGCCGGCGTCGGAAAGCAGCGCGAGACTGTGGGCCTGGATGCCGGCGAACACCTCCACGCCCACAAACGCAAAAGTCGCCACCTGGGACCACCAGAGGATACGCCCTGTGGCAGCGCCGTGCGAGTGCGCGTGAGAATGTGAGTGCAAACAGCCTCCAT
>JBEKIM010000077.1:0-19807 GCA_050011755.1 Bryobacteraceae bacterium | reverse complement strand
GCCGATATCGTCGCCTGGCACGAGCGCGGTACCCGGTACGGCATCCACATGGATGGCGATGGTCTGCTAATCGCCGGCCAGCCGGGCGTCCAGTTAACTTGGATGGATGCCAGGATTGGCGATTGGGTGGTCACCCCGCGGTATGGCAAGCCGGTCGAAGTCCAAGCCCTCTGGTATAACGCCCTTCGCGTGCTCCAGGATCTGGCGCTGCGGTACGATTACGCCGCCGACAGCCGGCATTATCGTGAAATTGCCGATCGCGCTCGGAACAGCTTCCCGCAATTATTCTGGAACGAGGCGGCCGGATGTCTCTACGACGTCGTCGATGGAGATGCCCGCGATGCCTCCATGCGGCCCAATCAGATCTTCGCCGTGAGCCTATTCCACCAGATGCTTCCGCCCGATCAAGCCAAGGCCGTCCTCGAAGCCGTCCAGCGGGATTTGTTGACGCCTTACGGCCTGCGCAGCCTGGCCCCCGGCGACCCGCGGTATCGCGGGCGGTATGAAGGAGATCCTGTCAGCCGCGACAGCGCCTATCACCAGGGCGCCGCGTGGCCCTGGTTGATGGGACCGTTTATCTCCGCGCACTTCAAGGTGCGCGGCCGTTCGCCTGAAGCTCGGGCTCAGGCCCGGCAATGGCTGGCGGAATTATGCCGGTACGCTGCGCAGGAAGGTCTGGGCCAGGTTCCCGAAGTCTTCGATGGCGACGCGCCGCAGCGGTCCGGCGGCTGCATCGCGCAGGCCTGGAGCGTTGCGGAGCTGCTGCGCGCCATGCTGGACGATCAAACACGCAACGAAGCCAAATGTCGTCACAGTGCCGGGCCATCCCGGTGACGGTGGGCCCGTGGGCACCTTAAAGTCGATGCTAAAAGCCGCAGGACTGGAGGCGAAGAAATGAGGGTGAAATACGCCGTAATATTCGAGCGCGCCGAAAGCAATTGGACGGCCTACGTGCCGGATCTGCCTGGCTGCATCACAACCGGGAAAACGCTGGAGGAGACTGAGAGCAACACCCAAGAGGCCATTTGCGGGCACATCCGGACCCTGAGAGAGTTTGGCGGGCCAGTGCCCGATCCGGTCACCCTGGCGAAGGAAGTCCACGTGCCCCCGGCGGCATAACCGGAAGATCTGAATCGTGACCTTAACAGTGGCGGCGAAGGCATACCACGAGTGCCTGCGCCGAGGTCTCCTCCCTGGAAGATAAGTCGCGCGTCGACTCACATGACCGGCATCATCAAATGACTCATTTCAGTTCACGACACTACCCTGGAATTTTCCTGAGAGAATGAATCATGAGCGTAGCTGAAGAGATCAAGCAGCAACTGCGTCCAGGCAAGCTGTTCATCGATGGCCGGTGGGAAGATGCTGCCGCCGGCCGCACCATCGACGTCGTCAATCCGGCCACCGGAGAGTTGCTGACGACCGTTCCGGACGGCCAGGGCTGCGACGTGGATCGCGCGGTAGCCGTGGCGCGCGCCAGTTTCGAGCGCAAGAGCTGGCGCGGCATGGACCCATCCAAGAAGGAGAAAATCCTCTGGGACATCTCCGAAATCCTGCTCAAGCATCGCGAAGAACTGGCCGTCCTCGAATCTTTGGAAAACGGCAAGACCGTCCGCGAGGCCGGCGGCGCGGATGTCGATCCGGCCATCGATGCCTTTCGATATTACGCCGGCTGGGTGCGCAAGATCTACGGTGAAACCATCCCCGTGGACGGCCCTTTTCTGAACTACACGTTGCGCGAGCCGGTCGGCGTGGTGGGCGGCATCGTGCCGTGGAATTATCCCTTGCAGATCGCCGCATGGAAGGTGGCGCCGGCGCTCGCTTGCGGCTGTTCCATCGTGCTGAAGCCCTCCGAATGGACCCCGCTCACCGCCCTGAAACTGGCCGAGTATTGCCGGGAAGCCGGCCTTCCCGAGGGCGTCCTGAACGTGGTCACCGGCTACGGCCAGACCGCTGGCGACGCGCTGGCGCTCCACATGGACGTCGACAAGATCAGCTTCACCGGCAGCATCCGCACCGCGCGGCGCCTGCTGCAGGCTTCCGGCGAATCCAACTTGAAGCGCCTTAGCCTGGAATTAGGCGGCAAATCGCCCAATATCATCTTTCCCGATTGCGATATGGAAGCCGCCATTAAATCGGCCTTCTGGGGCATCTTCGCCAACAAAGGCGAAATCTGCAGCGCGGCATCGCGCCTGCTGGTACACGAAGATATCCACGACCGTTTCGTCGGCGAACTCGTCACCCGCGCTCAGAAATTGAAGGTGGGCGATCCGCTCGACAAGAGCACCCAGATGGGCTCCCAGGTTTCCGCCCGCCAAATGGAGCGAATTCTGGATTATATCGAATCCGGCAAGGAACAGGGCGCGAAATTGGAGTGCGGCGGCGAGCGCGACGTCGAAGGTCCCAAGGCCAAAGGCTTTTTCGTCAAGCCCACCATATTTTCCAACGTCAAGCCCGATATGAAGATCGCGCAGGAAGAGATCTTCGGTCCCGTGCTCTGCGCGCTGAAATTCCGCGATGCGGATGAAGCGGTGGAGATCGCGAATTGCACCATCTACGGTCTGGTATCGGCAGTCTGGACGCGGGACATTAAACTCGCCCACCGCATGGCGGCCGAAATCAAGGCCGGATCGGTGTGGATTAATACCTACAACGGCTTCGATACGGCGTCACCCTTCGGCGGCTATAAACAGAGCGGCTTCGGCCGCGACCTGGGCTCGTACGCGCTCGAACAATACACCAACATCAAGTCCGTCTGGGTGGCGCTTTGATGGATCGCGAGTCCATCCGCCGCCGGTTCGAGGATCACCACATCCACCGCATCAAGTTGGGCGCCTTCGATATGGACGGCGCCCTTCGCGGTAAGTACATCAGCCTGGACAAGTTCGCGTCCGCCGCCGATTCCGGCTTGGGCTTCTGCGACGTGATCTTCGGCTGGGACATCGGCGACGTGTTGTACGACAACGTAAAGTTCACCGGCTGGCACACCGGCTACCCGGACGCGCATTGCCGCATCGACCTCTCCAGCTACCGCCAGGTGCCGTGGGAACCGGGCACTGCGTTCTTCCTCCTGGATTTCTGCGATCGGGAAGCCCGGCCGCTCCCCGTCGCGCCCCGCCAGGTGCTTCAGCCCGTGCTCGATCGTGCCGCCGGCCTCGGCTATACGGCCTATTTCGCCGCGGAATACGAGTTCTTCATTTTTCGCGAAACCGCGCAGACTCTGCGCGACAAACATTTCACCGCGCTCACCCCGTTGACCCCGGGCATGTTCGGCTACAGCGTGCTGCGCGCCTCCGCCAACGCCGGCCTGGTGCTCGAAATCATGGAGGCGCTGGCCGCCTTCGACGTTCCCCTGGAAGGTTTCCACACCGAAACCGGGCCGGGCGTTTACGAAGCGGCCATCGCCGTCGAAGCGGGTTTAGCCGCCGCCGATCGCGCCGCGCTGTTCAAGACCGCGGTGAAGGAGATCGCCGCGCGGCACAGCTTGACCCCCACTTTCATGGCCAAGTGGAACGCCGCCCTGCCGGGTTCGAGCGGCCACCTGCACCAAAGCCTCAGCCCCGCCGGCAGCCACGAGAATCTTTTCGCCGGCGACGCGGCCGATGACGGCATGTCGACGCTGATGCGGCAGTACATCGCAGGTTTGGTTGCCAATATGCCGGATTTGACGGCCATCTTTTGCCCGACGATCAATTCCTACAAGCGCACCGTGCCGGGCGCCTGGGCTCCCGTGAATGCCACCTGGGGAGTCGATAATCGCACCACCGCGGTGCGGGCAATCCCCACTACGCCCAACAGCAGTGGCAAATCCACGCGTGTCGAATTGCGTCTGACCGGCGCCGATATCAATCCATATTTAGCCATGGCCGCATCGCTGGCCGCGGGCTTGGATGGAATCGAACGAAAGCTCGAACTTCCGCCGCCTACGGTAAATGCCTACTCCGGAGACGCCGTTCCCTTGCCGCGTACGCTCGATGCCGCTACCCGCCTGTTTCGCGAAAGCCGCGTCGCTCGCGAGTGGCTGGGCGAAGAATTCGTCGATCATTACGCCAGTACGCGCGAATGGGAAGTGCGCCAATACCAGAAGGCCGTGACCGACTGGGAACTCGCGCGCTATTTTGAGTCTGTCTGACAGGCGTTGTGTGTCGGATTTGTACAGCCTCGTCTCACCGGCCGATCGTCGGCGGGCTCGAAATCATCGACAACAGCAAGCTGAATAACACCAAAATCGCGAGTCCACCTGCAATCCACATATCGCCTCGTCCGTCCCCTGCAAACGATAGAGCAATTTATGGACCGTACTTGTGTGGCGCACGCTTCAGCGGGCGCCCCCGCGGATGCGGGTGAAACAGCGGCGAGACCCCCTGCGGGGCATCGTCGAAAACTCACCGTGGGGCGGGCAATCATGCCCGCAGCCGCCTTTTCAGGTGGCTAAGCCGGCTGGAAAGCGGGCTGCGGCCAAGATTGGCCGCCCCACTATTCTTGGTTTTCATCATCTTTGCGGCTCCGAAAAACAACCGCTAACTTATTGAGCGGCAATGGGGTCTCAGATGAGCGCGCCGGCGGGACTCTTAAGTCCCGCTCAAAGGCGGATGCGCTTCACCCTCGAATCAGCCTGACCGCGTTCGACAGGGGATTCCCGGCGCCCGCCGGCGCGCCCGCGCTGGCAACTTCCTCCTCCAGCGCCGGCTGTTCCTGGCCCTCGCCCGGGGCCAGAAACAAGTTCGTCTGCACCCCGTGCTGCCGCGTATAGAGATCGTAGTATCTACCCCGCAGCGTGTACAACGATTCGTGCCGGCCATGCTCCACGATGCGTCCGCCCTCCACTACCAGGATCTGGTCGGCCCGCTGGATGGTCGACAGCCGGTGCGCGATCACGAACGTGGTGCGCCCCTTCATCAGGTACGACAGGCCTTCCTGAATCAAGGCCTCCGATTCCGAGTCCAGGCTGGAGGTGGCTTCATCCAGAATGAGAATCGCGGGATCGGCCAGAATCGCGCGTGCGATGGAAACCCGCTGTCGCTGGCCGCCCGACAATTTCACGCCGCGCTCGCCGACCACGGTGTCGTAGCCCTTCTCGAACGTCTCCGCGAATTCGTCCACGCGCGCGATCCGGCAGGCTTCGCGAATCTGCACTTCCGTCGCGCCCGGACGCGAGAACGCCACATTCTCGCGAATGCTGCCGTCGAAAAGAAATGTGTCCTGCAGCACTACCCCAAGCTGCGTGCGATAGGAGTCCAGCCGGATGGTCGCGAGGTCTATGCCGTCCACATAGATGGCCCCCTCGATCGGCGTATAGAAAGCCGCAATCAATCCGATGATCGTGGACTTCCCCGAGCCCGACGGGCCTACCAGCGCGGTCACCGTATCCGGCGCCGAACGAAAGGAGACATCGTGCAGCACCGCCTTGCCTGCGTCATAGGAGAAGGTGACGTGATCGAAGGCCACTTCTCCCGCGATGCGTCCTGCCTTCACCTGCCTGCGGGGATCCTCATCCTCGGGCCGCTCGCGCAGCACTTCGCGCGTACGTTCCAGGCCGGCCAGCGCCTCGCTGATCTGCGTCCCGATGCCCACAATCTGGAAGACCGGCCCGATCAGAAAGGCCAGGAACATCGTGAAAGTGAAGAACTGCCCCAGCGTCAGGGTGTGCGCCATCATCTGCCGCGCGCCCAGATACATCACCAGCGCTCCCAGTATGCCCATCATCAGGGTTGCGCCGAAGCTCATCAGCGACGTGGATGTCAGGCTCTTCATCACGTTATCGAGCAGCCGCTGCACCCCGCCCGAGAATACTTCCGCCTCCGCCTCCTCGGCGTGGTAGCCCTTCACCACGCGCACGCCGCCCAGCGACTCGGTCAGCCGGCCGGTCACTTCGGCGTTGATTTTTCCGCGCTCGCGGAAAATAGGGCGCATCACGCCGAACGCTTTACTCAGCGCCAGGCCGAATGCCACGATCGCGCCCAGCGCCACGCCGGTCATCGAGGCGCTCAGCCGCAGCAGCACGCCCAACGCCAGCACCGCCGTCAGCAGCCCTCCCACGAATTCCACCAGGCCCGTGCCGATCAGGTTGCGCACGCCTTCCACATCGCTCATGATCCGCGAAACCAGCATGCCGCTCTTATTCGCGTCGTAATAGGATACCGGTAGCCGGCCGACGTGCACCTGCACCTTCCGCCGCAACTCCGCGATCAGCCTTTGCGCCGCCTTGGAAAGCAGTTGCGTCAGGGCGAATGACGTAATGCCCTGGATGATGGTGGCGCCCACCACTACCAGGATCAGGGTCCGCAGCAGGTAATACTCCCGCTTGCCGATGATATCGTCCACCAGGTATTTGGTGGAGGCCGGCAGCACCAGTCCCGAAACGCGGTTGATCGCCATCAGCACCATGCCGATGGCCAGGATGCCGCGGCGCGGCCGCACCAGTTCCCAGATATCGGGCAGCAGGGCGCGCAGGCGTTCGGATTTGGGTCGCTTAGACGGGTCTGGGAGCACTTAGCTATTAGTTTCGCACGCGCTTGCCATTTCGGACACTACCCGGCACCCGGTAAAAAGGCTAGTCCTCCAACCCGGCCCTCGGATCGGCACTCACGATGAATCCTCGCTTTTCGATGTCATTTCAGCCATCGGCCGTTGGCGATAAAATGGGCGCCATGCGCATGCCCGGCATTGCCCGGCTAAAAGGGGTGGCGGAAGTTTCTGAGGGAGACCGGTTCCTGGGCTCCGGCACCAACAGCGGCAGCTTCTATTCCCTCCTGATCATGTTCGCGGCAGTGGGCGGACTGAGCGGTTAGCCGACGAACTCGGGTGAGCCGCGGGGCGCTGTATCTGTGGAAGCGAAAGAGTGAGCGATTGTTCTCCTCCGGGACGCCACCCGGCGGGGTCCTCCAGCAGCGATGCACTGGAAGCCCGTTTTTTCAGTTTCTATCGGGACTGGGAGAGAAAGCTCCGGGAGAGGTGGAAGCAGCGCTGCGGGATGCTTTCAAAGTACACCCGAACCTGGCCGAGACGATGGAACTGAGCACCAGTTGTGGGTAGCGGACATCACGTACATCCGGCTGCGCGGTGGGTTCGTATTTTGGCTGTGGTGCTGGACGCCTACTCGCGCAAAGTGATCGGCTGGCAGTTGGGACGGGCCCTGGAAACCAGCCTGCCGCTCGCCGCATTGGAAGCCGCGATTGCCAGCCGAAAACCGAAGCCAGGGTTGGTGCGACATTCCGATCGCGGAACCCAGTATGCGAGCAACGATTACGTCAAGCGGTTGGAGAGTTGTGGAGGGCACATGAGCATGAGTCGGCGGAGGCCCAGGGTCACGCAGTGCGCCCCCTGGGGCGGGAAAAGCAGCATGCGCCAGGGTGCGGCGCCGGTAGTCGTCTGGACGATAGTGACGGCGGGGGAAATGCGGGCTGGCGAGCCGGAGAATGGTCTCGACCCGAGTCGCCGTCGCTCCCTTCGACAACAGGTAGCGGACCACCCACAGATCGCCCAAATTGGAGATCGGTGCATTCTCCGCCAGTCCGTACCGCGCGACGGCGCCGACCCTCCCAGGAAGGCGGGGTCTCGCGCCGGCCGCCGCGTCGCTCTAGTCAGCACTATTTGTTGAGCGAGCCGCGCGGCCACCGCACTACCGGCGCACTCGTCTCGGCCTCGATCGCCAGCAACCGGTTATATTTTGCCAGTCGCTCGGATTGCGCGATCGAGCCCGGCTTGAATTGGTCGGCGCGCCAGCCCACGGCCAGGTCCGCGGCCCAGTCATCCTCCGTCTCGCCGCTGCGCACGCTGACCGTTACCTGCCATCCCGCGGCCTTCGCCAGTCGCCAGGCTTCGGCGGCTTCCGTCAGGGTACCGATCTGGTTGGGCTTCAGCAGCAGCGTATTGCAGGCCTGCGCCGCAATGGCGCGCCGGATGCGATCCGGGTTCGTGCAGAGTAAGTCGTCTCCCACGACCAGCGCGCGCTTCTCCAGTGCCAGCCGGAGCGTGGGCCACCATTCCCAGTCGTCTTCCGCGAGGCCGTCCTCCACGCTCACGATGGGATAGCGCTCCGCCCAGCGGACTACGCGGGCAATCATCGCGGCGCTGTCGAGAGTGGCGCCGTCCAGGTGATATAGGTGGTTGTCGTAGAAGTGGCTGGCGGCCACATCCAGCGCCAGCATCACGTCCACGCCGGGCTTGTAACCCGCCGCCTTGATTGCCACTACGGCCATCTCGATGAGTTCCTCTGTGCTTTCGCATTGCGGCGCAAGTCCGCCCTCGTCGGCGGTCAGCAGGCGCATGCTGTAGCGCTTCAAAATCAGCGCGGCGGCGGCCTGATAGACGTCGTAGGCCATAGCCAGCGAGTCGTCGATGGTGGCAGGCCGCGCGGGCACCATCAACACATCCTGGATGGCTACTTGCCGGCCGGCATGCTTGCCGCCGCTGAAAAGATTAATGGTGAGGCGCGGCAGAGTATCGGGCGAGTGGCCCAGAATGGCGGCGAAATACTGGTAGAGCGGTAATCCCCGCTCCTGCGCGCAGGCGCGCGCGAAAGCCACGGAGACGGCCAGAATGGCATTCGCCCCGAGACGGGATTTGTTGGGAGTGCCATCCAGTTCCGCGAGGGCGCTGTCGAGTTCGGATTGATCGGCGAAGGCCCGGCCGGCCAACGCGCCATGGATCTCGCCGGAAACTTGCGCGACTGCCTTGCGGCAGCCGAACCCACCATAACGCCGCGGATCGCGGTCGCGCAGTTCCAGCGCTTCGGCTGTGCCGGTGGATACGCCAGAGGGTACGGAAGCGGACGCCGCCGCGCCCCCCGCCAACAAA
This sequence comes from Bryobacteraceae bacterium, assembly GCA_050011755.1. GTDB lineage: Bacteria > Acidobacteriota > Terriglobia > Bryobacterales > Bryobacteraceae > Bog-159. The sequence continues at coordinate 11,008 of JBEKIM010000077.1, read as the reverse complement.
CAGCCCGCCTTGACGGTCGGCCGGCCGCGGCTGTCCAGGATTTCGGATGCAGTTAGACGCTCGATGATAGGCATATGTTTTCTTCGAAGATAGCAATGAGATTGGTGATTCTGTCCGGCGGGTGGGGAATGATGCGCAGTACCGCATTGCGCTGGCGAATGCGTTCCGCCGCGTCCAGATACTCGAGCGGAGAACGGCCCACCACGCGCGCCAGCAGGCAAGCCAGCGTGTGCCGTACCGCGCGCGGCTCCAGGTCCGTTGCCCACGCCCTCCGCGCAGATTCCCCCAGTGCTTCCCAATACACGCGCCAATATTCCCGTGCGGCCGAAGTGAATTCCCGCCGCAGCGCCGGCAGGTGGTGCGCCTTGCCGAGGAAGTGTGTCAGGGAGAATCCCAGATCGAAGGCCGGGTCGCCGAAATGGATTACTTCGTGATCGAGCAGCACCAGGCGGCCTTCATGTACCAGGATGTTCTTGGGACTGTAATCGCCGTGCACCAGGGCGATCCGGAGGTCCAAAGTCTCGCGGATAAGGGAATCCAGAAAAGCCGCCGCGGCCGGCGCCTGGCGCGCGGAATAACCGTAATACGGCTCCAGCCGCAGCGATTCGAAGAACCCGCGATCCCCGAAAACCGCCGCCAGATCGCCGCGCCCGTGCGACTCACGGTGAATCGTGGCGAGCAGGGTTGCGAACTGCAGAACATGATCGGCCCGGACTCGCCCATCAAGCAGCATGGTCTTCCAATTCTCGTGCGGCTGCGGGACGGCACGCATGGCCAACAGGCGATACTCGCGATCCTCGAAGAGCAGCGGCGCAATCGATCCCGGCGGCGCCAGGCGCGCCAGCCATTCCAGGCCGAGGGCTTCGCGATAGATGCGATCCGGAGAGCTGAACCAATCCACCGGAACGCGCAGTTTGGCGAGCGCCTGTTTCAGTACCCAGGCCTCGCCGGATTCGCGCTCGACCCTTACGGTGCGATTCGAAACTCCGCCCTGCAATACCGCGATGCGCGGCTGCTCGGCGGCCGCGATGCGTCCCGTTCGCCGCAGGTAACCGAGCAGCGCGGGAGCGTCTTCGATATCGAGCGCGTCAGGCAACCGCGGTGTCTTTCTTGGCTTCGCCGGCTTCGCCATCCAGGGCGGCGTAGGCGCAGCCGGTCACCACCAGAAACATGGTGAGCACTTCGCTATCGCCCAGGTTGTATTCGAAAATACCGGAAATCATGGTGGCGATGACCACCGCTATGGCGCCATGCAGCACGAATCTCAAGTCGCTACGCCCCGGCGGAAGGCGCCACACACCGCGCAGACAATCCCACAGGATCTGGCCCAGCATCCATAGCATCAGCAGCATGGTAGGGATTCCGCGCTCGGCGGCATATTGCAGATAGATGTTATGCAGATGGCCATACCAGCCCTCCGGCAGCGGGCGCGGGATATCGGCCGGCACGTAGCTATTGAACTGGAGCTTGACCTCTTCGGGACCCAGGCCGAACCACGGATGCGCGCGAATCATTTCGAGGCCCGTGCGCCAGGTGACGATGCGATGCTGGTTGGAATCCAGCTTGCCAGGGTTCCGCAAGGATGAGAATCGCTCGCGAATGGAGGCCGGGGCCAGAAAGGCGATAAGCAGCAAGGCCACCGGCAGGGCTGCGGCCAGCGCGCGCTTCCAGAACCAAAGCAGGTATAGTCCCGCGCCTGCGCTGGCCAGCCAGATGCCGCGGGTGAAGCCCAACAGCAGGGCGGTAGCCATCAGCAAAGCGCACAGAAGCCAGAGCCAGACGCGTTTGCGCGCGATGCACGCGAAAAACAGAAAAGCCGTGGTCATCAGCAGGGCGAACATTTCCTGACCGCCAAAGGTCATCCAATGGCTGGTAAAGCCGGTGATGCGCTCGGCGATGTAGTATTCGTAAAAGCCGCGGCCCTGCGCGTGCGCTTCCTGCACTTTGTGGCCGAACTGCACCAGGCCGCGCAGCGCGGTGAGTGTGCCGGCGCCCGCCCAGCTCAGGAACAGCCAACGGATGGTGCGCATGTCGCGTAGCGTGGAGAAGACCACCAGCAGCATCGTAAATACAAAGATTTTGCGAACTTGCGGCAACCCGGCCGCGGGATCGGGTGAGAGGGCCAGAGAGATCAGCGTGCCCAACAGGAACAGGCCGAGCGGCAGCCAGATGCGGGGCAGGCGCATGCGGCCTCCGGAAAGCAGCAGAGCGGCCAGGGCGAGTCCGAGCAGGATTTGGGAGGCGGCGATGGAAAAGAGGATAGCGACCGCCGACCCGAATGTAAGCCAACGCGCGATGCGGAAGAGGAGAGGTTCGGGTGAATCCATGAACACCTACAGTATACGTGGGGTGCGCGGTGGCTCGGCCCTTGCGCCCAGCCCGACTTCCCATAGACGCTTGCGATAGACTGTGGGGATGATCCGCGCGATGTTGACTTGTGTTTTCGCACTGGGTGCACTGGCAGGTGCGGGCGCCGCACAGATCCCACCGCCTCAAGTTCCCGATAATCTGAAAGCTCCCGGCACCGCGATTGTTTTACTGAAGGCCCTGGGGAAGGGGCAGCAGATTTATGCATGCAGCGCGAAGCCGGGGGACGCGGACCAGTTCGCATGGGTGCTCGACCGGCCGCAAGCCGACCTATTGGACGAAAAAGGCGACGCCATCGGAAAGCACTACAAAGGCCCGGTCTGGGAAGCCGCGGACGGCAGCAAGGTGGGCGGACAGGTGCAGCAGCGCGCGAATGCGCCCGGCGGCAACGCGGTTCCGTGGCTGTTATTAAAGGCTACATCCCACGAAGGCTCCGGGACATTTGCGCGGGTCACTTACATTCAACGCGTGGATACCCAGGACGGCCTGGCGCCGGCGACGGGCTGTGACAAATCGCATGCGGGCGTGGAAGCCTCGGCGGATTATCAGGCTACTTACTTCTTTTACGCCGCGCGACCTTGACAGGTTATTTCGTCGCGTTGGCAGGCAGCAGGAAGACGAACTGGCATCGCGGCGTCGTATACTGCGAGCACGACAGGATGCCGCGCCGCACGATCTTCTCGGGACCGTCGTCGGGAAACGGCACGTCGTAATGCGCCTTCAGGAGCGCTTCCTTGGCCTTGTTCAGGCTCTCTACTCCGGAAATAAACTGCGCGTCCTCGACTTTGCGCGCCGAAAGCACAAGAAAGAATTCACCGCTTCCCTTTAGCTGGGCCAGGCCGGGGATGGCTGTCGTGCGCAGCTTTCCCAATTCGTCCGCGGGCGAAAGGGGCGGCGATTTGAGCACACCTGTGTGCAAACCGTTCTTCAGCACCACCGCGGGACGAGGCTGCCCTCCGCCCACCTTTCGCAACCGTTCGCGGGTTTCTTCCAGATCCGTTTTAGCGGCGAGCGCCAGTTCATAACTATGGGCCGCCTCGCGGGTCTTCCCCTGCTTCTCGTAGATTTGCCCCAGATGGTCCGCGACGACGGCGGTTTCAGTGAGCATCCAGGCGGCATTCACATACCGCTGCGCTTTGTCCAGGTCTCCGAGCTTGAAATAGGCCCACCCCAACGTGTCCCAATCCGCGCCCAGCAAATTCACCCGCCGCAAGTCTTCATTCTGCAATTCGGAGAGACTCACTTTGCCGGATTCCTGTTCCACCATCGCCACGGCCTTTTCGGAATACTGCCTGGCCAGCGCGGCATCCGCTGAAGTGTCTGCCAGGATGTAAGCCACATCGTTCAGCGTGATGCTGTCGGCGGCGGCGTCTCCAACTTTGCGCAGCGCGGCTACTCCTTCGTCTTTCCGGCCGGTCCGCACCAGGGCCTCGCCCAAGAGAGCCTGCAATCTGGCATTGTCCGGAGTGGCTTCGAGCGCTTTCCGGGTCATGCTCGCGGCTTCGTCATAGTTCTTCCGGGCGATCAGCAAGGCGCCCAGTTGCAAGGCCCCGTCCAGGTCGGACGGCGCCACCTTCATTAGCGCGCGCAGGGTCTCGATGGCATCGTCGTTGCGTTTCAGTTGTTGCTGCTGCAGGGTCGCCACAATGCGGTACAGCATCGTATTCTCGGGGTGATACTTCAGCTCCTTTTGATAAGCTTCCACGGCCTTATCGATGTTCCGTTCCATCCCGAAGAGAGTGCCATAACCGACCCACAGATTGCGCTGCCGGGGATTGAGACGCTCCGCTTGGGCGAATACGGTCCGCGCCGATTCGATGGCCTGCGTCTGGATGAACGCGAAGCCCTGGCGGACCAGTTCTTGCGCCTCCGCGTTGCCCTGCACCGCAACCGCGGGCCCGGCTCCGTTGCCGGCGGTTAATTGTAGGAACTGGTTCTCATCCTGCAGAACGGCCTTTCCGAACTTCACGTAATCGGGCCAGGCGCTCGCCGGGGCCTTCGACTTCTTTGTGACCAGCCGGCGCTCGGACGACAGGACCCCGTCCTTCACCGCATAGTTGGCCGAATACTCGACGAAATCCGTCTCCGCTTTGGCGCCTTCGGGTATTTCAATCGTGAAGCCAGGCGGAAGACTGACCGTGCTCCGGTAAACCGATTCGCCCGGCGAGCCGGTGTTGAACGGTTCCGCCGGCTTGGCGGCATCGGGATCGAGCGGGAGGCCGAGGGGCGGGACCGGCGGCGTGATGCGCAGGTTCGCCCAGTCCGCATATTCCTTTCGCAGGTAATCGTATGAAAACCGAAAGGGCGCGCCGGTGTTCTCCAGATTTTCGACGTCGACGTTGCTAACGGTCCCCATGAACCCGCTGCCGTACGAGAACCTCTGAACAAGATCCTGCCATTGGGCCGGCGCCGTTTGGTGGAAGACGCTCCGCAGCAGTAACTCAGAATCGCCGCGGAGCGTATATTCCATGCGCGCCGTCAACGTCCCGTCCGCCGCGAGCGCCGCTTTTGCGTCGAGTCTTTCGATGGAGGCAAACGGCAGGTCGGCGGGGGTGGTCATCAGCACCGGCGTGCCGGCCGTGGGAATGACCAAGGCCTGCTCGTCCCGCAGGCTGGCTTGCAACATGCCGTATGGAGCCACTTCCGGCGTAGTATCCAGCCAGACGAAGACCTTGCCCTCGGGCACCACCGTGATGACGTGATTGAATTGTCCGGGAGAAGGCAGATCGGCATCCAATTTACTCCCCGCGCCGATCAGCGCCGGCCATGCTTCGATCCCCTCGGCCTTCATCAGCGCGGCCAACAGGGTATGTTTGTCTTTACAGTCGCCGTACTGGTTGGAGAGCACTTCATCGGCCGCGTGCGGCTGATACCGGCCCGAGCCAAAGGAGATCCCTATGTAGCGATATTTCCCCGAGACATAATTGTAAATCGCTTGCTTCTTAGCCAGGTCCGTGGTGAGTCCCTCGGTGAGCTCGGAAGCCTTCGTCCGGATGGCATCGGTAACCGCGACCCGCGGCGCAGACAAGCGGCGGTACCATTCACCAACTTCTTCCCAATTCCTGAAGGTCGTCAATTGCACCGAATGCCCGGACGCGGGGGCGGCGGCCTCCTTTTTCGGATCTTTGTTCGCATCCGCGGGCTTGGAGCGCTCAATCTGGGCGGTCTTCCACGAATAGATTTTCGCGCCGTTCTCCTCGCTGACGGACGGCTGCAGAAAGGGGCTCTTCACCTTGACGTACTTGTCCGCGGGGACGCTGATACGCAGGGTCTCATCCAGCGCAATGACATGCTTGATAAAATCATGGGTGAACCAGAACTGTCCGGGAACTTCGGCCTTCGTGCGGGTCGAGAGCGCACGATACTCCAGCACGTCTCCGGTACCCAGCCCCTTCACCGGCACTTGTTTCTCCCGCAAGTCGCTGTAAGTGGGAGCGGACCGGGCGGCGTCGGAAGGAATGTCCTGTACGCTGGCCGCGGGGGTTTCAATCACGCGGCCGTCGGGCTTGCGCACCCTGACATAAACCAGATCGATCTTCTCGTTGTCCGCGCTGTAAGGAAACCGCAGGACGCCGAACTGCCGAACGCCCGCATCCGACTGGATCCGCACAACGAGATTCTGTTCCCACACGAACGTGCCGTCAGCGGCGAAAGTCACGGTGGTCGAGAGCTTTTCGATGAACAGCGCATCCTTTGCGTAATCCGGCGAGTCAGCCGGCCGCACCGGCTGCGCCGCGGCAGTCTCGAGAAAGGCAAAACATACGGCACAAAACACTCCAGCCAGTGTGCGCCGCATAGCAGAAGACGGATGGCTCCGCATAGCTTGTAAATTGTACAGCCTTGGTAATTGTATTGTAGCCCCCGCCGGCATCCTCCTCAGCCAAAGTGTTACGCTCATTGGTGAAATTCATGCGAATATTCGGTGTCTTATTCTTCATGGCCGCATCTGCTTTCGCGCAGACCTCTGAAACGCCCCTCCAGTCGATCCCTTACAGTCCCAGCCTGGATCTGACCGACATGGACCGGTCCGTCAATCCCTGCGAGGACCTGTATCATTACGCGTGCGGCGGTTGGTTGAAGAGGAACCCCATCCCGCCCGATCAGTCGAGCTGGGGCGTTTATTCCAAACTGGGCCAGGATAACGAACGATTCCTGTGGGGCATCCTGGAGGATACCGCCAAACCTAACCCTGCGCGCTCGACGGTAGAGCGGGAGATCGGCGACTTCTTCGCGGCATGCATGGACGAATCGGCGGTAGAAAAAGCAGGCGCCGCTCCCCTGCGCGAGGAGTTGGCGGCGGTTGATGCGCTGAAGTCGGCGGCGGATTTCCCGGAGTTCCTGGCGCGTGAGCACCTCACGCAGGATTTTGGCATGCTGTTCAGCTTTAGCGCCAGCCAGGACTACAAGGATTCTTCGCGCGAGATCGCATTTGCCGGCGCGGGCGGCCTCGGTCTGCCGGATCGCGACTATTACACCAAGACCGACGCGAAATCCGTCGAGATCCGCAAGAAATACGTGGCGCATGTCGCGCGCATGCTTGTATTGGCGGGTAGCTCGCCGGCGTCGGCGGCTAAACAGGCTCAGGCCGTTATGCGCATCGAAACCGCGCTGGCGAAAGCCTCGCTGACGCGCGTCGAGCAGCGCGACCCGTACAAGCTCTTCCATAAAATGGATCGCGCGCAGTTGCAGGCGCTCACCCCGGCCTTAAGTTGGACGCGCTACCTGAAAGCGGCCGGCCTGGGCGAGTTGAACGAATACAATGTCACCGAGCCGGCCTTCTTCAAGGAGGTGCAGACCCTGCTGACGGCCACGCCGATCGCCGATTGGAAAGCATACATGCGCTGGCACCTGGTCACCTCCCGCGCGGCGTTTCTTTCGGCGGCCTTCGTAGAGGCCAACTTCGAATTCTTCGGCAGATATCTGCGCGGCACGCCGGAACAGCGGCCTCGCTGGAAGCGTTGCGTGCAGTACGTGGACGGCGACTTGGGGGAGGCGCTGGGCAAGGTATTCGTGGAACGCACGTTCAGTCCGGATATGAAGGCGCGCACGCTGACCATGACCAAGGAAATCGAAAAGGCCATGGAGGACGACATCAAGCAGTTGCCCTGGATGAGCGAAACCACCCGGCAGCAGGCCCTCGTGAAGCTGCATGCGGTGACCAACAAGATCGGGTATCCGGACAAGTGGCGCGACTACAGCTCCATCCGGATCGACCGCAACGATTTTGCGGGCAACGTTTACCGCGCCGCGGTTTTCGAAGGACGGCGCCAGTTGGCGAAAATCGGCAAGCCGGTGGATCGCGGCGAGTGGGGCATGACGCCGCCGACCGTGAACGCCTATTACGATCCGCAGATGAACGACATCAATTTTCCGGCGGGTGTGCTGCAGCCGCCGTTGTTCGATCCCAAGCTGGACGACGCTCCGAATTATGGCGACACGGGCGGCACCATAGGCCACGAACTCACGCATGGTTTTGACGATGAAGGGCGGCAGTTCGACGCGCAGGGCAACCTGCACGACTGGTGGACCGCGGCGGATGCCAAGGAATTCCAAAAGCGCGCCGACTGTGTGGTCAATCAATACGCGCAATACACCGTGGTGGACGACATCAAGATCAACAGCCGGTTGACACTGGGCGAGGACGTCGCGGATCTGGGCGGCGAGTTGCTGGCTTTTATGGCCTGGAAGGACGCCACGCACGGGCAGACGCTGGCGCCCATCGATGGCTTCACCCCCGCGCAGCGCTTCTTCATTGGATTCGCACAGTGGGCTTGCGGCGACGAGCGCGCGGAGAGCAAACGCGTGCACGCGATCACGGATCCGCACTCGCCGCCTGAATATCGCATCAACGGCGTGGCGGCGAACATGCCTGAATTCGCGGCCGCCTTCGCATGCAAAGTGGGGCAGCCGATGGTGCGCAAGGATCCCTGCCGGGTGTGGTGAGGCACTCCCGCGAACGCTTTCAGACGGTGGCCAACGACATCAAACGGGCTGTTCCAGGGGCAACTCTGCTTCGGCCGCGTGGCCGTTGACGGCGGAAAGCTGCGGCGCGATGACGGCTTCGGCCGCGTGGCCATTGACGGCGGGCAGTTCCGGGGCGTCAGCGGCTTCATCCGATCCCTGGCCATTGACTGCCGAAAGCTCCGGCGCAGCCAGGTTGCGCGGCCGCGTGTCGATCCGCGCGGGAGTTTCGAGCACCACGCCGAACGCGCTGGTCTGGAGATCTTCAAACTTTCGGGCGGTCACCAGTACGCGCGATTCGAGCGAGCCGGCCGCGTGATTGTACGCCTCCACGGCGCGGTCCAGGCTCCTGCCCAGCCGGTCCCAATGCCCGCTCATGTCGGCCAACCGCTTATAGAGTTCCTTGCCCAATCGGCTGATCTCGGCGGCATTTTGCGCGATGTTTTCCTGACGCCAGCCGTACGCTACAGCACGCAGCAGGGCGATCAAGGTGGTGGGGGTCGCGAGGATGATGTTCTGCCCAACGCCGGTTTCGATCAACGATGGGTCGGCTTCCAGAGCGGCGCTGAAGAAACTCTCGCCGGGGAGGAAAAGAACCACGAACTCGGGAGCGGGATCGAATTGTTCCCAATATTGTTTGCGCGCGAGCGTGGTAATGTGGGCGCGTACCTGGCGCGCGTGATCCTGCAGCAGCGTGCGGCGTAGCTCTTCGCTGGCGGACTCGCCGGCGGCCAGATAGGCTTCGAGCGGCGTCTTGGCGTCCACCACGATGTTCTTGCCGCCGGGCAGCCGCACCAGCAGATCGGGGCGCAGCCGCCCATCTTCGGTGTTGGTGACGGGTTGGGAGAAGAAGTCGCAGTACTCCAACATGCCGGCCATCTCGACCACGCGCTTGAGCTGAATCTCGCCCCAACGGCCGCGCACGCTGGGAGCGCGGAAGGCCGTGGCGAGCCGGCTGGTTTCGGACCGGAGTTGGGTCTGCGTCTCGAGCAGCGCACGGATCTGTTCCGACAGTCCGGCATAAGCCCCGGCCCGTGCGGCTTCCAGGTCCTGTATCTTGCCATCCACCTTTTCCAGCGATTCACGGACCGGCCGCACCAGATCGGCAATGGCCTGTTGGCGCAGGTCCAAATCGCCTCGCGCGGTTGCCTGGGTACGTTCGAGCGCGGTCTTAGCGAGGTCCAGGAAGGCTTGGTTGTTGCTTTGCAAGGCCTCGGCGGAGAGCGCCTTGAAGGTTTCGGCCAGTTTCTGGCGCGCATCCTCCAAAGAGGCCTGCAATTCTTTATATTGCTGCTCCTTGCTCTGGAGCCGTTCGGTAAGGACGGCTTTTTCGGGCGCCCATTCCGCTTGGGCGCGTTCAGCGGCCTGGCGCGCGGCCGGCCGGAGCAAGACCCAGGCCAGGAACATCCCTACCGCCAGTCCGAAGAGGAAACATGTTGCCAGCTCAATGTTCTGCATGCTCCTGGAATTATCGCACGCCTGGAGCGCGCTGGTCTTTCAAGCACGCATACCAGAAACTCCTTATAGTACGGGCGTCATAACCTTCGTTAACTCCCGCCAGGGCCTCTGTCGTTGGGTAATCGGCAACTTCCGTGGGGAGGGCCCTCAGTCGTCGTGTTCGTCGTGCGCGGAATCGGCTCCGGCGCCGGCTGTGGCGAACGTAGTCATCTCGGCGCGGCTATAATTCCGAGCCTGGGGTTTGGCCTTCTCTTTCCCCCCTACCTCGGCGGGTTCCACCACGAATGCCTGCGCGCCCGCCAGTTCGTCATCCAGGTTGAAGGAGGGCACGGAGCGCAGAGCCGGCACCTGCGCGATGCCGTGCTCGTTCACGATGCACTCCATGCCGTTAGAAAGAGAAAATCGGATGCGTAGATGCTTTTTGACCGCTACTTTCCGGAGGTCGGAAAGTTTCATGCGTCCGTTTCCTGCAGAACTTCCTCCATCCCCGACTCCACCCGGGCGGCGATGCGTTCCTGGCAGGACACGCAAAACTTCGCCCAAGGCACCGCCTCCAGGCGTTTCACGGAAATGGGTTCGTCGCACTCGTAACAGACGCCGTAGGAGCCCTGTTCGATGCGGCGAAGGGCATCCTGAACTTCACGCAAGAGCTTGATATCGAGGGTGTTCCGATTCAGGAAAATCCACTCTTCATGGCTTTGCTGGCTCAGATCGCCCTCGTCGTGCGGGTGCTCTTCGCGAGCCAGCACCTGGGCGGCTTTCTGGGCGGACATGCTGTTCTGCACCTCTGCCGCTTTCTTCTCTAGTATCTTTCTATAAGTCTCGTATTTGCTTTTCACGCTACTTCTCATTCCGCGAGCCATATGGCCGAAGAGATATGACGCCCAGAGCACCCGAAAAGTTGCAGAACGGCGCAAATCGGGGTGGCGTTCAGCCCGTTTCCGGGTAGTGCCCTAAGGCCGGGAAAAACCTGCTATGATGCTGATAACGGGACCGGCGAGCGGTTCGCCGATCCCGCCACGGCGTTACCGCTGGCCCTTACGGGTCCAAACGATCAACGCCGAGATTCGACCAACAAACGTCAGCCGAATTATCAGCATAAGGATCATAAAGTATCCTCCTTTCCGCTTCCAGCGAAGGCCCGGGCGTTCACCGGGCTTTCCTGTTTGAAGCTCCGGTGCTTCGCGCAGGAACCCGCTTCTTCGCTTTCCACGGAAAGCTA
>JBEKIM010000076.1:0-19831 GCA_050011755.1 Bryobacteraceae bacterium | reverse complement strand
GCTGCGAAGGTGCGGCGGGTTTCCTCGAACATGCGCAGCGCTTGCGGCCAGCGATCCTGGATCTCTTCGAGCGAGGCCAGTCCTTCCTGTGCGAGCGCCAACGGCAGCGAGGGGCCCGATGGCCCCATGGTGGACACGATTTCCGCGAAGTTGTGCCGGGCCCCCTCGTAGTCGCCCTTGTCACGCGCGGCACGGCCCAGCAGAAGAAGCGCGATGGCGCCCTCGGAGCGGAACCCCCCCTGCCGGTAAAAGGCTAGGGCTGCTTGTACGTCGCGCACGCCCTGCGCGGTATCGCCCGCCTGGATGCGGATGCTGCCCAGGTTCACCAGCGCGCGAGCTTCCGAGCGCTTCTCGTGGTTGCGTCTTGCGATGTCGAGCGCTTCCTGGATCGTGCGGAGGGCCTCGCCCGTGCGGTCCTTGAAAAACAGCGTGTTACCCAAGTCGATCAACCCGCGCGACACCAGGTTCTCGATGCCGGCCGCGCGTGCGATGGCAATCGCGCGGTTGGCGTCGTCCAAGGCCTCGGCGGTCATGCCGGCCTCCAGGTAATCGCCGCTCGACAAAAGCAGGAGCTTGATCTGCTGCTGGTCGTTGCCGGTGACGCGGGCGGCTTCGAGAGCCTTGCCGATCAGTTCGCGGGCCTCGGCCGGCGTGCGCGCGAAGCGGGCGCGAACATACGCGCACTCCGTCACGCCTTCCACGCTGGAGGCCGCCTGAAACAGGTTCTCGGCGCGATCGAGCGAACGGCCGCCGTCCTCGCGCGCGCCGGTGCGTGCCTGCAAAGATCCCAGCCGGAGCCAGGCGGCGGCGTTTTGGGGATCCAGGCGAACCGCTTCCGCATAAGCTGCCAGGGCCTTCTTAGTATCCTGGTTGCGCTCCTGCGCCCGGCCCAAGTCCAGCAGAGCGCCGCCGCGTTCGTCCGGGCCGGTTCGCGCGCTCATTTTCTCGAAGACCTGGGCCGCGCCCTGGAACTCGCCGGTGACGGTAAGACGGATCGCGTCGAGATGGAGCGCGTCCGCTTCCGGCAGGGAACCGCGGGATGGCATGGCTTTCAGCAATTCGTCTTTGGCGCGCTCCAGGTAGTCGAGTTCGTACCAGGCTTCGGCGAGATAGGCGTGGGCCATGGCGTAAGAAGGGTCGATCTCTACCGCGCGCGCCAGAGCTTTGCTGGCCCGGTGATAAGCGCCGTTGTGCAGCGCAGCCACGCCGTCGCGATACCAGGGGACGGCGGCGGCCACCGGGTCGCGACGCCGCCTTGTATTCCAAAACCAACCCAAGGCGGCGGTTCCCGCGCAGGCAACTCCTCCCGCAAGCGCGGCCGCCGCGCGGCGGCGCGAAGGACGGGGTGCGGGAGTGTGAAGGTCGGCCAGCAGGTCGTCCGCCGACTGGTAGCGCTGCCGCCGGTCTTTGGCCAGCAGTTTGACAATAATCCGGTCGAGGTACGCGGGCGACCGCGGATTCACACGCGACGGCGGCGGCGGGTTCCAGGTCAACAGGTTCGCCAGAATCGAGGCGAGGCTATTCGCGGCGAATGCCGCCCTGCTGGCCAGGCACTCGTAAAGGACCGCGCCGAGCGAGAAGAGGTCCGTGCGCGCATCCAGCATTTCGCCGGAGGCCTGTTCGGGCGACATGTAAAGCGGTGTCCCGGAGAAACCTTCGAGCGTTTGGGTGGCGGCTTCCGCTTGTCCGGCCAGGGGGAGCACCGGCGCGCGCGCGATGCCGAAATCGAGCACTTTGACGTCGCCGGCGGAGGTGATCTGGATATTGGCGGGCTTGATATCGCGGTGAATGACGCCGTGGCGGTGCGCTTCGGCCAGCGCCGAAGCCACGCCCGCGGCCACTCTGAGGGTCTCGTCGACGGTCATGTGGCGCTCGCCGAGGAGGCGCGCCAGATTGGCGCCAGAGACCATTTCCATGGCGATGAACGGGTCGCCTCCGGGGTTCTCGACAAACTCGTAGATGTGTGCGATGTTGGGGTGCGAGAGGGAAGATGCCGCGCGGGCTTCCTTCAGCAGACTGGCGCGCTCCTTCTCGTCCACGCGACCTGGGGAGCAGAATTTGAGCGCTACATGGCGTCCGAGAGTAAGATCCTCGGCTTCATAGACGATACCCATGCCGCCTTCGCCCAGCTTGGCGACAATCCGGTAATGCGTGACGGTGACGCCGATCATGAGTTGCCGGAATTCACATGCGGGAGCCCGAATGAGTGATATTATACACAATTCGCCGGACCGCCACCTTATCCGAGCCGGAAGGAGAATCATGTTACTGCCGGCTGTCGCGGCGGCCTCCAATTGACTGGGATGTCCGGTCAAGCGCGCCGGCGAGCGGAAGTTCGCCGCGGCCCGCTGAAGCGTGTCGGGATGGCCCTGCGGGCCACCAAATGTGATGAAAACTCAATTTGGAGGGCGGCCAATCCTGGCCGCAGCCGGCTTTCCAGCCGGCATAGCCGCCCGAAAGGCGGCTGCGGGCATGATTTCCCGCCCCCCGATTGGGTTTTCAACGTTGCGCCACGGACGGTTCTCATTACAGGCGCGGGCGGCTATATCGGATCGGCGCTGGCGGATGCGATCGCAGCGGCCGGCCCCGCCCGCCTCATCTTGCTGGATTCCTCCGAGAGCAATCTTTTTGGTATCCAGCGTCGCCTGCACGCCGGCCATCCAGACATTGCGTGCGAAGCCATTTTGGGCAGCGTCACCGATGCAGCCTTGCTTGACCGCGCGTTCACCAGCTTTCGGCCCGGGATCGTGTATCACGCAGCGGCTCTCAAGCACGTGCCTCTCCTGGAACTCAACCCGCTGGCCGCGGTGCGCAATAATGCGATCGGCACCTACACGCTGGCGCAGGCGGCGCTACAGCATGCCACGCCGGCCCTGGTGCTGGTCTCGACCGATAAGGCTGTCAACCCGCACAGTATCATGGGCGCAACCAAGCGGATTGCCGAATTGACCGTGGCCGCGCTCAGTTCCCCGGCATGCCGCATGAACGCCGTGCGTCTGGGCAACGTCATCGGATCGACCGGCAGTGTAGTCCCCATCTTCCTGGAGCAGATCGCCCGGGGTGGGCCGGTCACCGTGACGCATCCCGATGTGTCGCGCTACTTTATCTCCGCGCAGGAAGCGGTTGAGGCGATCCTGGCTGCCGGTGCGGCGGAGTGCGGCGGACGAATCCTGCTGCCGGATTTAGGAGAACCGGAGCGCATCGCCGAGGTTGCGGGTTTTTTTATCGACGCGGCCGGGAACGGACAAAAAAACGAAATCCCCATCCGCTTTATCGGCCTGCGTCCCGGCGAAAAGCTGGCGGAGGATCTGGTGTTTCAAACGGAAATACGCGAGGGATGCGCCGGTCCGTTGCAAGTGATCCGGACACCCGTGCCCGCGCCTGCCGAATTGCATGGGCAAATGGAACGTCTCACTCGCCTGGCTTACGGCGGCGACCTGGCGGGCCTCATCGATGCCATACGCGCGCTGGTCCCCGAGTATCGGCCGGGTGATGCCATCCTCTCGGCGATGGATGCCGGAAAGAGCGCGGCCGGATGAAGCGCACGATCGCCGTGGTGACTTCCTCGCGCGCCGACTACAGCCACCTGTATTGGCCGCTTCGCGATCTGGCCGCGCAGCCGTCGGTCGATCTGAAGACGATCGCGCTGGGGCCGCATCTTTCCCCGGAATTCGGCTGCACGGCCGGGGAAATCGAGAAGGATGGATTCCCGATCGCGGCGCGCATCGAATGCCTCTTAAGCTCGGACACCGGCGTGGGCATGGCCAAGACCATCGGGGTGGCTGTGCTGGGACTGGCGGACTGCCTGGCTCAAATGCGCCCCGACCTGCTGCTGCTGATCGCCGACCGCTATGAAATGCTGGCGCCCGCGGCGGTGGCCACGGCGCTGCGCATTCCGCTGGCGCATATCGAAGGCGGCGAGATCAGCGAAGGGGCCATCGACGACGCCGTGCGCAACGCGCTCACCAAGCTTAGCCACATTCACTTCACTTCCACGGAACGGGCGCGCGCGCGCGTAATCGCGATGGGAGAGCAGGCGTGGCGCGTGCATCGCAGCGGGGCTCCCTCGCTCGACCATTTGCGCCGCAGCGCGCTCCTGAGCCGGGAACAGGTCCAGGCGCGGCTCGATTTCCGCCTCCAGACGCCGGCGGCCCTCGTCGCCTACCACCCCACCACCATCGCGCGCGATCCTACGCGCGAAGCCGACGCCCTATTTCAGGCGCTCGAATCCGTCCCGGCGCAGTTGGTCTTCTGCTACCCGAACGCCGACGCCGGCAGCCGCCACCTGATCGCGCGCACGGAATCGTTCATCGAGCGCCTCGGAAAGGGCCGCGTCTTTGTCAATCTGGACCCCGTGCTGTACTGGAGTCTGTTGCGGTCGGTGGATTTCCTGGTGGGCAACTCCAGCAGCGGCATTATGGAGGCGGCATCTTTCGCATTGCCCGCGGTCGACGTAGGCATCCGCCAGCGCGGCCGCGAACGGGGCTGCAACGTGTTGGACGCGGAAGCCAGTACCGCCTCGATTCTGGAGCGCATCGGTGTGGCGATGTCGGATGAGTTTCGCGGCTCGCTTCAGGGGATGGAGAATCCTTATGGCGACGGTCACGCGTCCGAGAGAATCGTATCCGTGCTCACAACCGTACCGCTGGGCGAAGAACTGCTCATCAAGCATGCGCCATGAGGATTCCGCTTTCATCGCCGGACATCTCCGCGGCCGATATCGCATCCGTGGTGGACGTGCTGCGGACGCCGCGGCTCAGTCTCGGACCGAAGCTTGAGCAGTTCGAGGCGGCTATCGCCGGCTATACCGGCGCGCCTTACGCGGTGGCGTTATCTTCCGGCACCGCCGGACTGCACCTGGGGCTGGCCGCCCTCGGCATTGGTGAAGGCGATGAGGTGATCGTCCCGTCCTTCACGTTCATCGCGGTGGCGCACGCGGTGCTTTACCTGCGCGCTACGCCGGTATTCGCGGACATCGATCCGCGTACGCTGAACCTGTCCGCGGAAAGCGTGGCGCGGGCCATCACGCCGCGCACCCGCGCCGTGATTGTGGTGCACACGTTCGGGTGCCCCGTGGACCTCGATCCGATCTTGCGCCTGGCGGCGGACCACGGCATCCGCGTGATCGAAGATGCCTGCGAGGCCCTCGGCGCGGAATACCAGGGAAGGAAAGCCGGCGGGATCGGAGACGTGGGCGTCTTTGCGTTCTACCCCAACAAGCCCATCACTACCGGCGAAGGCGGCATGGCCGTTACCCGCGATCCGGCATTGGCCGAAACGATGCGCGCGCTTCGGAACCAAGGCAGGCGCCCACGGGACGGGTGGCTGGAACATACTCTGCTGGGCTACAATTACCGGCTCTCGGAGATCCATTGCGCGCTGGGCATCTCGCAGATGGAGAGGATAGAAGGTATACTGGCGCGACGCGAGAATCGGGCGGCGCTCTATCGCGAACATCTGCGCGCGGTTGAGGATGTGACGCTCCCGGTCTTTGAAATCGCCGGCGGACGGGTCTGCTGGTTCGTGTTCGTAGTCAGGCTGGCGGCGCGCTTCACGGAGGCGGACCGCGATGACATCATAGAGCGCATGGCGGCGCGCGGCATCGCCTGCGGGCGCTATTTT
Organism: Bryobacteraceae bacterium; assembly: GCA_050011755.1. Classification (GTDB taxonomy): domain Bacteria; phylum Acidobacteriota; class Terriglobia; order Bryobacterales; family Bryobacteraceae; genus Bog-159. The sequence goes on along the minus strand of JBEKIM010000076.1, from coordinate 14,209 downwards.
GCGCCGGTGCATCGCCAGCCGCTCTATGCGGCCTATGCTCGCCGCAGTCCCGATCTTAAGGCCACCGACGCCGCCGCGCCGCGGACCCTGGCACTTCCTTTTTTCAACCAATTGACCGACGGCGAGATCGCGGAGGTCTGCCAAACTCTCCGTGCCGCGATTGAATCGGGGTCGCCGCGCCGGGCTTTGAGATGAGCGCCCGGCGCCTACATTGGCGGCCCCGCCGGCAGCGACAGGACGCCCAGCACGCGCCTAGCCGGGCGGGCCCAACGGCCGCCGCAATTCATACAGCAGGTTGCCTTCAAAACTCCACCGGCGAGCGACTCCCGAAGCGTAATCGACGACGAAGCGGCGTTCGATGGCCAGACCGGCGGTGCGCGCCATCGCCGTGAACTCGCGATCGGTGAAGACGTGTCCGGTGGTGGCGCAAGGGCGGCCTTCGACATCCCATACTACCCGCACGTCCCCGTGGCATCCGGGCGCCGACGCCCTGTCCCGGAGGAAACGAAGGGCGGTCTTTAGTGCGCCGTAGTGGCGGGCGTTATAGCGGTGATTCACATCGATAAAGATTTTGCCTGGCGGCGACACCAGGCGCGCGAACTGCCGCAGCAGTTCCAGGCGCGCGGCGGATGGCAGAATATGTCCCAGCACGTTCCAGAGGCACGTCACGATGTCGAAGCTGCCTTGCCGGCGATCCAGATCTTCGGCTCGCATGGCCCACATGGTGGCCTGCGGGGGGCAGTAAGTGCGCATGCGCGGGCTGGGCTCGAGCAGAACGGCTTCCGGCAGCCCCGCCGCCTCCGCGATGCGCACGGCGCGCGCGCCATCCCCCGTGCCCACATCCAGAAACGAGCGGCTGCCGGGCGGGATTCGAGCCACAATCAGCCGGTCGACGGCATCCAGGTATGCCCTGCGCTCCTCCGCCACTCGCGCGTAGACCGGCGCAATCCGGTCGTAGGCCGCCACCGGGTCCAGCAATTCGCCCGTGAAACTCCGCACTCCCATCTATTACCATGCCCGGCCGATGCGCCGCGCGCGCCGGTGTTATGCTGAGTGTGCCCCGATGATTGCTCTCCTCCGCACGGCCTGGATTTGGACCGCGAGCGCCACGCTCATTCTGCTTTGGACCCCTTTGCTGGGCGTCGTACGGCTGTTCGACCACGAGCCGCGGCGGCTGCGGACGGGGCGCTGGTTTCGCATGCTGGGGCGCGCGCTGGCGGGTGTCAACCCGTGGCGCATCCATATTTCCGGCGGCGAAAACCTGAACGCGGACCAGGTCTACGTGGTGGTCAGCAACCATCAGTCCCTGGCTGACATTCCTTTGATCGCGCATTTGAAACTGGATACGAAATGGCTTGCCAAGGCGGAGTTGTTCCGGGTGCCGCTGCTCGGTTGGATGCTGCGCATGGCCGGCGACGTACCGGTAGAAAGATCCGACCGGCGCAAGAGCGCCAAGGCCCTGTTGCAGTGTGCCCGATACCTCCGCCAGCACTGCTCGGTGGTGTTTTTCCCCGAAGGAACCCGTTCGCCGGACAGGCAGGTGCTGCCGTTCAACGAGGGGCCATTTCAGTTGGCGATTCGCGAGCAAGTCCCCATTTTGCCGCTGGTGGTGGACGGGTCGGGCGCCGCGCTGCCGCGAAATTCGTGGATGTTTGGAGGCACCCGGGATATCTACCTGCGGATACTTGAAGCCGTATCGGTGGACGGGTGGAACATCAAGCAGGTGCCGGCGCTGAGGGATGCGGTCCGACAGAAGATCGTGGATGAGCTGGACCGGCTGCCGCCGGCGTGCGGCGCGGGCGGCGCCGCCGGCGTGTAGAGCCGCGTAACGTGGCCGGGAGGGATTGGTGCCGACGCAACTGCCGGTATCCAGATGCTTCGCCGATTCGACTCAGAGTACGCATCGATTGAACTGCGCGGCGTAAGATGATATGTTCTTCCGTTGATCCGGCCACTAAGGAGACCGACATGAAGAAGTTGACGATCGTTGCAGGTATGCTGGGAGCGTTCATATTGGGTATGTCCACTCCGGCCTTCACACAGCGGGACCACCCGCGCATCCGGGCCGCGCGCGAGCATCTGGAACATGCCCGGGAAGAATTGCGCGCCGCGGCGCACGATTACAGAGGGCACCGGGCGAAGGCCCTGGAGCACGTGGACCACGCTATCGCGGAATGCGACCGGGCGATCGAATTTCCCGATTAAAGCCCACCGCGCGGCGATTCAGTTCGCCGCAGCGGGACTTGAAAGTCCCGCCGGCGCGCTAAAGCGTGCGCCACTGGCCACCGCCAACTCGCTCAAAAATGCACCCGCAGCACAAGCTGCAGTGACCGCGGACCTCCCGTCTGAAAGGCCGGAGTCAGGCCGCTCGACGGCGTACCGCTTCCAAGCATCAGGTTTTGCATAGAGGGCGACAGCCCAAATAATGGGTCCACCAGAAACCGCACGGGATCGGCGAATGCGGGCTGGTTGAGCGCATTGAAGACTTCCGCGCGCAATTCGACGGACCGGCTCTCGGCGATCCGGAACGTGCGCCGCATCGCCAGGTCGAGTTGCGACATGCCGAAGCCGGCGATCGCATTGCGACCCAAATTGCCTTGTCCATCCGTCGCGGCGAATGCCGCGGGGTTCAGCCGCCGGCCTCCCGGCGCCTCCGGATCCACCATCCAAACGGGCTCACCGGCCTCCAGGTTCGGACGAAGAATATCCGCCAAGCTCAGGCCCATCGCGGTTTCATCGTCGAGCACGGTGAGGGGAAAGCCGGTGCGCGCGCAGAACATACCGTCGAGCGACCACCCGTGCGGCAGATCCACGGATAAAGCCGCCGCCACCGCATGCCGCACATCGAAGTCCGACGAGCCGGTATCCGCCGCGGCCAATGCCGCGGAAGGCGCCCAAAATACCGCCGCGTCCGACGAGCTGTTGTCGATGGAGTGCGACCAGCTATACGATACTTGCGCCTGCCAATGCCGTGCCAGGTGCCGCCGGTACTGCGCCTGCAGCGCCTCGTAGCGGGACCATCCGTGATTGGTGGCCTCTACAATCTCCGCCGCGGTGCCGCTCTGCGGCCCGATTTCCCGCCGCAGCAAATCGTTCGCCGCGGATCCCACCCAGGCCACCGACAAAGCGTCGCTCCCCGTAAGAACGCGATCCAGGGTGACATTCCATTCCCAGGTCGACGGTACCCGCAAGTCCGGCGCAAATCCGTAGGTCACCAGCGTGGGCGCGGAGACGACCGTGGATGGCCCGCCGGCGCCGCCATTGAATTGCCAGCTATTGTATGGCGCGCCATTGATGCCATCCACCGCCGCGCCGAAATCCGCATCGAAATATCGCCCCGCTCCGGCCCGCAAAACGGTGCGCCCGTCGGCCGTCAGCCGGTATGCCGCGCCGATCCGGGGGGCCACATCTGTATAGCGCGGGTTCCAGATCGGGAGTTCCGATCCAGGCATCGCGGCCGGCCCTACGGGCGTCGGAGCCGCCGGTGCTCGCGGCGCCGGATCCAAATCCCAGCGCAATCCATAGCTGAACGTCAGCCGCGGGTTCACCCGCCAGGTATCTTCGCCATAAGCGGCAAACTGTGCGATCGAGGTGCTGTTCTGCGCCGATTCCGAGAGTCCAACGGAGAAACCGGAATCGAGCAGCGCTTGCAGGCTGCCGGCCGTCACCGTAACGCTTACCAGAGGTCCGCTGCGCCGTAAGCCCAGCCGCAGATAGTCGATGCCCGCCCGGATTTCATGCGCGCCCTTTCGGGTTTCCACGGAATCTACCAGGTTCCATTGGCGCTGCGCGTTGCCTGCGTTGGCGCCCGCAAACAACGGCTCGATTCCGCCCACTACAAAACGGTAAAACGAAACGCAGGGCGCTTCCGGCCCGAACAGCGCGGCATCCGTATAGCATCCCGAGGTGGTGGGAATGCCCGAGTCTTCCCAAACCGAACTGCCGCTGGTTTCGGTCGTGTTCAGCCGGAGTTCGTTGCTGGCGGATGGCGTCAGCGCGGCGTTCAAGCCGATCGTCGCTGAATCATCGCGCAAAGTCAGAGTATTGATAGCGGGAGAGCCGAAGGCGGTCGCGGAGGGAGTGTCGCTGAACCGGCCGAATAACAGCAGCCGTCTGGTTAACGCGTGATCGAGGCGCACGCTCGCGCCGTCGAAGCTGGATGGCCGCGAGGCGGAGCCGGTCCATTGCGCGATGCCTCCGCCCAGGTCCGGCCCGTTAGGCGCGGGAAACGCCTGCAGGATCGGCTGGAATTGCGGCGGGGCCCCGGCCCGGGTCGCGAGCGAGGGAACCGTCGCCTGCCAGGTGTAGGGCTGCCGCAGCCGCAGCCCTTCATAGGATACGAAGAAGAAGGTCCGGTTGCGGCGGATCGGGCCGCCCAACGCCCCGCCGAAATCCTCGAAACGCAGGGGCTGGCGCGGCTGGCCCGTACTGTTGGCGAACCAGTCGTTGGCATCCAGAGCCTGGTTGCGGAAGACGCCCAGCGCCACGCCGTGAAATTCGTTCGACCCCGAACGGGTGCTCAGCGCCACTTGTCCCCCCGGCGACGGACCATACTGCCCGCTAAAACTGGAGCTGCGCAGTTGAAATTCGTCCAATGCCTCAATCGACGCCAAAACATGCAGGCTGCCGAATGCCGTCATGCCGGGCAGGGAAGCGCCGGGCATTTGCGCCGGCTGTCCGCCGCCATTGGCGCCGGTGTTGGCGCTCACGCCGTCCACGGTAAAGTAGTTCGCGTTGGGGCGCTGGCCGTTCACCGTGAACTGGCCCGCCTCGCCCCCTGTAGCCGGCGTGATCAGGCTGCCCGGCGCCAGTTCCAATAGACTCAGGATGCCGCGCCCGTCGAGCGGTAGGCGGTCGATCCAGTTGCGGCCCACGAGCGTGCCCGTGGAAACATCGTCGGAATCGAGCAGCGCGGGCGTGCTGGAGACTGTGACCACTTCCCGCACGTCGCCGATCTGCAGGTGAAAGTCAACGCGCACGGATGCGGCGGCATGCAGTGGCACGCCGAACTGCACGATAGTCCGAAAGCCATCTTTGCGCACGGTGAGCTTGTAGCGCCCAGGATACAGGTAGGGCGCTTCCCATGCGCCCGCGGCGTCGGTTTCGGCGGCGCGCCGGAAGCCGGTGTCCTCGTTCACCGCCGTGATGCCGGCCCCCGCCACTCTGGCGCCGGATGGATCCCACACAAAGCCGGAGAGGCCCGCGGTCTCCTGGGCTGCGAGCGGCGCCCAGATGCAAATGACGACCGCCGCCGTCTGTATCGCGATTTTAGCGGGCGACATCGCCATCCAGCATTGCCATGGCCGCGGCCAGCGCCGCGGGGTCGGCTGCGGCCGCGATGGCGCCCTGCGATCCGGCGAACGCCGCGCCTACCATCCGGTCGACCTGCGCGGCTTCGGCAAAAACGCGCAACGCGCGCGCCTGCCAATCCTGGGGGGCCGGACTGCCGGGTGCGCGCGCCGCAGGCGGTCCGAGATACGGCCGTACCGATTGCTCGAGCGATGCCACCTCGCGTGCCAGCCCTGCTTCGTGACGTTGCCGGATGGATTCCAACAGCGCCCTGGAATCCGCCGGCAGGCGCGCTTCCACGTCCGCCGGAAAGCTCGTGGCCAGGCGCCGCAGCGCATGTGCGCGCGCCATTATGGCGTCGCTGTTTTTCAGCAATCCGTCCACGAAATGGTCGTAAGCGGCCGCGCTGGCGGTTTGCGGCGTGCCCACCACTTCTAACGGCGAGCCCGCCGCGGATGGCGCCGGTTTCGGCGAAAGCTTCACTTCCACATGCGGCAGTCCGGCCAAGGCGTCTTGCACTTCGTGCATGCGCACCGCGTCCAGGCCGATGCAGGTGACCACCACGCGCGCGGGCGTGCGCGCCACTTCGATCGGATCGCCCAGGTCCGCGCCAATCCGGTCCAGAGCCGCGATCGCGCGCAATTCATCTTCGGGGCCCGGAGCGGCCACCGGAGAAACCCGGCGCGCCGGTGCGGCAGGCGGTGCGGGCAGCGGGCGCGCCGCCGGTGCGGGAACCTGCGCATACGGCACGGCGGCCGGCGGATGGGGCTTCGCCGCATAGTACAGGATGCCGGTTCCCGCCGTAAGCGTACCCGCCACCAGCCACACCGCCGGCCTCGGGAGCAGGCGCTTCGGCGCCTCCACACGCGCGAATTCGAAGCGCAGATTCGCCCAGGGCCGCGGCGGCTGCGGCAGCGCCGGCTCCAGGATATCCCGCCGGTAGCGCATGTACTCCGCAATGGTTCCCGTCAGGTCGTCCAGCCGCGTGCGGCAATCCCAACAAGCCTCCAGGTGCCGGGCGACGCGCGCCGTCTCCTCCGCGCGCAACTCGCCATCGCAATATCGCAGCAGGTCGCCCTCTTCGGGATGCATCCGCCAGTTAGCCATCTAACGCCTTCCTCAGCCGGACAATCGCCCGCCGCAGAAACTCCCCCACCGTGGAATCGCTGATGCCCATAATGCCGGCGATTTCGCGATAGCGGAAACCTTCCGTGCGTAAATGCAGGCATTGCCGCTGCTGGGGCGAAAGCGAGGCTACCGCGCGCCCCAGATTCACGCGCCGCTCGCGCTCGATCAGCCGCTGTTCGGGACTGCCGGCCCCATCCGGAATCCGCAGTCCCAGTTCCGGCTCGAAAGGCTGGCAGTGCTGCTGCTGCCCGCGCAGCGTCAACCCGTGATTGTGCGCCACGCGGAAGATCCAAGCGCGCAGGTTTCCGATGCTATGCCCCTTGCGCAAGGCCGCGTACAGCCGTAAGAACACTTCCTGGGTGGCTTCCTGCGCCTGGGCGGGCGGCAGCCCCAGCGTCAGCAGATAACGATACACATCTTCGCGCGCGATTTCGAACAGTTCGGCGACCGCGTCCTCGGGAGTCAAATGCCGCCGCTCCCCCGCGATCGTGTGCAGTTCACCATACGCGAAACCGGCCGTCATAGCAGGCCCGCGGTCTCATTCCACCAGGGCTACGCAGATGCCCGCGCCATCGAACGACGCCGTGCCGCCCACGCTCACCGTCAGGTTGGTGTTCACCAGGCCCCCTGGCGGCGGCGCCACTCCGGCCTCGCACGGCAACTCGCCATCCTGTAGGGGAGGCACCACGAAGTTGATCTGGTAGAGCCCGGGATATCCAGGTGTCAGCCCGGTGAACAAAGGCACCAGCGGCGCCGTTCCGCCGGCCGCTACGGGCGAGGGCAGGATCGGCGGGCGCGAAGCCAGCGCATTCGGATGGTAATTGAAGTCCAGCGTGAATGTTTCAGCGGTGGGCGTAGGCTGCGAAACCGGTTGTCCCGCCGTGGCCGCGGGAGTCGTGGCGCCCAGCCCCAGTGCGTAAATCACCAGTTCCTCGCCCGCCACGGCCGGGCTATTGTTCGAAACCAGCGTGCCGTCGGCGTGCGTCACGATCGGCTGGCACGGCCAGCCGCCAAAGGCAAGAGATCCAGCCCCTCCCGTAATCACCGGATCGCAGGCTGTCAGGATATGCACCTGGTCAGCCTCCGGGTTCAGACCGCTGATCGGACCCGCCACGCCGTTTTCCGTGACGAAAAACTCGGTAAGCATTACCAATGCGGGGCACGCGGTGTTCGATAACGCGCAGCCGGTCCATAGGCCGTACGGAACCTGCATGGTGATCGCTGTAATGGCGCCGCATCCGCTGCCGCACGTTTCCACCGGGCTCACTTCCTGAATCGGCGCTGGATAGTTGGTACCCCCCTGCACGATGGTGACGCCGATTCCGGCCAACGACGTGGGCCACTTGCCGGCGGGCGCGTAGACGGCTTGTGTCAGGGTGCTGCCCACCCCGGCCGCGTAAACGGTGATGATTTGGCCGGGCGCGACGTTGATGGCGGTGGGCGATACATATCCGGCGCTCAGAATCGTGCCCGGATTGCCTTGCGCCAGGGCGGAAAGCGCCGTGGCCGCGGCGACAAATGCGATCGGGATATAACGGTTTAGAGGAATCATGACGAGTACCCGTTTCTAAGACTTCCGGCCGGACGTTTGCCCTACACCCTGGGCCAATCGCGCCGGGGGCGCCCACGCTACGACGTGCGCGAGGCCGCTCCAACTTCCTGGTCCTTATATTGCAACTGATAAAGCTTCCAGTAGATGCCGCGCAGGGCCAGCAACTGCTGGTGCGTTCCGCTTTCGCGCAGGCGGCCCTTGTGCATCACCAGGATGCGGTCGGCGCGCTGGATCGTCGATAGCCGGTGCGCGATTATGATCGACGTGCGCCCCTCCACCATGCGGCTGAGCGCCTCGCGCACCCGGAACTCGGTCTCCGTATCTACGCTGGAGGTGGCTTCGTCCAGGATCAGGAAGCGCGGATTGTGGGCCAGCGCCCGCGCGAAGCTGATGAGCTGCTTCTGTCCGGTGGAAAGGCCGCTGCCGCGCTCCCGGATGGAATGCGCGAATCCATCGGGCAGGGAATGAATAAAGTCCAGCAGATTCACCTGCTCGGCCGCGTCCTCCACGGCCGCGCGGCTGATGCCCTCCGTGCCCAGCCGGATGTTGTCTTCGAGCGTCCCGGTGAACAGGTACGGATCCTGTAATACGACGCCGAACTGGCGGCGCAGTTCCCGCGGATCCAGTTGGCGGACGTCGCTGCCGCCCACTCGAATGGCGCCCTTCTTGACATCGTAGAAGCGCAGCAGCAGGCTGATCAGCGTGGTTTTGCCCGCGCCGGTGTGCCCCACCACCGCGACGGTTTCGCCCGGCTCGATCGTGAAACTCACGTCCCGCAACACCCAGTCCTCGTCCTTGTAAGCGAATGACACGCCGTCGAACTCGATGCGCGCCGAAGACGGCGCCGGACGCGGATCGTGCGGCGGCAGGATCGCCGCGCCTGTATCCAGCAGCTTGAAAATCCGTTCCGCCGACGCCATGGCGCCTTGCAGGATGTTGTACTTCTCGCTGAGATCCTGGATCGGGCGGAAAAAGCGCAGCCCGTATTGCAGGAACGCCACCACCACCCCCAGCGTCAGCGCGCCTCGCTCGATGCGGAAGCCGCCGTACGACAGGATGCCGGCCAGGGCCAGCATCGAGAGGAATTCGATCACCGGATAGAACCAGCCATACGCCAGGATGGCGTCCTTATAGGCGTCCATGTGCTCGCGGTTGACTCCGTCGAACTCCTCCCGGCTCTTGGCCTCGCGGTTGAAAAGCTGCAAGACCACGATCCCGGTGACATGCTCCTGCAGATACGAATTGATTTTCGCGATGGCGATGCGGATGCGCCGGTAGCTTTGCGTTACGCTGCGCCGGAAAATCGCGGTCACCAGGATCACCAGCGGCATCACCGCCAGCATCAGAACCGTCAGCCCGGGGCTCAGGTTGAACATGATCGCCACGATGAATCCCAGCACCAGTACATCGCCCAGAATGGTGACCAGGCCGGAGGCGAAGAGATCGTTGAGCACGTCCACGTCTGTGGTCACGCGCGTCACCAGCCGGCCCACCGGATTGCGGTCGAAAAACGCTACGTCCAGGCCCTGCAGGTGCGCCATGAGCTGCTTGCGCAGATCGAACATGGCAAGTTGGCCGGTATACTGCATCAGATAAACCTGCGCGAATTCGAAAACGAAAGTGCCCAGCAAGACCCCAAGATAGAGCAGGCCGACGGCCTCCAGGCCCTTCCAGGGACCGGCCGGAAGATACCGGTCGAAGAGCGTGGGCACGCGCGTGGGATTGGGCGCCAGGTAGCAGTCCACCGCGATCTTGGTGAGCAGCGGACCCAGCACTTGCAGGATCGACTGCAACAGCAGGAAGACGAGCGAAAGCCCGACGTAGCCGCGGTACGGGCGCATGTATCCCAGCAGCCTTCGCATCAGCCGGGAATCGTATGCCTTGCCGAGGACTTCTTCTTCCACTCTCTTGTCAGTTTAGCGTGGAGGAGAGGGATGCGGGCTGGGCGGAAACTTCGGCGGGAACCTGTGCCGACTGCGTGGCCGTAGCGTGGAAGGCCAGCACATACCGCTGCATGGCCACCTCGAACCAGGCCATGCCGTGGGACCTGGCTTCGGCCAGCGCCTTTTCATTGCTCCAACCGTCGTGCGCGATCCGGTAGCACGCGATCATGGTTCCGGTGCGGTCCGCCCCGCGCCGGCAGTGTACGAAGACAGGGTCGTTTCCGTTCAGCAAACCGAGCACCTGCGAGACCTTTTCGGCTGGCGGCGCCCCCAGCCCGGCCAACGGCACGTTTACGTAATGCATGCCGGCGGCCTCCACGGCCTTTTGCTCGGATTGCAGGGAATGCTCACCTTCTTCGCGCAGGTCGATCACGGTCTTGATTCCAAGTTTAGCCAGGCTGGACCAGCCTTCAGCGCGGGGTTGAGCTCCCCGGTAGACCCGCTCATTCACTTGATGGAAGTTAGGAACGCCAGGAACGGCAACATCCGCCCCCCAAATTGTTGTGGAAAAAACTGCATTGCCGGCCAGAACCAGCAGTGCCACCCCGGGTAAGATTCGCATTTGGACCCTTGGAAAGACTCTGTACCCAGTATATCACCGGCCGTAAAGGGGCTCCAAAACCAAACTGACCCGGTCTGCTATTCTTGTCCCCAGAGAATATGGAAACAATAGGCGGAATCGCGTTGGTCACCGGCGCGGGCAGCGGTATTGGCCGGGCGGTCAGCCTGGCGTTACAAGGCGCCGGATACTCGGTCGTGCTGGCCGGACGGCGCGTGGAGGCGTTAGAGCAAACCGCGGCCATGGCTCGTGCCGGCGGCGGCCGCATGCTCGCCGTGCCCACCGATGTCGGCGATCCCCAAGCCGTGCGCGCGCTCTTCGCCGCCGCGCGGGAAGCATTCGGGCGGCTCGACCTGCTCTTTAACAACGCGGGCATGGGCGCTCCCGGCATCCCCATGGAGGATTTAACCTACGCGCAGTGGAGCGCGGTCCTGAGCGTCAATCTCACCGGCGCGTTTCTGTGCGCGCAGGAAGCCATCCGGCTCATGAAAGTGCAAACACCCCGCGGCGGACGGATCGTCAACAACGGCTCCATATCCGCCCATGCGCCGCGCCCCAACTCCGCGCCTTACACAGCCACCAAGCACGCCATCACCGGTCTCACCAAGTGCATTTCGCTCGATGGACGCCCGTACGATATCGCCTGCGGACAGATCGACATCGGCAATGCGGCCACCGAGATGGCCGCGCGCATGCCGGCAGGGGTTCCACAGGCCGACGGCTCCAGGAAGCCGGAGCCCGTGATGGATGTGCGGCACGTGGCGGATGCCGTTTTATATATGGCCGGCCTCCCCTTGGACGCCAATGTGCAGTTCATGACCGTGATGGCGACCAAGATGCCGTTCGTGGGGCGCGGATGAGCGTCGATTATCGGGACCGTTTCCACATCCCCAAAGGCCCGGAGGGCGTCGATCGCGCGTACCTATGCGGGCATTCTCTCGGGCTGCAACCTAAGTGCCTGCGCGCTTACCTCGAGCGGGAACTGGAGGACTGGGAACTATTGGGCGTGGAAGGCCACTTCCGGGCTCGCCATCCGTGGGTGCAGTACAACAACCTGGTGGCGGAACCGGCCGCGCGGCTGGTAGGCGCGCAGCCCATTGAAGTGGTCGCCATGAACTCCCTCACCGTGAACCTCCACCTGATGATGGTCTCGTTTTACCGGCCGGCCGGCCGGCGTCGCCGCATCGTCATCGAAGAACACGCGTTTCCTTCCGACCAATATGCCGTAAAGTCGCAAGTCCAGTTTCACGGATACGATCCCGCCGAGTCGCTCCTTACGGTGGCCGGAGAGGACGAGTTGGCGGACCTTCTGGAACGTGAGGGAGAGTCGGTCGCCATGGTCCTGATGGGTGGCATCAATTATTCTTCCGGCCGCGCGTTCGATATCGAGCGTGTGACCCACCTGGGCCACGCTCAAGGCTGCATTGTAGGATTCGACCTGGCGCACGCCGCCGGAAATCTGGTCCTGAAGCTGCACGAATGGGATGTGGATTTCGCCGCGTGGTGTACTTACAAGTATCTCAACGCCGGCCCCGGCAGCATTGCCGCCTGTTTCGTTCACGAGCGCCATGCGCAAAACCAAAATCTGCCGCGGTTTGCCGGCTGGTGGGGCCATCGGCCGGAGACGCGCTTCCGCATGGGGCCCGATTTCGAGGCCGCGCCCGGCGCGGAAGGCTGGCAGGTGAGCAATCCGTCCATACTGGCGCTGGCGGCTCTACGCGCGTCCCTGGATCTGTTCGACGAGGCCGGCATGGATTGGGTGCGCGAGAGGAGCGTGGAACTGACCGGCTATTTGGAATCGGAATTGGACCGGCATGCCGGCCGCGGCTTCTCCATCCTCACGCCGCGCGACCCGCGGCGCCGGGGCGCTCAACTTTCCATCCGCGTGCCTGGCTCCGTGCGCGCCGTATGCGAACGCCTGGCGGACGCGGGCGTGATCTGCGACTGGCGGGAACCCGACATCCTGCGCGTCGCGCCGGCGCCGCTCTATAACACGGCCGGCGACATCGACCGCTTCGTCAATTCCTTCGTGCGCTCTCTGTAGAGGTATCGATCTGAAATCGATATTCGCCTCTGATATACTGATGCTTCCGCAAGGCGGATCGGAGTCCGCGCACAATGGACAACACGCTGGGGCTGGTCATGACCGGCGGAGGCGCACGCGGCGCTTACCAGGCCGGCGTTCTCCAACGCATCGGGGAGATCAAGAGGATTCGAACCCGCGGCAATCCGTTCGCCATCGTGGGCGGCTCTTCGGCCGGAGCGATTAACGGCGGCGCGCTGGCGGCCGGAAGCGACGATTTCTCGTCGTGTACCGAAACGCTCGCCCGGCTCTGGTCCAGCCTGAAACCCTCCGACATCTTTCGCTGCGATGTGCTGGCGCAGGCCCAAAACTCCCTGACCTGGATCCTCGATCTCTCGTTTGGCGGCGTCGCCGGTGGCGGTAATGCCCATTCCTTGTTGGATGCCTCGCCGTTGCGCCACTTTCTGGCAGCCCACCTGCATTGCGATCTGATCGAGACCAATATCAAGCGCGGCTTCCTGTACGCCCTGGCCGTCTCCGCGACGAACTATAACTCGGGCAAGAGTTACTTGTTCATACAGGGGAAAAAAGGACATCCCATGTGGAACAGGAGCCGCCGTGTGACCCTCGCCACCAAGATCACGGTCGATCATATCTGCGCGTCTGCCGCCATCCCTCTGGTCTTTCGGCCCGTGAAATTGCAAACCGCGCTGGGCACGGCCTTCTTCGGCGACGGGTGCATCCGCCTGCAACAGCCCCTTAGCCCGGTTGTACGCCTGGGGGCGCGGAGGATCGTGGCGATCGGCGTCCGCTGCGAAAAACTGGAACACCAGGAGGAAGCGGCCGATCAGAGAGACCCGTCCCTGGCGCAGATCATGGGAGTGCTCTTCAACGTCATGTTTCTGGATCATCTGGCGGCCGACATCGAACACCTGGAGCGCCTGAACCAGTTACTCGGCAATGGCCAGATCGGCCAACCTGGCACCGAAGCCTGCGAGAAGATTCGCCCGTTGAAGACACTGCTCCTGACGCCCTCTGTGGATTTGTCGCATCTGGCTGAAGTACACCAGAAGGACATGCCCTATCTGATCCAGTATTTCATTAACAGCCTGGGCCGCGACCCCGCGTCCTGCTCGGATTTGATGAGCTACCTGCTGTTCACTTCCAAGTACACCAAAGAGCTGATCGACATAGGCTACGGCGACGCTGACCAGCGCATCGACGAAATCGAAGCCTTCCTCTATTCCGCCTAAGCCGGCGGACTGACTGGCCGCAGCCCGTGGCGCACGCTTCAGCGTGCCGGCGGGACTTTTAAGTCCCGCTGCCGGTACGGTCACCAATCTGCAAAATATAATCCGCCCCCGCATCTAACTGCACCCGCGCCGCTTACTAATCCCCCACCCTCCCCATACCGCGGTTCCCCATCAACCGCGGCCCTAAAATGAAATCGGGTATGGAATCCTCATCCCATCCCTAAATCCAACCGCAAGGAATAACTCATGCTGATTTCCCGCAAACAACACCAGGCCAACCGCGCGAACGCGCAACACTCCACCGGCCCGGTCTCCCCGGAAGGCAAGGCCGCCGTCCGCCTCAACGCCCTCACCTTCGGACTCCGCGCGCGTTGCGTCGTCCTCATCCACGAAGACGAGGCCGCCTACCAGCAACTCTGCGATGTGCTCGAATCCGAGTGGCAGCCGCAAGCCCCCACCGAA
>JBEKIM010000075.1:0-20205 GCA_050011755.1 Bryobacteraceae bacterium | reverse complement strand
TCGGAGAAGGGTCCCAGTGAAATCGGGATGAATACCTGTTTTGATGGTGTCTGATAGGCTTTGATTATATGGCTTTTCGTGGCGTAGATTATCTTTGCATCGATTCTCTGTTTAATGAAGAGGAATTGCTGGTGCGGCAGACGGCGCGTCAATTCGTGGACGATCGCGTGCTGCCGGCCATTCGCGACTGCTATCGCGATGCGCGGTTTCCGGGCGAGTTGGTGCCGGAAATGGGCCGCTTAGGCTTCTTTGGCGCCAACCTGGAGGGTTACGGCTGCGCCGGCATGAGCAACGTCGAGTACGGCTTGATCATGCAGGAGCTGGAGCGCGGGGATTCCGGCGTGCGCAGCTTCGTCAGCGTGCAAGGCGCGCTGGTGATGTTTCCGATTTACACTTACGGGTCGGAGGAGCAGAAGCAGAAATGGCTGCCGCGCCTGCAAAGCGGCGAGGCGGTGGGTTGTTTCGGGCTCACGGAGCCGGATTTCGGCTCGAACCCCGCCGGCATGCGCACCACCGCCCGGCGCGATGGCGGCGATTGGATATTGAACGGCGAGAAAACCTGGATCACCAGCGGGACGCTGGCGGATGTCGCCATCGTCTGGGCGCGCGCCGAGGAGGGCATCCGCGGATTCCTCGTCGAAAAAGGCACGCCCGGATTCACGTCGTCCGACATTCACGGCAAATGGTCGATGCGCGCCTCGGTGACTTCCAGTTTGTCGCTGGCCGATTGCCGCGTCCCGGCGGATGCCATGCTGCCCAAGGCGAAGGGGCTGAAGGGGCCCCTCGGTTGCCTTTCGCAAGCGCGCTACGGGATCGGCTGGGGCGTGTTGGGGGCTGCCATGGATTGCTACGAGACAGCCCGCCAGTACACCATCCTGCGCAAACAGTTCGACGACCGGCCCATCGCATCGCATCAACTGGTGCAGGAAAAACTGGCCTGGATGATTACCGAGATCACCAAGGCGCAATTGCTGGCCGTGCAAGTGGGGCGGCTCAAGGACGAAGGGAAGCTGGAGCCGGCGCACATCTCCATGCTGAAGCGCAACAACGTGGCGATCGCGCTCGACTGCGCGCGGCTCAGCCGCGATCTGTTAGGCGCCAACGGCATCACCGACGAATACCCCATTATGCGGCACCTGTGTAATCTGGAAACTGTGAAGACCTACGAGGGAACCGATCATATCCACACGCTGGTGATTGGAGAAAGGGTCACGGGCATCGCCGCCTACAAGTAGAGTACGCGCAACCCGCCAACCTACAGCTCCTAACCATGCTTCTCTACGCCCTGACTATTCTGGTAAGCGCCTTCCTGCTGTTCCAGGTGCAGCCGGTGATTGCCCGCATCATCCTGCCATGGTTTGGCGGGTCGGCGGCCGTGTGGACGACGTGCCTGCTGTTCTTTCAGTCGGTCTTATTGCTCGGGTATCTATACTCGCACTGGCTCTACCGCAAGCTGCGGCCGCGCGCGCAGATTGTGGCCCATATGGGGTTATTGGCGGTGAGCCTGGCAGTACTGCCGATCTGGCCGTCGGTATCCTGGAAGCCGGCGGGCGGCGAGGACCCGACGCTACGCATCCTGCTGCTGCTGGGGGCTACCGTGGGGCTGCCGTACTTCCTGCTCTCCACTACCGGCCCGCTGTTGCAGGCCTGGTACGCGCGGCGCTATCGCGGCGCCATGCCGTACCGGCTTTATGCGCTGTCGAATGCGGGCTCGATGTTCGCCCTGATCAGCTACCCGGTGCTGTTCGAACCGTGGCTGGGAACGCGCCAACAGGCGCTCGGTTGGTCGTGGGCGTTCGGCATCTTCATCGCGCTATGCGCCGCCACCGCCTGGCTGGGGCGGGAGACCGCCCCCGGGGAGCCTGCGCCGTCAGCCGAGGTTGATCCGCCAGCCCGCAGCGTGTTCTTCTGGATTGCGCTGCCGGCCTGTGCCTCGATCCTGCTGTTGGCGATCACGAATCACCTGACCCAGAACGTCGCGGCGATTCCGTTCCTTTGGATATTGCCGCTGAGCATCTATTTACTCAGCTTCATCCTGTGTTTTGAAGGCGCGTGGTGGTACCGGCGCAGGTTTTTCCTGGGCTTGTTCGCGGTGGCGGTGGGGACTATGGCGTATGGGCTCTCGCCGGAATTTCAGAACAATCCGATTAAGGTAATGATCCCGTTTTTCGCCGTGGGCCTCTTTATCTGCTGCATGGTGTGCCACGGGGAATTGGCGCGGTTGAAGCCGCACCCCAGCCGGCTGACCTTTTTCTATGTGATGATCGCGCTGGGCGGCGCCTTGGGCGGCGTGTTTGTGGCGTTGATCGCGCCCCGCGTTTTCGCGGGATTCTACGAGTTGCCGGTGGGGCTGGCGGCCTGCGCTTTCGTGGTGCTGGCGGTATTGCGCGCCGATCCCGAGAGCGGCTTAGGGGGCGCGTGGCAGCGACCCATCCCGCTGGCCGCGGCCGCGTTGTGTTTGGCCGTGGCGGGGTATCTCGGATTCGTGATCCACGAGCGCGGCAGCGACGCGCGATTGATTGTGCGCAACTTTTATGGCGGTTTGAAAGTGATCGACGAGACCGCCGACGATAGCGAGGAACCGGTTCGCCGGCTGATGCACGGCACCATCACACACGGGGAGCAATTCATGAACCCCAAGTTTCAGGATCGCGCCACGACTTACTACGGAGTGAACTCCGGCGTAGGGCGCGCCATCCGGCAGGACCAGGAGAGCGGCCCCGTGCGGCTAGGAGTGATCGGATTGGGGACCGGCACGCTGGCCGCCTATGGGCGGGCCGGCGATTATATCCGGTTCTACGAAATCAATCCGCTGGTATTGCGGCTGGCAAAGACAGAGTTTACGTTCCTCAAGATTTGCAAGGCCCGCCTGGATGTGGCGCTGGGCGATGCGCGGCTCTCGCTGGAGCGGGAATCGCCAAAAAACTTCGATGTGCTGGCCGTGGATGCGTTCTCGAGCGACGCCATCCCGGTGCATCTGCTCACGCGCGAAGCATTTGTCTTGTACTTCCGGCATCTGAAGCCGGATGGCGTGCTGGCGGTGCATGTTTCGAACAAACATCTGGATCTCACGCCGGTGGTGAAGCTGGCCGCCGCGTCGCTGGGCAAAGACGCGCGGATCGTCGATACGGATGACGAAGCGAACGACGTGTTCGGTTCTACCTGGGTGCTGGTTACTTCGAACACGGGCCTGTTCGACAAGCCCCTGCTGCGCACGGCCGCGGTGATGGTGCCGCAGCCGCGGAAAATGCGCATGTGGACGGACGACTACAGCAATCTATTTCAAATCTTGAAATAGCCGGCCGCGATGGGGGTGGCTCAACGCACGGCGCTTTGGTATATCATCTATTTGCGAAGGTTTTAATATGAAGATCCGCGGATCTCTTGCTCTCAAGCTCTGTTTATTTCTGGTTGCGGCTGCGTCGATTGCCGCTGCCTCCACGCCACCGGCGCTTTCGGCGTCGCCTAGCGCCGTCGATTTCGCATATAGCAGCGGCGAGCAGCAACCTCTGCCAGTAAACGTGGCGATCAGCGCCAGCGATGGCAGTTCGCCGGTGATTACGGTGATCCTGAACCCGCCAACCGGCATCGCAGCCACCCTGTTTCCGGCGCCGGTGGTCCAGGGCGACACGATCCAGGTGGGATTCGACGATAACACCCTGAACCAACTGCTGAGCCATCCGGCCATTTACACGGCGAGCCTCACCGTCGAGGCCCCCGGTTTCGCCAATTTGACCATCCCCATCGCGTTCAGTGTGGGCGGAACGTTGGCGATTATCCCGGCGCCCACGTCGCTGTCGTTCACTGCGCCGAACGGGGTGACCACTCAGACCGTCACGCTCGAGGGCACCGGCTTCGCCCCAGTCAGCTTCACACTGTCGTCGGTGGGAAACTGGATGACGGTGACCACCGACTCAGGTTCCACCACGGCGCATCTCACCGTCACCGTCAATCCTCTCAACCTGACTGCCGGCACCTACCAGGGCAGCATTACGGTAACGCCCGCCTTCGGCGCTCCGCTGATCATTCCCGTCACGCTCCAGGTAGGCTCGAATACGCTGTCAGCCAGCCCAACTGCCTTCACATTTTCATACACGGCGGCAGGAACCACTCCCCCGCCACAGGTGCTGGCGCTTTCCAGTTTGCTTCCGAAGAATACTTATACGGCACAAGGCGCCAGCAGCGGAAACTGGCTCCTGCTGAACGGAGGAACGACAGAGCTTTCCGGCTCCCTGCCTGCCAATCTTAATGTGACTGTCAATCCGGCGGGCCTGGCTGCGGGCACGTATACCGGCACGATTACCGCGACAGACGCGGATGGCAGCATGCAGGTGGCTACCGTCACGCTCCTGGTCACCGCCCTGTCGGGCCTCGCCAATCCGACGGCGTTGACGTTCGTGTCGCAGCAGGGTGGACCGGCCCCCGAGCCCCAAACCGTTTCGGTAGTGGGGGCGGAGAACACGCAGTATTTGGCCACTGTGGATGTACCCTGGCTTTCGGTTTCGTCAGCCAGCGGCCCGACTCCCGTCCAGCTGACGGTCTACGCCAATCCCGGGAGCCTCGTACCGGCAACCTACACCGGCACAGTAAGCATTGAGTTGGGCTCGCATACGCAGCGGATCTCGGTGACATTCGAAGTGTCCGCGACTCCTGTGCTGACCCCCAGCGTGGGCGATTTCATGGTGTCGTATTACGGCGGTACCGCTGTTCCGGCGCCTATGACGCTGGACGTCGGCGTCAGTAGCGGAGCGCCGCAGAAATTCATTTATGCGCCCGGACTGCCGTCCTGGCTGCAAATCAGCTCAATCGAAACCAGTCTCACCACTCCCGCCATCCTGACCGTTACCGTGTTGCCGCAGACCCTACCTACCGGGACGTACCAGGCGGATATTATCCTGATACCCTCCGCGGGGGATTCGGTGATCGTGCCGGTCCTGCTGCAAGTCGCCGGTGCGACGCCGGTGCTTGCCAACCCCACCTCGCTGGCGTTCAGCGCGGCCGCGGGCGGCGGACCGCAAAGCCAGACCATCGGAGTTACCGCCGCCCCGTCGCTCTCGTATACTGCCAGCGCCACCATCACAGGCACCGGACCGGACTGGCTTTCGGTCAGCCCCACGAGCGGCACTGCGAATGGCACCAGCACTCCCTTGACCGTCACGGCGGACGCCACCGGTTTGTCCGGGGGAACTTATGTGGGCAATATCGCTTTGACTACTACCGGCGGGGTGGTTACGGATATCCCGGTCACTTTCACGGTGGGCAGCGGCCCGTTCACGGTAAGCCCATCCACGCTCACCTTTGCGTATTTTCAGAATGGCGCGGCGGCGCCGCCGCAGAACCTGCAGGTTACCGGCGGACAAAGCTTTACGACTAGCGTCAGCACCAACAGCGGCGGCAAATGGCTGGTGGTGACTCCGACGTCGGGCACAGGGACCACCACTTTAAGCGTTTCCCTGAATACGGCGGGCCTCCCGACCGGCACGTATGCCGGGAGCATTACGGTCACTCCAGCGGGCGGTACGGCGCAGACAGTGGCCGTGACGCTGATTGTTTCGCCCCCCGCGCTCGTAACCGTTACGCCGAATCCGTTGGCGTTCTCGTACGCCACCGGCAATCCACCACCGGCAGCCCAGAGCCTGTCGGTGACTGCCGCGGGCGCGGCCGTGACATTCACGGCTTCAGCTTCGAGCGCCGGATGGCTCTCCGTTACACCTACCGGCGGGACCACCCCCGCCACTCTTTCGGTCGCGGTGAATCCCGCGAATCTGGGAGCCGGCTCTTACACCGGTTCGATCACGGTCAGCGCGAACGGGAACCCGCAGGCAAACATTCCAGTTACCTTTTTGGTGACCACCCTGCCGCCCTCGATCGACCATGTGGCTAACGCGGCAAGCTTTCTGACAGGTGGCGTCGCGCCGGGCGAAATCGTCTCGGTATTCGGCAGTTATCTCGGACCTGCCCAAGCAGTGTACCCTACAATCGCAAACGGACTCATTGCGACCAACCTTGCCGGCGTACAGGTTATGTTCAACGGATACCCTGGACCGATCCTGTACGCCAGCGCCGGACAAATCAACACCATCGTCCCGTACGAACTGGCGGGTGCATCCAATGTCTCCATCAATGTCGTTTTTGGGAAAACGCAATCGAACGCGGTGATGTTGCCAGTCGTTTCGGCCAGCCCCGGCATTTTCAGCGCCGACGCTTCCGGCCAGGGCCCCGGAGCGATCCTGGATCTGCACTATCAACTGGTGTCCTCCAGCAATCCGGCAAGCGCCGGTTCGATCATCCAGGTCTTCGCCACTGGGCAAGGCCAGACGTCGCCGCCGGGAGTGGACGGGCTCATCGAGCCGTTGTCGTTACCCCTCCCAGCGCCGCTGCTGTACGCTGGGGCGACCATCGCCAATGTGCCGGCGACCATTCAATACGTGGGCGCGGCGCCCGGGCTGGTTGCGGGCGCGCTGCAGGTGAACATCGTGGTCCCCGAAGGAGTGCCTTCGGGACTGGCTCCGTTGTTTATCTCATTCGGCGGCGTCGACAATAGCCAGACAGGCATCCTGGTGGCGATCCAGTAGGCCGCGCGCATGACGATCCGCAGCTTGTGTTCGATCGCCGTGGTGGTTTTTGCGAATTTGCCCACGGCGCGGACGGCGGCCGGCGCGGTATCATGCACCGCACCGGAATACCGGCAGTTCGATTTCTGGGCGGGCGACTGGGATGCATTCGACGCGGATCGTCCAGCGGTTGCGGTCGCCCGGCTGCGCGTGGATCGCATCCTGGATGGATGCGTCTTACGGGAAGACTATCAAGGTGCGGACGGTCACCGGGGCCAGAGCTTCAGCCTGTACGATGCATCGCGAAAAGCGTGGCATCAGAGTTGGGTTACCAATCGGGGCGAACTGCTGTTGCTCGATGGTCAGTTTCAAAGCGATGAGATGGTCCTTCTAGGAGCCGACCGTACGGTGGATGGGAAAGAGAGGCGGGTCCGCGGCGTGTGGAAAGCCGTGAGCGGCGGCGTTCGCGAAACTGCGTTCGCCTCTATCGACGGCGGCAAGACTTGGAAACTGTGGTTCGACCTGCTGTTCAAGCCGCATAAGCCTTGAATCGCGAGCGCGGCCGCCGCCGTCCCTATTGCAGCAACTCTTCCAGAGTCGCGGCGTGCAGCACGCGGCGGCCGAGAGGGATGACTGCGCGGGGGTGCATCCCGGCTAAGCGCTCTTCGGCCCACGCCGGCAGCGAGCCAAACCGCACTTCAATTAGTGGCTGCAAAACCGCCAGCGCGCCTTCTTTAGTGGCCGGGCCGATCAGGTCATGATCCAGGATATCGGTAGTGGGCATCTTTCTCGCTTCCTCCTTAACAACTTGACCCAAGCCCCGCAATCCGGCCATATCGACAGGCGCCGGAGCATCGCCTCCCACCTTCCCGGGCTGAGCCTGGCGATGCGCTCCAGGATCCGGCGAACGGTAGCCCTGCGATCCGGCAGGCTGGTTAAAATCGCAACTATATTATCGCCAACTTCAGAACTGGCCAACAAGCGCTCTCCGTCCAGCTCCCGAATGTCCACAGTCCGATAGGAATAGCTCAGTTTTGGACCGCAGATCTGTTGCGGGAATTTGCGAAAGTTCCTGCGCACGCGCAGGCAGTACTCCGCCATACGCAGCGGCATGTCCGGGTCGTTTGTGCTCTGCAGTTCGATGTGAACCAGTTCGCCGGTGGCGGTCTCGCCGAGCAAGTCCACGCGCGTGTGTCCGACGTTTCCGGGCGAACGCGCGGCGGGCCCATCTGCTAAGATGGGATATAACCTCCCCGGCATTTTCGAAGCTCATGAAATTTGGCGTTATTGTCTTTCCCGGCAGTAATTGCGATCACGATGCGTGGTTTGCGGTGAACCACAATCTGGGCCATCAAGCGGAATTCATCTGGCACGATTCGGCAACCCTAGGCGATATCGATGCGGTGATCCTGCCCGGCGGCTTTGCTTATGGCGATTATTTGCGCTGCGGCGCGATCGCCAAGTTTTCGCCGGTGATGGCAGCCGTCCGCAGGTTCGCAGCGGATGGCGGACTGGTGCTGGGCATCTGCAACGGCTTCCAGATTCTGGTGGAAGCCGGCCTGCTGCCCGGCGCGCTGATGCGCAACCGCAATCTGAAATTCATCTGCCGCGAGGTGCGGCTGCGTACCGGGACGCTGGACTCGCCCTTCACGTCCGCGGCTTCGTCCGGCCAGGTCCTGCGCCTGCCGATCGCCCATGGAGAAGGCTGCTATGTGGCCGACGAGCGCACGCTGGACGAACTGGAAGCCGAAGATCGCGTCGCCTTCCGCTATCTGGATAATCCCAATGGTTCCATGCGCGATATCGCGGGAATTCTGAACGCCCGCCGCAATGTGATGGGCTTGATGCCGCATCCCGAGCGGGCCACCGAGCCGCTGATGGGATCGAGCGACGGCCTCGTCATTTTCCGGTCTATGGTGGAAGCCATGGTGATGGCGGCGCCGCTGCAGATATGAGCACCCTAGCGATCACGCCCGATCTGATCGCCCAGCACCAGCTCACCGAACCGGAATATCGCAAGATCGTCGACATTCTGGGGCGCGCGCCGAATTACACGGAGCTGGGCGTGTTCAGCGTTATGTGGAGCGAGCATTGCTCCTATAAAAGCTCGCGCCTGCACCTGAAGAAGTTGCCCACGCGCGGCAAGGCAGTAGTGCAGGGTCCGGGCGAAAACGCGGGCATCGTCGACATCGGCGGCGGCTACGTGATCGCCTTCAAGATCGAGTCCCACAACCATCCCAGTTTCATCGAGCCGTTTCAGGGCGCGGCGACGGGCGTCGGCGGTATCCTGCGCGATATTTTCACCATGGGCGCGCGGCCCATCGCGGTGCTGGATTCGCTGCGCTTCGGCCCGCTGGACGATGCGGCAAACGGGCCGCGCAACCGCCGCATCCTGCAAGGGGTGGTGGCGGGCATCGCACATTACGGCAATTGCTTCGGCGTGCCCACGGTGGGCGGCGAGTGCATTTTCGAGCCGTGCTATAACGGCAATCCGCTGGTGAACGTTTTTGCGCTGGGCGTGGCGAAGAAGGAAGATATTTTCTACGCCAGCGCCGCGGGCGTCGGCAATCCCGTGATCTACGTGGGCGCGAAGACCGGCCGCGACGGCATCCATGGCGCCTCGATGGCGTCGGCCGAGTTCACCGAGGAATCCAAACAGAAGCGGCCCAATGTGCAAGTGGGCGATCCGTTTCTCGAAAAGCTGCTGCTGGAGGCGTGCCTGGAAGCCATGCAAACCGGCGCGATTGTGGCCATACAGGACATGGGCGCGGCAGGCTTGACGTGCTCGACCTGCGAAATGGGCAGCCGCGGCGGTACAGGCATCGAAATTGAATTGGACCGGGTGCCGCAGCGCGAAACCGGCATGACGCCGTACGAGATCATGCTCTCGGAATCGCAGGAGCGCATGCTGCTGGTGGCTGCCAAGGGCAGGGAAGACGAAGTTTTCCGCGTATTCCGCAAGTGGGGGCTGGATGCCGTCACCATAGGCACGGTTACCGGCGATGGGCTGCTGCGCGTGAAGCAACATGCACGCACGGTCGCCGAGATCCCCAATCGCGAGCTGGCCGACGAAGCCCCGCTATACGATAGGCCGCACATCGCGCCGCCTGCCCGTCCGCTCGCTACGCCCGCCGCCCGGCCCGTGGTAGATCCGGCAGCGGCTCTTACAAAACTGCTGGCGTCCTCCGATATATGCTCCAAGCGATACATTTGGGAGCAGTACGACCACATGGTGCGGACCAACACCATCGCCGGACCCGGAGCCGACGCGGCGGTCGTGCGCATCAAAGAAAGTGGAGTGTCGGTAGCGATGTCGCTCGATGGCAACAGCCGCTACTGCTACCTTTCGCCGCGCGAAGGCGCGCAACTGGCGGTGGCCGAATGCTGCCGCAACCTGGCGACCGTGGGCGCGCAGCCGGTGGCCGCCACCAATTGTCTGAATTTCGGAAATCCGGAACGGCCCGAAATTATGGGCCAGCTTGTGGAAGCTATCGAGGGTATGTCGGATGCCTGCCGCTTCTTCGAGACCCCTATAACGGGCGGCAACGTGAGCCTGTATAACGAGACGCTGGGCGACGGCATCTGGCCGACACCGGTGATCGGCATTGTGGGCCTGCTGCGGACCGCCACGCCGGTGACGCGCAACTTCAAGACCGCCGGCCAGCCCGTTATTCTTTTGGGCGGGCTGGGCGACTGCGACGAAGTCCGCTTCGGCGGCACGGAATATGCCAAGGTTGTTCTGAACGAGCTTTGGGGCCTGCCGCCCGCGCTCGATATGGATTACGAAAAGCGGGTACACGACGCCATGCGCGAGATCGTCGCGGCGGGCCTGGCCGAATCCGCGCACGATGTAAGCGATGGCGGCCTGGCAGTGGCCGCCGCGGAATGCTGTATGGGCGGCGTGGGCGCGGCGTTGCATTTCGAATCGGACCTCAGTCCCGAAATCCTGCTGTTCCACGAAGGTCCGTCGCGCATTCTGGTTTCGACTGAAAGCCCGGATGAGGTTATCCGGATCGCCGCGAGTCACGGCGTGGCGGCGCCGCGTATAGGCATCACGATGAATGACGGATTGGGCATCGGCAATCGCGGCGCAACGCTGATTTCTGTTACTATCGACAGCCTCAGAGAGAACTACGAAGGTTCGCTCGAAAAGCAACTGCGGTCATAAACGGTCTAACACCATGTTTGACAAATTCCATGATGAGTGCGGCGTAGTCGCCATTTACGGCCATCCGGAGGCCGCCAAGATGACGTACCTGGGCCTCTACGCGCTGCAGCATCGCGGCCAGGAGAGCGCGGGCATATGCACCAGCGACGGCGCGGACATTCATTGCCGGAAATCCATGGGCCATGTGGCGGACATTTTCACCAACACGGTGCTGGCTGAGCTGCCCGGCAAGCTGGCCATCGGACACACCCGCTACTCGACCGCGGGCGATACGGCGCTGCTGAATGCGCAACCCTTTTCGGTGGCGTGCAACAAGGGACGCGTGGCCGTGGCGCACAACGGCAACATCACCAATGCCATCGAATTGCGCGCGGAGCTGGAACGGCGCGGATCGATCTTTCAGGCCAATAGCGACACCGAAGTGATCCTGCACCTGGTGGCGCACTCTTCGGAGCGCACGCTGGCGGGCGCCCTGCGCGACGCGCTGCTGCAGATCGAGGGCGCATTTTCGCTGGTGTTCCTGGCGGAGGACCGCGTCATCGTGGCGCGCGACCCGCAGGGATTCCGGCCGTTGGCTATGGGCCAGATGGAACTGAACGGGCATATCGCCTACGTGTTCGCATCCGAGACCTGCGCCTTCGACCTGATCGGCGCGGTCTACCTGCACGATGTGGAACCGGGCGAAATGATCATCGTGGGCCCCGAGGGAGTCACGCGCGAACGTTACGCGCCGGAGCGGGCGCTGGCGCACTGCGCTTTCGAACACGTATATTTCTCGCGTCCGGATTCGATTGTCTTCGGGCGGCCCGTACAGAAATCGCGGGAAATGCTGGGCCGATTGCTGGCGCGCGAGCATCCGGTGGATGCGGATGTGGTCGTCCCTGTGCCGGATTCGGGCGTGGCGGCGGCGCAGGGATATTCCGCGGAGTCCGGGCTGCCGTTTCGCCACGGGCTCATCCGCAATCACTACGTGGGGCGCACGTTCATCGAACCGTCGCAGGCGATTCGCGATTTCGGCGTGAAGCTGAAACTCAATCCGGTGCGCTACCTGTTGGAAGGCAAACGGGTGGTGCTGGTGGACGATTCCATCGTGCGCGGCACGACCAGCCGCAAGATCGTACGCATGATGCGGCAGGCCGGCGCGCGCGAGGTGCATCTGCGGATCTCATGCCCGCCCACCGTTTCCCCTTGTTTCTACGGCGTGGATACTCCCACCAAGCGTGAACTGATCGCCGCCAATAACAATGTGGAAGGCATCCGGCGCTTCGTGGAGGCGGATACGTTGGGGTATCTGTCGCTGGCATCGCTGCGGGAGGCCGTGGGAGACAGCGAGAAGCACGAATACTGTTATGCGTGTTACACGGGCAATTATCCTACCGAGTTAGTCAATATCGAGCAGTTGATGCGCAGCAGCAAGTAAGCTGCCGCCGATCGATTGCCATTCGCCATCGATTGTCAGTACGGTCACCCCTGCTGCTTGCCCGCCATCCCACCGACGCCGAAATCGTCTGCCCGGCGCTGCTCCCGCCCCCGCCTGCGCTCCAGGCTGGCGACCTCCCGGCAGCCGGCACTTTTCCGGCTGGCGTCTACCCCGGGAGCAACATCGACATCTTCACCAACAACACACCACCCAATCAGCAGTCTTGGTTTCCCCAACAGTACTGGCCCAACGAATACCCCGGCACGACCGGCCCTCCAAACCTGAACTGCACCCCAGGAGCCGGCACGCCTCAGCCGACGTTTCAACCGACCATTGACTTCGTGGCGACGCAGTTCCAGACCCAAGTGCGGCAATCTACCGAGCCAGCGCATAATTCCCCCTACTGCCAGGACCAGGACACGACGGGAAGCCCCAACCTCTGTGTGCAGATGTTCAACCAGTTGCCCCAGACGGAGCTCAACACCTGGCAGCCGCCCCTGCCGCTCACCATCGTGGGCCAAGGCTTCGGGTATCTCTCGGGCCTTCCGTGGGCCGGCGCAAGTCCGACGAATCCCTGTTCGAGCCCTGTCTCGCCGTTGTGCTACGTAGTGATCGAGGACAACGAGGCGAGGGGCGGGAACTGGACCACCGCCAGCGGCACATGTGAGGTCTATATTTCGGATTGGACTGACGGCAGCATCTCGCTTCAAGTGGGCCTGCCGGTAAATCAGACCGACGGCAGCAGCCAGAGCGTCGTGCTCTCTCCACTCACCGACTTTAGCCCGTGGACTGTCTTCCAGCCAACAGCGCCATACATATTGCCCGCCGCATCCAGAATCAGGCCGACCAAAGGGTCGCCTCCTGGGACGGTGGCGGTGGGGAAACTGCACAGCACCGTCTCCTGGCCTGCCGGACTCAGCTTGTAAACAGTGCCCTCCCCATGCAGGCCGCCACCGTAGGTCGTCCCATAAAGGTTGCCCGCGGAATCCAGAGTCACGCCCGCGAACGGATTAGCGCCCCCCGACACCTGAAAGCTGAATAGCACGCTTTCCTGACCCGCTGCCGTCACCTTGTACACCCGCCGTCGCCCTCTGTCCCACCGTAGTACGTGGTTCCATAGAGGTTTCCGGCCGAATCCAGCGTCACGCCTGCAATGGGGTCGCTCCCGTCGGTTGCACCCGTGAAGGTGTATAAAACCGTGAACTTGCCCGACGTGTCGATCTTGTAGACCACGCCCGCACCGGAGTGATAGACGCCGGCGCCAGCGACGCCGCCCTGGTAGGTGGTTCCGTAGAGGTTGCCGGCCGAGTCGGCCACCACGCCCGCACAGGGATTGCCGCCGTCGGCCCCTCCTGTGAAAGTGTGCAGGACTGTCAGTTTGCCGGCTGTGTCGATCTTGAATACCACGCCGGCATTGTTTTCGCCGCCGCCGTTGGCGGTGCCGTAGAGATTGCCGTTGGCATCGCGTAACAGAGGCGCGTAGGGCGAGGCTCCGTGCGGGAAATACTGAAACGTATGCAGCACGGAAAAAGCTTGCGCCCGTGCGCCACTTGCGATTGCTGCGGCGCAGGCGAGTACGGAAAGCAGGCGGCTTGTTTTCGCCATGACTCTACCTCCTTAAGGGTGCAAGAATAGGATAGCACCCACCTCACGCTGGTACGTTAGTCGGTAGTACTCTCCCTAAAGTAGGTCGATCCGGGAGAGTCGAGGTTGCGCAGGAGATGCGCTCAAGGAATTCGCGCCACCCACGCGATTGGTTATAATCGCAACGATAGGAGAACAACATGGAACTGCGTCCTTTGCACGATCGCGTGGTCATCAAGCGCCTGGAAGAAGGCGAAACCAAACGGGGGGGCATCATCATCCCGGATACCGCCAAAGAGAAGCCGCAACAGGGAGCCGTGATTGCGGTAGGCAACGGCAAGCTGCTGGAAACGGGTGAGCGCATGGCGCCGGAAGTGAAAGCGGGCGACCGCATCCTTTTCGGTAAGTATTCCGGGGCCGAAGTCAAGCTCGACGGCGAAGAGTATCTGATCCTGAAAGAGGACGAGATTCTCGGAGTGGTGGAATAGAAGCAGGGCCATCCGCCGGAGGTGACCGATGGCTTGCAACCCCGAAGTGCTCAAGGACGTCCCGCTTTTCGCGCTGCTGGACGAGGATGAGAGGGGCGTCCTTGCGGCTCAAGTTGAGCTGAAGCAATTCGCCGCGCGCGAGCGGATTTACAAGATGGGCGACGCGGGAGGGAAGGCCTACGTGGTGGTTTCCGGGAGCGTCCGGCTGACTACCGTGGACGAAGATCACCAGGAAGTGATCGTCGACCAACCCGGAAACGGCGAGTTCTTCGGCTTCGCCTCTATGCTCGACCAGACGCCGCATCAGACGGACGCGTTCGCCGTGGAGGAATGCGCGTGCCTGGAAGTGGAGCGGAACGATGTCGAGGTGCTGATCCAGCGCAAGCCGCACGCCGGGATGGACATGCTGACCGTGCTGGGCCGGCAGTTCCACGCCTCGCAACAACTGGTGCGCCGGCGCGCGGCGCGCAACCCGAATGATGTGATCGAGGAGCGCGAGACCCGCGGCGAACGCGTTGCCGACGTAGTCGCCCGATTTGGCGGTTCGTGGTCGTTCATCATCGCTTTCTCGATCGTGCTCTCCGTTTACACCATCATCAATGTGCGGCTGGGCGGCGCGGCGTGGGATCCATATCCGTTTATCCTGCTCAACTTGTTTCTGTCCATGATTGCGGCCATCCAGGCGCCCGTGATCATGATGAGCCAGAACCGCCAGGACAAGAAAGACCGCTTGCGCAGTGAGTTGGATTTCGATGTGAATCGGCGCGCCGAGTCCGAGATTCAAGGGGTGGCGCGCAAGCTGAATCTGCTGGGCGAGAAAGTGGGAGACATCGAAGACCTGTTGCGCGAAAAACTAACGCACGATGTGCAGGCTAAGTGAGATCGCACTCAGTTAAACGGGAACGCCATTTTATAAACATTCCCTTTGCTGTCTTTGGCGACGCCGAATAGATGCATGGTTCCCGGTTTGTAGAACTCCACATCGAGAATGGTACCTTTGCTGCCTGTAATCGCGGCCCTCGCATACAGGGAGCTGCCCAGAACATGAGACACGTAATAGCCGGAACCGTAAACAGCGTCCCATACGATGGGCATGCCGTTCGAAGCCGGCGCATCGGAAATCGTCGCCCCGGTGGAAGTCTTCATGGGCACCACGCGAGTCCACTGGCCTTTACACGCCTCGCCGCCGGTCAAGGTAAAGGAAACGCTTCCCGAATTCACCAAGCCGCTGATTTTACCGGGAAACACCGGCTGCGGCGTCAGAGCACTTAGCGGACCCTGGACAGGGTAAAGGCGGGCGGTAGCCGCACACCCGGCCATCGACAAAAGGGCCGCCACCAAGAATAGGCTTCTTGTTCTCATTTATATCCACTTACACTGACGGCGTAAATAGGCGATAAGTTACGCGCAGCCGGCGGCCGGTCCTTATCGCTGGCTGGCGTCGCCCGAAGTGACGCGCCGGTTGAAATCCGCGGACTTGCCACGCGGCACGCTCAGCGATCGCCACTGCGCATGCTGGAAGTGTTTCGCCAGCAGCACGATTTGCCCGGCGTGGTAAGCATAATGCGCGATCTGCCTATTGATCGCCTGCATTACCGAGTGCGCTTCTGCGCGGATCGCAACGCTGCGCTCCAGGTCGGCGTCCGACAAGGGCTCCAGTGCGCGGAACACACATCCCCAGCCCTGCTCCCAAATTGCGAGCAAAGCCTCGCGCGTGGGCGGCGCATCTTCGAATTCGGTGTCGCGATTCCGGTCCGGCTTCTCGCCGTCGGAGGTCAGGAAATCCGTCCACCGCGAGCGCATGTTGCCTGCCATGTGCTTCACCACGATGGCGATGGAATTGGCCTCCGGATCAAGCGTGACGAAAAGTTGTTCGTCGGTTGCCTGCGCCATAGCTGCTTCGGCGAGCTTCTTATAATGCCGGAACAGGGCCAGCGAGTCTTTTATATATGAAGTCGTGAATTCCAAGGCCATCTACTTAACGCTCCGCGACTGAGATCGTAATATTGCGGTACTTCATCCCGCCGGTGTGATCGCCCTGGATATACAGCGGCCCGGGCTCACCTTCGTGGCTATCGATGGCGCCGCCTGTAATGCCGGGGATTTCCTTGCGATCGATGGTGGTTTTGCCATCGCGCACCACGGTTACCGTGCGTCCCACCAGGGTCACATCATAGCTCTCCCATTCGCCCGGCCGCTTGGCGATCTCGATGGCCGGCGCCAGGAATCCATAGATCGATCCCATTCCGTGGAACGGGTCGTTCTCGCCGGGCTTCTCGTATTCCACCTGCACCTCGTAGCGTCCGCGCAGGTATACGCCGCTATTGCCGTCATTGGGACAGTTATATTCGATATGCAGCTTGAAATCGCCGAACTTGCGCGTAGTACGGATATTGGCGCCGGCCGCCTGGTTCACGAGTTCGCCATTCTGCGCCACCCAGTGGTTGTTCTTGGGATCGTCCGGCTCCCAGCCCTTCAGATCCTGGCCGTCGAACAAGGGCTCGGGCTTGCTCCAGACCGCCGGCATGTTGCGTTTCAAGGCCGGCGCCGGCACGCCCCCGATTTGGCCCTCAACGCCGTCCGCGCGCTTCTGGGCGCCGGTTAGTTTGCCGCCGGCGGCATGCAATTCCCACGTGACTTTGATCTCGCCATCGAACCACTCCGAGGTCGTGAAGGAGAGCCGCGATCCATCCAGCTTCACATCCGTAGCCGGGTGCACGCTGGCCACGCGTCCCACTACCCGCACCTGCGGCTTGCCGCCTGTCCCGGTGAATTCCATCCAGGAGGGATAGGTTTCCTTGGGCGTGGTCACGGTCAGGTCCCAGCGGCCGGTGAAGGGTTGTGCGGCCTTCAGCGGCGGCTCCAGGGAGAGCAGGGCCAGGGCCGCAATCGATGCTAAAAAGATTTGTTTCATTTCAGCACCAGTGTATCCGATATGCAGCCACTTGATGCATGATAGAAACGATGACCTCAGTTCGATTGTCTTGCCCCCCCGCGTTCCTGGTGGCGCTCCTGATAGCCGCGACCGCGTGCATGCCCCTGGCCGGGCAGACCTACAAAGATCCCGCGCAGCCGCTCGAAAAGCGCGTCGACGATCTGCTCTCTCGCATGACACTGGAA
Source organism: Bryobacteraceae bacterium (assembly GCA_050011755.1). Classification (GTDB taxonomy): domain Bacteria; phylum Acidobacteriota; class Terriglobia; order Bryobacterales; family Bryobacteraceae; genus Bog-159. Next base: position 2,871 of record JBEKIM010000075.1, on the reverse strand, counting down.
GAAAAAGCGTCGCAGTTGCTGAGCGCCTCCCCAGCCATCGACCGTCTCGGCGTTCCGGCCTATGACTGGTGGAACGAGTGCCTCCATGGCGTCGCGCGTGCCGGGCGCGCCACCGTTTTTCCGGAAACCATCGGCGTGGCTGCCACTTGGGATGCTCCTTTGATCCTTCGTATGGCGGGGGCCATCTCCGACGAAGCGCGCGCCAAACATCACGAGTTTGTGCGCCGCGGCAAACGCGGCATCTACCAGGGCCTGACGTTCTGGACCCCCAATATCAACATCTTTCGCGATCCGCGCTGGGGCCGCGGCATGGAAACCTACGGCGAGGATCCCTATCTCACATCGCGCATGGCTGTCGAATTCATCCGCGGACTGGAGGGCAACGATCCCAAGTATCTGAAGACGGTGGCGACTGCGAAACACTACGCGGTGCATAGTGGACCGGAGTCCACGCGCCACGTTTTCGACGCGGTCGTTTCCGAGAGCGATCTGCGTGAGACCTACCTGCCGCATTTCGAGGCGGCGGTCAAGGAGGGCGGAGCCTTTTCGGTGATGTGCGCGTACAACAGCGTGGACGGCCTGCCCGCCTGCGCGAATCCCCGGCTGCTGGGCGATATCCTGCGGGGAGAATGGGGGTTCCCCGGCTACGTGGTGTCCGATTGCGGCGCTATCGGCGATATTTATCAGGGCCACAAGGCGGCCAAGACCGCGGCGGAAGGCGTGGCGATGGCGCTCAAGGCCGGCACGGATCTCGATTGCGGACTCGAATATGAGAATATCGTGCCGGCGGTGCGCGAAAGCTTGCTGACGGAGAAGGATGTGGACACGGCCCTGCGCCGGCTGCTGACGGCGCGCTTCAAGCTGGGCATGTTCGACCCGCCGGAAATGGTGCGGTGGGCGCGCATCCCCTACAGCGTGAACGAAAGCGCGGAGCACCAGGCGCTGGCGCTCGAAGTGGCGCGCAAATCCATCGTGCTGCTGAAGAACGAGGGCCGCGTCTTGCCGCTCGATCGGAAGACGAAGACCATCGCCGTAATTGGGCCTAATGCGGATTCGGTGGAAGTGCTGCTAGGCAACTACAATGGCCAGCCGTCTCATCCGGTCACGCCGTTGGCGGGAATCCGGCAAAAAGTGGGTCCGGGCACGCGGGTGTTGTACGCCAGGGGATCGGATCTCGCGGAAGGCATGCCGCTACTGGAGACGGTGCCCGCCAGCGCGCTGTTTGTTTCCGATTCGGCCAGCCGCGGCAACGGTCTGCACGCGGAGTATTTCAATACCGCGGCATTCAACGGACGCGCTTATTTCAGCCAGGCGTTCGTTTCGCAGGCGATGCGCAAGGCCGCCGTGGTTCCCGCGAATCCCCGGCCCATTTTCACGCGCACCGATCCGGTGGTGAATTTCGACTGGCGCGACGGCGCGCCGCGCGCGGACATGGACGACGACAACTTCGGCGTGCGCTGGACCGGCTTTCTGGCGCCGCCGGTAAGCGGCAAGTATCAACTCGGGGCGACCGGTTTGAATGCCTTCGAGGTGTATCTGGACGGCAAACGCCTGGTTTCGCGCGACAATGTACACGAACGCGGCTACGAGTACGAAACGGTGGACTTGCAGGCAGGCAAATTCTATCCGATCCGCGTGGACTTCCATGAAGTGCACGGCGATGCCGATATCCGGCTGGTGTGGGCGCCACCGCACGCCGGTTATGAAGAGGAGGCGTTGAAGGCGGCGCGCCAAGCCGATGTCGTGCTGATGTTTCTGGGCCTTTCCCCGCGCCTCGAGGGCGAGGAGATGAAGGTGCAGGTGGAGGGTTTCAGCGGCGGCGACCGCGTGCGGCTGGGTATCCCGCGGGTGCAGGAGGCGCTGTTGCAGAAGGTTTCCGCGCTGGGCAAGCCGGTGGTGCTGGTGCTGTTGAACGGCAGCGCGGTGGCGGTGAATTGGGCGCGCGAGCACGTGCCGGCGATTGTGGAACTGTGGTATCCGGGGCAAGCCGGCGGGACGGCGCTGGCGGATGTCCTATTCGGCGACTATAACCCGGCGGGGCGGCTGCCGGTAACATTCTATAAGTCGGAAGATCAGTTGCCGCGGTTCGACGACTACAGCATGAAGGGCAGGACTTACCGGTATTTCGAGGGTGAGCCGCTCTATCCGTTTGGCTATGGGCTGAGTTACACCGCATTCACATACCACAACCTGCACGCGCCGGAGTCAGCGCGGGCGGGCGGTCCCGTGAAGGTTTCCGTGGAAGTGGAGAACTCCGGCAAGCGCGCAGGGGAAGACGTGGTGCAGTTGTATGTGAAGCATCCGGGAGTGGTGCGGGAGCTGGAGGGATTCGAGCGGGTGGCGCTGCGCGCGGGAGAGAAGAAAACGGTGGAGTTCACGGTGACGCGGGCGGCGGCGGGCGAGATCGGGCTGTCGGTGGGGCAGCTAAACCGCAATTGCCGGATCACGCAATAGGCGCGAGCGCATAGCTGGTGCTGCGCCCACCTTCGGGGCCGCGGACCAGGATGCCGCGTTCGACGAGCGCAAGAATATCACGCAGGGCGGTGTCCTGGGAACACTTGGCGAGCTTCGCATATTCCGATGTAGTGAGCTTGCCCTGGAAGCCATCCAGCAGGCGGTTGAGGATCGGGCGCTGGCGATCGTTGATCGCGACGCCGGCCACCGATTCCCAGAAGTGCGCTTTGGCGAGGACCGCGGCTAGCGTGGTTTGAGCACCGTCGATGGCGCGCCCCAGACAGCCGAGAAACCATTCCATCCAGGGTGTGATATCCAAGTCACCCTTCTGTGTCCGTTCCAGGATGTCGTAATAGGATGCGCGCTCCTGCCGGATCTGAGCGGTTATGCTGTAGAAGCGTTGCGGACTGTTTTCAG
>JBEKIM010000074.1:0-20408 GCA_050011755.1 Bryobacteraceae bacterium | reverse complement strand
GCCGGCGTTCGCATCGTTTCCGGTTGCCGCATTGGTGTACTTGGTGGCCAGCACGATTTCCTGCCGGTGACCGTCGATGAACTCGCCCACGAATTGCTCGCTGGTGCCATTCGTGTAGACATTGGCGGTATCGACGAAATTCCCGCCGGCTGCCCGGTAGGCATCGTAAATCTGACGAGCCTCATCCTTTCCGGAGCCCCAGCCCCACTCCTCGCCGAACGTCATCGTTCCGAGCGAAATCTCCGAAACTCTTAAGCCGCTTCTTCCTAGTAGTCGATATTTCATAACCTATTCCATCTCGAACGCTACGTACATCAACTGTCCCTGGCGCTCCACCTGCAGCACCACGGCGTCGCCGCTCTTGGCTTGCGCCAGCGCGGTAGTCAGCGACGCAAGGGTTGCGGTCGGCTCGTTGTTGATGGCATAAATCACATCCCCCGGCCGCAGGTCCACGTCCAGGCCTTCTGCTTCCGCCGCGCGCGCCGCCACCACGATGCCGTATTGCTTACGCAGATCGGGCAGCAGCGGGGCCAAGCGTTTGTCGATCTCGACCCCCAGTATCCCCAGCTTTGGAATCAGGTCCTTTTCCGGATTCACCAGGTCCGCGAAGCGCTGTGGGTCGTCGTCCTGTGCCGTCACCGGAACGTCCATGGTAAGCCGGTCCTTGCCGCGCAGCACCTCCAGGCTCACCTTCTCGCCGACGGGAAAGCGGTATAGATTCACCTCCAGTTGGCGGGCATTTTCCATGGGCTTGCCATCCAGGCTGAGAATAATATCTGCCGGCTGCAGGCCGGCCTTGTCGGCGGATCCGTCCGGAGCTACATCCGCTACCAGCACGCCCCAGTCCTGCGGCAGGTGCAGGCCGTCGGCCAGCAGCGGCGTGATCGTCTCCACGGTCGCCCCGATTTGCCCGCGGTGCACGTGGCCTTCCTTCCGAATCTGCGTGTAGGCGTTGCGCAAAGTGTCGCTAGGTATGGCAAAACCGATTCCTTCGTTCCCGCCGGACTGCGACAGGATCATGGTGTTCAGGCCCACCACGCGCCCCGACATATCTACCAGCGGACCCCCGCTGTTGCCCGGGTTGATCGATGCATCCGTCTGGATATAGATCATCGGGCTATCCTCTTTGAGCTGGCGCGCCACCGCGCTCACCACCCCCAGGCTGGCCGAATTCTGCAAGCCCAGCGGGCTGCCGAAAGCCATTACCAATTGACCCTGCCGCAATTCGCGCGAATCGCCCAGAATCAGGTACGGCAAGTCCGTAGCTTCTATCTTCAGGACCGCGATATCCGTTTCGTGGTCTACCCCGACAACCTTGGCATCCAGAATGGTGCCGGCCGGCTTGGTGATCGAATGGCTCAGCCGCGCCGCGCGCTCGGAAACAGACAACTGCACGCGAATGCGCCGCGCGCCCTGGATCACATGCGCGTTGGTCACGATGTAACCGTCGGCGGTCAGGATGACGCCGGAACCGGTGGCGCGCTGCCGGGTGAGCATCGCCGCATTGCCGGAATCCGAGTCTTCGCTGAGGCCGAATCCGGTAGTTACAATCTTGACCACCGAGCCGTTCACGCGCCGCGACAGCCCCTCCAGCGATGCGCTCAAGCTTTCGATGGCATCCAGCTTGCGCTCTTGCGCGAATCCGCCCTGCGCCCAGACCGCCAGCGAGAGCCACCCAATCAACGCCGCTCGACAACCCATTTATTCCCTCGCAAATAATCCACGGTCCGCAACACCGCTTCGCCAATGCTCAGCTTCGGCCGCCATCCCAGCGCGCGGATGCGCGCGCAATCCAGAAATATGAATGGACTGTCTCCAATCCACCCGCGCACACCGCCCCCATAATCCAGGCGCGGCGCGCACTGCAAACGCTCCGCAATCCAGCCGATCGAATCGTTTACCGTGCAGTATTCGTCCGTACCGAGGTTATAAAGATTCAGCCTGGCCGCGCCGCGTTCGATAGCCAGCAACATGGCATCCACGCAATCGTGGACATATAAGTAAGACTTGCGCTGCCGCCCGTCTCCTAATACATCCAGATGCCCGGGATGCGCGCTAAGTTGCTTGTAGAAGTCCAGAATGTGGCCGTGCGTGTAGCGTTCTCCCAGGATCGATACAAAACGGAAAATGTGCCCTTCCATACCGAACCCTTCGCAGTAGGCTTCGATCATGGCCTCGGCAGCCAGCTTGGAAGCCGCATAGAGCGAGGTTTGTACCGGAAACGGCGCGTCCTCGGGCGTGGGGAAAATGGCTGGTTCGCCATAGACCGATCCCGTGGAAGGGAAGGCGATGCGCCGCACGTCGCGCGCGCGCATGGCCTCCAGCACGTTCGCCGTGCCGATGGTATTCTGCTCCAGGTCCTTGCGGGGGTGCTGGGTGCCGAACCGGACGTCGGCGTTGGCGGCCATGTGAAATACGAACCCGACGCCCTCCATGGCGCGCTCAAGCGCTTCGGGATCCAGCAAATCGCCCCGCTCCAGGCGGAAGCGCGGCGACTCCGATGCGGCGTTCAGAAACTCGGCCTGCCCCGTCGAGAAATTGTCGAAACCGGTCACTTCATGCCCATCGGCAAGCAAACGGTCCACCAGGTTACTGCCGATAAAACCGGCCGCGCCGGTTACCAGAATTCGCATCTCACAACCTTCACCTTAGTGTGCGCCGGGCGCGCACGCCGATGCGGAAAATGTCGGCCACGTTCCGCAGGTTCCCGCTCACCAGATCCAGCCGGCTATCGCCGTCGTCGCGCCAGCGGATGGGCACCTGCCGGATCCGGTAGTTCAGACGCCGCGCCAGCGCCAGGATCTCGACATCGAACATGTATCCGTCGATCTGCTGCCGGCTGAAAATCTCCCGCGCCGCCGTCCGCGTGAAAAACTTGAAGCCGCATTGCGAGTCCGTGATGCCATCGAGGCCTACCACGACGCGCATGAAAACTCCGAAACCCTTGCCGCCCACCTGCCGGTACAGCGGCTGACGCTTATCGATCTGGGACTCCTGCATGGCCCGCGAGCCGATTACCACGTCGTAGCCCTGGCTCAGCCAGGGAAGAATCTTATCGAATTCTTCAATGGGAACTTTGTTGTCGGCGTCCGCGTAACCCGCGATGTTACCGTCCGCCAGTGCCATGGCTTCGCGCACACCGCGGCCCTTTCCGCTGCGTTCGCGATTGCCGATTACGCGTACAGGCTCACCCTGCCGCGCGATTTCGCAGGCCCGCTCGCGCGTACCGTCGCCGCCGTCCGCGGCCACGATGATTTCATAGCGCAAACCGCGCGCCCGGAAATAGCCGGCTGTCTCGCGGATGGTCGAGGCGATCGTCGCCGCCTCATTATATGCGGGAAGGATTAGAGAGACATCGCACAAATCTCAGCTATTCTAACAGGTGGACTGCCGATGCCCTTCAATGTCGCCATCGTCGGATGCGGCCTGATCGGGACCAAGCGCGCCCGCTCTCTGGCCGGAGCACGTTTAGCCCTATGCTGCGACCTCGAACTGGGACGCGCCATGGCGCTCGCCGCCGCGCATTCCGGCGCTGAGACTGTTACGGATTGGCACTCCGCCGTTACCGCGCTCAATATCGACATCGTGATCGTCGCCACCACCCACGATATGCTGGCGCCCATCGCCACCGAAGCCGCGCATGCCGGCAAGCACGTGTTCATGGAGAAGCCCGGCGCGCGCCGCGCGGCGGAGTTGGACGCCGTAGCCGGGGCGGCCGGCCGTACCGGCGCACTGGTGCGTGTGGGCTTCAATCATCGCTATCACCGCGCCGTCCAAAAGGCTCGTGCGATCTTCGATTCCGGCGCGACCGGTCCGCTGTTCTTTATCCGCGGCCGCTACGGGCACGGCGGGCGCCCCGGCTACGAGCGCGAATGGCGCGCCAATCCCGAACTTTCGGGCGGCGGCGAACTGCTCGATCAGGGAGTACACCTGATCGATCTATCGCGCTGGTTCCTGGGCGATTTCACGCGGGTCTTGGGACGAACGCCCTCTTTTTTCTGGAAAATGCCCGTCGAAGACAATGCGTTTCTGCTGCTCGAAACCGCCGCCGCGCAGATCGCTTTCCTGCACGCGAGCTGGACCGAATGGAAGAACCTGTTCTCCTTCGAGATCTGCGGGCGCGACGGCAAGCTCGAAATCTCCGGCCTGGGCGGCAGCTATGGAACGGAGCGCCTCACGTTCTACAAAATGTCCCCTGAGATGGGGCCGCCGGAAACGACCGCATGGGAATTCCCCATGGCCGATAACTCCTGGGAAACCGAATTCGCCGCTTTTCTGGAGGACATCCGGCTGAAGCGCCAGCCACGGCCAGGCATCGCCGATGCGCAGGCCGCCCTGCAAGTCGTGGAGCGCATCTATCGGGAGCGAGCCTCCCGGGAGGAGACCCCATGATCATCACCCGCGCTCCATTGCGTATTTCACTCGGCGGCGGCGGCACCGACCTGCCCTCTTACTACCGCGAGCATGCTGGTTTCGTCATTTCGGCAGCCATCGACAAATACGTTTACATCACCCTCCACGAGACCTTCAGCCAGGAACTGCTCATCAAGTATTCGCAACTGGAACAGGTGGAGACCGTCGATCAGGTGAAGCACCCTATCGTGCGCGAAGCTTTGCGCATGGCCGATGTCGGCCCGCGGCCGCATCTCGAAATCGTGAGCATGTCGGACATCCCGGCCGGTACCGGCCTCGGCTCTTCGGGCAGTTTCACGGTGGCGCTGCTACGCGCCCTGCACGCCTGGAAGAAGAACCCGATCCCGCGTCAGGAACTCGCCGAACAGGCCTGCCGAATCGAAATCGACCTATTGCATGAGCCGGTGGGTAAGCAGGATCAATACATCGCGTCGTTTGGCGGCATCACCTGCTTCCAGTTTCTTCCCGACGATCGTGTCGAGGTTGCGCCGCTGCAACTTGCCGGCGAAACCCTGGCCAACCTCGAAGACAACCTGCTGCTATTCTTCACCGGCTTCACGCGCTCCGCATCGGCGATCCTCGAAGAACAGGACACGCGCACGCGCCAGCGCGACGCCGATATGATTTCCCAATTGCACGTAGTGAAACAGTTAGGCTGCGAGAGTAAATCGGCCCTGGAACGCGGCGATCTGCGGCGCTTCGCGGAGTTGATGCACGTCCACTGGGAGCACAAGAAGGCGCGCTCGCGCTCCATGACGAACTCGCACATTGACGACTACTACCAACTGGCCCGCCGGAATGGCGCCTTGGGAGGCAAATTGATCGGCGCGGGCGGAGGCGGATTCCTGATGTTCTACACGGAGGACAAAACGCACCTGCGGCATGCCATGCGTGGCGCGGGGCTCCGCGAAGTGCGGGTTCGCTTCGATTTTCAGGGCACCGCCGTGCTGGCCCAATCGTGAGCGCCATGCTGCCGGTCGCGATACTGGCGGGCGGGCTGGGTACGCGCCTGTATCCGCTCACGGAGCGCATTCCGAAGGCGCTCGTCGAAATCAATGGCGAGCCTTTCCTGGCGCACCAGTTGCGGCTGCTGCACTCCCGCGGCATCGAGCGCGTCGTCCTGTGCATCGGGCAACTCGGCGAGCGCATTCGCGAATTTGCGGGCGATGGCGCGCGCTTCGGCCTGGCCATCGACTACGCGCTCGATGGCCCGGTGCTGCGGGGAACGGCCGGCGCCCTCCGCCACGCTCTTCCGCTGTTGGGCGATGCCTTTTTCGTCGTGTACGGCGATTCCTATCTGCCCTGCTCCTATCGCCAGGTGGCTGCTGCATTTCAGGCTGCCGGTCAACCGGCCCTGATGACCGTTTATCGCAACGCGGACCGCTGGGATTCGAGCAACGTGGAGTTCACCGCGGGCCGCATTGTAGCCTACGATAAAGAGAACAGGACGGAACGCATGCAGTACATCGATTACGGGCTCGGCGTTTTCAGCCGTGAAGCGCTTGCGGAGTCATCGGAAGCCGATCTCGCCGAACTGTATCGGGATCTTCTGAGCCGGGGCCGGCTGGCCGCCTTCGAAGTGCGCGAGCGTTTCTACGAAATCGGCTCGTTCGATGGGATCGCCGAGCTATCGCGTCATCTGTCTCTATGACCTTCAGCGAAGAATACTTAGCCGAATCCGCCGAGGTCCTGCGCCGCCTGGACCCCGCCCTCATCGAAAACCTGGCGCATCTGCTATCCGCCACGCGCGCACGCGGCGGACGCTTGTTTATCCTCGGAGTGGGCGGCAGCGCCGCTAACGCCTCCCACGCGGTCAACGATTTTCGCAAGATATGCGGCATGGAAGCCTATTGCCCTACCGACAACGTCTCCGAGTTGACGGCCCGCACCAACGATGAAGGCTGGGCCTCGGTATTCGAATCGTGGCTGCGCGTCAGCCGCCTGCGCGCGGTGGATTGTATCCTGGTGTTCTCGGTCGGCGGCGGCAATTTGGAAAAACAAGTCAGCCCCAATCTGGTTGCGGCGCTGCAATACGCCAAGTCCGTGGGCGCGTCCATCGGCGGAGTGATCGGGCGCGCGGACGGCTTCACCGCGCAAGTGGCGGACGCTTGCGTGATCGTCCCCGCGGTGAATCCCTCCCACATCACGCCGCATGCCGAGGCCTTCCAGGCGGTGGTGTGGCACCTGCTGGTCACGCATCCCGCGCTGAAAGCCGCCGAAACCCGTTGGGAATCGCTGCGATGAATCGGGCCGTGTTCCTGGATCGCGACGGCGTACTCACCCGCGCGCTGGTTCGCGGAGGTAAGGCCTACGCCCCCATTACTCCCGCCGAAATGGAAATCGATGCGGACGCGCCGGCCGCCCTCGCGCGGCTGAAGGCCGCCGGATTCCTGCTCATCGTAGTGACCAATCAGCCGGACGTCGCGCGCGGCGTTACCCGTCTCGAAGACGTTGAAGCCATGCACGCCACTCTGCGCGCCGCCCTCCCGCTGGATGCCGTGTGCGTCTGCTATCACGACGACCGGGACGCCTGCGATTGCCGCAAGCCCAAGCCCGGCATGCTGTTCGCAGCCGCGGCGGCCCACGAGGTCGATCTGGGAGCCAGCTTCATGGTCGGCGATCGCTGGCGGGACGTCGAGGCAGGCGCCGCCGCCGGCTGCCGCACGATCTGGATCGACCGCGGCTATGACGAACGCGCTCCCGTCCACACCCCGGATGCGCGTGTCGATAGCCTGCGCGCCGCCGCCCATTGCATCGAGTCCCTGTAACTTTAGCTCAAATCCGATGAAAGGCCTTCAGAATCTCCCGCATGGAATACTGCAAGGCAATCGGTCGTCCATGCGGACAGCTCATCGGGCAATCCGTAGCCGCCACTGCCCGCAGCAGCCATTCCATCTTGGCGTGATCCAGCCGCGTGTTCACCTTGATGGCCGCGTGGCAGGCGATGGAGGCCGCGATCGACCGCCGCACGTCCTCGAGCGATAGCCCGCGAAATTCGGCCTCTGCCGTCTCCAGGATTTCGCCAAGCACCTTCTCCAGATCCGCCGGCCCTACCGCCGCGGGCGCCGCGGTCACGGCGATGGTGCGGTTGCCGAACGGCTCGCTTTCGAACCCGATGGCGTTCAATTCATCGGCGATACGCGCGTATTCGATCTGTTGTCCCGGCGTCAGTTGCACGATCAGGGGCATTAGCAGCCGCTGCGTCTCCACATTACCCGCCGCGCGCTGTTTCAGTACGCGTTCAAACAAAATGCGCTCGTGCGCCACGTGCTGATCCACGATCCAGAGCCCGTCGCGCCCGGCTGCGATGATAAAGCTCTCGTGTAGCTGCCCCAGCGGCCGCATATCCGAGAGCGCTCCCAACGACGCATCGGAAATGGGTAGCGCGTCGAGCGGGAAGCCGCCATGCGTCTCTGGCATGCGCAGCCGCACTCCAGTTGAGACGGCGGCGTCCGCCAGCGAGATCGAGGGGCCGCCGAAATCCAGGCGCGGCGCGGGTCCCGCCGCCGGCCGCAACGCGAATTCCGGCAGCGTCCCTTCCACCGGCTCTGCGGCGGGCGCCTCCGGCTGTCCTTCACTTTCGGGTGCGGGCAACGCGGTTTCCGCCGGAGCGGCTTCGTTCTCCAACATCTGCGAGAATTCCGAATACGGCATGCGCGCCGCCGGCTGTGCCGTGGCCGCCGGTGAAAACGCGGGCGCCGGCCGCGTTTCAATCAGCCGCTCGCGAATGGTGTCTCGCACGAAATCGTGTACAAACGACTGATGCCGGAAGCGCACCTCGGTCTTTGAAGGATGCACGTTTACATCCACCTCGTCGCAATCGCATTCGAGAAACAGCAGCGCGAACGGAAAGGCGGCAGGCGGAATCAGGTTGTAATACGCCGACGAAATCGCATGCAGCAGCAGCTTGTCGCGAATCAGCCGCTGGTTCACGAAAATGAAGATCGAGTTGCGGTTGCCCTTCTGCACCTGCGGCCGCGAGACGAAACCGGTCAGCCGGAACGTTTTGCTGGAAGGCTCCTCCGGCTCGCGCCGGAATTCCGCGATGGCTTCCGATGGCGGCACATACGGCGGTGGCATCTCCAGCCGCTGTTCGCGCGTGCCTAAATCGACCAGTTCGTCCAGCGTCCGGCCCCCGAACACCTGGAATACGCGCTCGCGCATCGTCCCCACCGGAGTGACTGCCAGCAACTCGCCGGCCCCGCCGCTAAGCCGAAAGGTCTTCTCCGGATGCGCCAGGCTGTAGTGCGTCACCAGCGACGCGATGTGCGCCAGTTCCGTCTGCTCCGACCGCAAGAATTTCTTGCGCGCCGGAACGTTGAAGAACAGGTCGCGCACCGTTACCACCGTGCCCCGCGCCAGCGCCGCCTCGTCGCAATGCAACATTTTGCCGCCAGCGATCTCCACGCGCGTGCCGGTGGTTTCCTCCGCCGAGCGCGTCTCCAGCAGCAGCCGCGACACGGAGGCGATCGAGGGCAGCGCCTCGCCGCGAAAACCCAGCGTCGCGATCGAAAGCAGATCCTTCACGTCGCGCAGCTTGCTGGTGGCATGCCGCTCGAAGGCCAGCAGCGCATCGTCGCGCAGCATGCCGCAGCCGTCGTCTGTAATCCGGATCAGCCGCCGTCCGCCGCTCTCCACCTCCACGCGCACGTCCGACGAACCGGCATCCAGCGCGTTCTCCAGCAGCTCTTTCACTACGGAAGCGGGCCGTTCCACGACTTCGCCCGCCGCGATCTTGTTGGCTACCTGATCCGGAAGAACGCGAATGCGGCCCATCTATACCCTACGTCCTTCACCCACGCCGGCTCTCATGTCCATTTGCTCATATCCAGTATAGTGCGGCCCCTGCCCCCCGCCGTCCCGGCTCCCTTCTTCCCGCATGCGCGTGTTCGAACATACAATAGAGTGACGGTCCGGCCCATGAACGCGCCCTTGATCCTACAACTCGTGCGTCTGCGCTACAAGCTTCTCTGGGCACAAACGCGCACGCGCAACGGCAGGATCGCCCTCTTCGTCACGGGCTACATTTTCGCTCTCTTCATCCTGCTGCTGGCGACCGCCGGCGGCTACGGCGCCGCCCTGCTCGCGGTGCGCTCCGGCCAGGCTGAAGAGGTCGCACAAGCCGTGCTGGGCGGGCTGTTTGTGAATGCCCTCATGGCATCCGTGGTCACTGGGTTCGGCATCAACACCGCATTCACTGACGCGGCCTTGCGCCGTTATGCGCTCAATGCCCGGGAACGCCTGGCCGCGCGCCACCTGACCGGCATCCTGGAGCCCGTCTGGCTTTTCGCGCTGGGCCTGTATCTGGGCCTCTCCACCGGAATGTATGTGTTTGGAGCAGGCAGTTTCTGGCTGGGCGCGGTCGCGGTAGTGCTGCTGTTGATCGCGGATTACTTGCTGGCGCGCGTGCTGGCCACCCTCATCGAGTGGCTTTCCCACGTCAAGGGCGGGACGGCGATCCTGTTTGCGATGCTCATCGGTGCCTGCATGCTGCCCGGATTGTTGATCCCCAAATTGGCGAACTCCCACGGACCGAAGCAAGCCGTGATGGCCGTGCTGGCCGGCACTCCGCCGTTCGCCGCCGCGGCACTGATGGTGAATGCCGGCGCTGCCCTGTCCCACCAGTTCGCGATCCTCCTGGTATGGATCGCAGCTCTCCTCGTCCTGCTCGCTGCCATCGAAAAGCAGGCCGCCCGCCCGCGCAGCGCGGCCGCCGCGGTGGCCACCTGGGACAACAGCTACGAGCGCGTCGCATCCATCTTTGGGACCGCCATGGCGCCCCTTGTAGGCCGGTCGCTACGCTACTACGTGCGCTCCAACAAGGTCCGTTTCAATTACGTGGCGGCGCTGCCCGCGTTGGCGTTCATCACCTTCAATCACCCCGGCCAGGCCGATCCGCTGCATTATTTCGTGCGCGCGCTGGGTGCCTTCGGCGTTGCCGGATTCCTGGGCACTGCCGTGATGTCCACCAATCAGTTCGGCTTCGACGCCTCCGGCTTTCGGCGCTACTTCCTGCTGCCGGTGCCGCCCGGCGCAATCCTGCGCGCTTCCAGCTACACGGCGATGTTTGTCGGATCCACGCTACTGGCTGCCGCGCTGTTGCTTTGGCTGCTGTTTGCACCGGTCCCCTTTGACGCCCGCATGGCCCCCATGCTGCTTGCGAGCGGCGTGGGCGGACTGTGTCTGTTCAACGGCCTTTCCATCTGGACCTCGCTCCTCTCGCCGCGGCCGACCAGCTTCGAAACCACCTTCGGGAACCAGTTATCCTTAAGCGCCAACGTTTTGCTGATCGGCGGCATGCTGGGCGCCGTCTTGCTGACGATTGGATTGGATAAAGCGGCCGCCCCAGCCATCGTTCTCAGCTATTGGTGGGCGTCCATTCCGGCGGCCGCTCTGGCCATCGTCTTTTATTTTTTCTCGTTGCAACGCGGTGCGGCCGTGTTTCTGAGCCGCAGAGAGCAACTCCTCAACACTCTCGAAGGAAGGAACTGATCAGTGACGCCTGCCATCGAAGTCGCTGGCTTGACCAAGAAATACGGGGAGACCGTAGCCGTTGAGAACCTCTCCCTGACAGTGCCGGCCGGCAGCATGTTCGGTTTCCTCGGCCCGAATGGATCGGGCAAGAGCACCACCATTGGCTGCCTTACGGGCCTGCTCGACCCCACCTCCGGCGAGATCCGCATTCTGGGCGAGCCCTTCCGCGATGGCGCCGTCGCCCTCAAGCGCCGTATCGGCGTGATGCCGGAATCGCTCGGTCTTTTCGATGCGCTCTACGCGCACGAATTTCTCTTCTTTCAAGCCCGCATGTTCGGCCTGGACGAAGAAACCGCGCGCCGCCGTGTCGGCGAACTCCTCGACGCCATGGAACTCGGCGGCACCGGCAAGAAGCGCCTCTCGGAGTTCTCCGCCGGCATGCGCAAGCGCGTGGCGTTCGCGGCCGCTGTCATTCATGGCCCGGACCTGCTGTTCCTGGACGAGCCTTTTGAGAGCATCGACCCCGCCGGCGTGGCCTCCATCAAGCAGTGGCTGCACAAAATCACCGCCCAGGGCCGCACTGTCTTCCTCACCACGCATGTGCTCGAGACCGTCGAACGTCTTTGCTCCCAGATAGCCATCATTACCAAGCCCGGCAAGCTGGTGTGGCAGGGAGATATGGGCGCGCTTTCCCACGACGGCACGGAATTCCAAACGCTCGAACAGTTGTTCCTGCATCTGACCGGCGAGCGCTATGCGGAACTCGATTGGCTCTAACGCTTGGGTTCCCGGGACATGGCTGAAGAAGAAAAACCGCATCGGAGAAGGCTCTGAGGACCGGCTAGAGCCTCCTGCCGATGCGGCTCGCCCAGGTCGGGCTGGGATCGGGCGGCGGACCATCTGGTTGGACCGGGCATTCCTGGTAAGGTCCGCGTCCAAACTTTCCTCGCCACGAATGCCAGATGACTACCGCAACCTCAGACCCCCGGGGAGATCGTATGAAGACCGTTTAAAGACCGTTCGAAAAAAAACCCCTCTGTTGCAACCAACAAGGGAAGACCAGCGAGCCCAAATGCTGTTACCGACACCGGCTCCCGCAAGCGCGTTGTCTTGTTGTGCCCGTTCTCTTCCGCCTGCCTGTTGCAGCAGAGGGCAGGTTAAAAGTTACTTCGCCAATTCATCACCGAAAATAGCAACCGGATCGCCAAGTGTCAATCCTCTCTATCCTGCTGAAATCGCGCAACGTCCGAGGCGGCACGTTTCCGCTGGCCGTGGCCCGCTGGGCGGGCACTGTGTCGCTATGACACAATCGGGGTGAATGCACGTTTATCGGGTATCGGCTCTTCTGCTGGGCGCGGCCTCCCTGGCCGGCGCGGCCTTCAGCCAGGAGGAAAGCTCGCGTCTGGATGCCGCTCATCCCCGCATCATCCTGAATGCCCGGCGCATCCGCCTGCTGCGCCGCGAACGGCAGCGCCAGTCCATGCGCTGGAATCAGTTTCAACTCCTGATGGCCGGCAAAGCGCCCATGCCTGAGCCGGGATTTGCCCAGGCCCTCTATTATCAGGTGTCCGGCGATGCCGACGCGGGCCGGCAAGCTGTCGCCTGGGCGCTCGGCAGCGGCGCCGATCTGCGCCAGCTCGCGCTGGTCTTCGACTGGTGCCAGGATGTTCTCACCGAAACGCAATCGAAAACCCTGGCGGCCCGACTCGAGCGCGGCATTCAGCAGACCCGCCGCGACTCGTCGGTATCCGCCGTGCGGTCTCGCCTGCTGGCCGCCGTAGCTCTATCGGGGCACCTACCCGTCGTGCCGGAACGTGAGATCGACGAGATCCTGCACAAATGGTGGCAGGGCGAGGTCGTACCGGCCATCAATGCCGGCCGCGAGTTGGTGTCGCGCGACGACCTTTACGCGCTGATGGAGATGCTCCACGTGGTCCGCGATAACTTCACCCAGGATCTCCGCGAGGCCGCGCCCCAGTTCTTCAGCGATCTGCCCGCCGTCCAGCTCCTGAGCTACTACCCCGCCACCTTCCCCGCGGGTGAAAACGACTACCGCATACCCGCCACGCTGCATGCCGGGCCCCAGCCGGACCTGCGGCGCGCCGCTTTAGCTCGCGCCGCCGAGCTGAGTATGGTGGCGTTCGATAGCAATGCCCCAGGCAGCCAGGTCCTGCAAGGCTGGCTGATGAACGATCATTTCCTGCTGCGCGGCACCTTCGGCGCTCCCTATGAGTTTCTGTGGGCGAATCCCTACCAGCCTGGCCTCAGTTATTTCCAGACGCCGCTGGTAGTGCACGATAGCCTCTTCGGACGCCTCTTCGTGCGGTCCAGTTGGGATGAATCCGCCGCCTGGCTGGGATCGTTCTCCGGCGCACTGCAGATGTTTCACGACGGCGCCGTCACGGTACTCGATCCGCATGTCGCCGCGGAGCCGCTGGACCTGGGCCGCGCGCTGATTCTCTTCGGCGCGCACACCCAGAAATTCAAAGTGGAAGTGGAAGCCAAGCAGCCCGTGTTTGTGGTGGGACTCAAGCCGCGCGCGAATTACCAGATCGAAGTAGATGACGAAGAGCTGTGTGAAGGCCAAAGCGACCCCGGAGGAATCCTGGCCCTGGATGTGCCCCACGACCGCGAAGTCGGAGTTCGCCTGCGTGAAACGCTGCCCTAGCGCCAACCACTAGCGAACTGGCCCCGTACCTGCCGCCCCCGCCGAGAGCATCACCACCACCGAAAGCGCCGCCAGCAGCCCCCCAAAAAGCGCCAGCCCCTGGTTATCGCCATCAGTCTGCCAGTCCCTGGTGAACATCCGATAAACGCAGGCCAGCGAGATCAACAGCAGCATCGGGTTCGATGTGAGCAGCCATAACCCGGCCGCCGCGAACAGCACCACCCCGCGTTGATACCGGGTCAGTGAGTGTACACCGCGCGAGCCATCCAACTGCCAAACCGGTATCAAGTTAAACAGATTGATCACCGCGCCGAAATTCGCAATGACGCCCCAGATCCGGACGTGCGTGAATTCGTAGATTGCCAGCGCGGCCATTGCCGCGCCCAGACCATAAACCGGCCCCGCCAGCCCCACCCGCGCATCCGGAATCGGCGGCAGCCGCACTCCCCGAAGCTGAATGAACGCGCCCAGCCCGGGGATGAACATGGGTGCGCTGGCAGGCAATCCATACCGCCGGATGCAAGCCACATGCCCCATCTCGTGAATGTAAATCGAGATCACGATACCCAAAGCCAGAGCCCAGCCATAGATGCTCCAGTAAACGCCGAGCGAGAGCAGCATGGTGAGCAGAGTTCCAATTTTCGCCAGCCCCAGCAACAGGAATTTGCCCTTGGCGAGCATCACCAGCAGCGCCGGACCGATGCCCATCGAAGCCTTTTTCCATCCCCCGCCGGGCACTTGCGCGGCATGCGTCTGCCGGTCGAGTTCCTCGGTACGCGTCCGGATGCTGCGATACTGAACCGTGTCTTCCGGGAGCAGTGCCAGGGATTGCTCCCATAGCTCGCGCTCGTCTTTGAATCGGCCTACCCGCCACGCGGCGCGGGCCTGCTGCGCCAATTCCTCAAGCTTGGCCGCGTGTGTCAGGCGGAGACACTTCGGGCAACTCAGCGCCGACTCAGGGAGTTCCGTGCTGCACGCGGAACAGGTCATGGCGCCGCTGGCTCGACCGATTCGTAGGGGCCCATCACCAGGATTTCCGGCCTGCCAGTCAGCATCCAGGCCCGCTGTAACCCGATAAAGATGATGAATAGCGAGATCAAGCCGGAGATCCCGGATCCCAGCGAAAGGAAGGGAGCCACCGCCGCCAGAACCAGGAGGAACAACAGGGCAGCCCCCAGAGACGGCCGCGGCTTAGGGGTCGTCACGGGGCCGGCGCTCTGCGAGGCGCCGGTTTCCGGTGCGCTTTGAATCTCTGTCTGGCTGGTCTGCGCGGCCTGGTGCCGATGTTTCGCCGTGTTATAGATGAACACCGGGATGTAACTTGTGGTAATCGCAAAGTAAGTGAGTGTTACCGCCAGGATCTGTTGTGGACGCCCGCCCAAGCCCCGCGACGCGTGCCGGATGGCTTTTCCGACCATATAGCCCACCACGATCGCGATCAGTCCGACCTCCAGGCCGGTTACAATCGCCACGGTCGCGTATAGAAGGGCGCCCGCCAAGGCTGCACCGGCTCCGTAAAGCGCCGCGCGCGCCAGCGAAAGAGCAGGCGGCGCCTGCTGGCCGGACTGGATCCGGTCCGCGCACGAAGGACAGACGACCTGGCCTTGCGCGTGATAGTAAGTGCCGGCGATGGGACGCTTGCAAGCCACGCAACCCTTGCCGGAGGTGGCTGGCGCATCCGCCGAGGGAAGCGGCTCGGCATGCTCAAACTGCAAATCTTGCGGCAGCGGACCCTGCCCCGTTTCAGGCATGGCTTAGTATAGGCCCGCCCGCAAAGTGTGTCAATACTACTGGCTGGTCCTCGCACAACGTTGACAACCCCTCGCACACCAATCCCAATCCGGCCGGTAGCATCCACGTGCGGGCTTACCTCTCGCCGCCGTATGGGGGCTCAAACTGTCTCCCTGGAAACGTGGGCACCAACTTGGCATGCACGCTCCAGCCGGGGAGCTATTTCCCGGGGAGCGCCACCAGCGGGAACAGCCCCTATGGCAACACTTACTTCCTGGTGCCGGCGACGGGCCAGTTTCTGTCGGAGGTTGAGTGCCAGCTCAACGGGAATGGCACACCTTGTTGGCAGGACACGAGCCAAATGACGCTCCATACGAACGCAACCGCCTGGACTCCGCAGTTGTGCTACGCTAACGGCGACCCCGCGCCACCCGTCGGGACGGTCTCGCCATTTCCCAACAGGGCGGGTGTGGGCCCGCACGCCGAATCATGTGGCGGGCCATGCTCCCGACGATGCGTACCTTTCGGCATCCATTTCTCCAACCGACCTGGAAGGCCTTATAGCCGGCACAGCCTGCCCGCAGATTCAGGGCGGCATCACGCAGGGGTGCCCCCGGGTTCCGCTTCCAGGTTCCGACGACGCCGAGCACACCCTGTCAGCCGGTCAACACTTCCAGCGACTGCCCACTCGCGCAGACCCAGTTGCGATACATGAGCCTGACCGTCGGATACATACCCAACTACGTGCCGGGAACTGCGATCTCCACGCTCGCGGACATAGACGGCGAGAACCCCGCAGTCAACGCTGTCAACACCGACTCATACTCTATCGTCAGCCTTGCGGACACAGTTTTTGCGAGCTGGACCCCTTGGAACGCAAGTCCAAACAACTATGTGACACTGGTAGTCAACGTCACTCCTTCGTCAAAACGTCCGCTGCCCCAGGCGCTCGCCTTTAACGCGCGCCCACTCCCGCTGGGCAACTACACGATCACTTCCGTGCCCATAAATCAGGGCGCCAGCCCGGTGCAGCCTCTAGCCAATCACTTAGAACAGCCGCAGCCGCCACTGCCCTACTATACGGCTTGGGTTAACACCACCACAGGGGGCACCACCGCCTCCGATCCTTACGTCGTCCTGGACCTGACGCAGTTCGGGGACTTCTATACGGTCACAGGTTCGGGCGCGTACTCTATTCAAGGGGAGCTACTCCTGCAACAGCCCGCTAATCCTCACCCTTCGAAGCACCATGCCAGAGGCCAGCTTTACGTCATCGGCGTTCAGTGTGCCCTACTCGACCGCCGAATATACCAACTCGGACGGCAACGGCGCCGGTTTCATGGGGCCCTATGCGCCGCAGCTGGACTATGCAGCCGTGGGGAACTTTGACAATGGACGGCAGCTCAACTGCGGCCATCCCACCGACACTGAAATCGTCTGCCCGGCGTTGCTACCGCCCCCGCCTGCGCTCCAGTCCGGCGACCTGCCGGCATCCGGCGGTTTTCCTGCTGGCTTCCCCGGGAACAACAACGCCAACGCTAATCAGCAGTCGTGGTTTCCCCAGCAATACTGGCCCAATGAAAACAGGGGTACCATAAATCCTCCTAATCTGAACTGCAGTCCCGGATCCTCCACGTTTCAACCGACCATTGACTTCGTGGCAACTCAGTTCCAGACCCAGGTGCGGCAGCAGGGCGAGCCAGCCCATAGTTACCCCTATTGTCAGAACCAGGACACGACGGGAAGCCCCAATCTCTGTGTACAAGTCTTCAACCAGTTGCCTCAGACGGAGCTGAACGCTTACCAGCCGCCCCTACCGATCACCATCGTAGGCCAAGGCTTCGGATACCTTTCGGGCCTTCCGTGGGTTGGGACCGACCCGCCCGACTTGGTCATCTACGACGAAACAACCGGGTGGAATACGACCAACACCCTCCCCGGGCTCGGGTACTGCCAGATATATATCTCCGACTGGACTGATGGAAGTATTTCGTTTCAAGTGGGTCTGCCGGTGGGCGTTACCGACGACAATGGGAACGTAACGGTCTCTCCTCTTACAGACATGAGCCCGATAACATTCTTCCAACCGACGTCAAATAAGGTCTACTGCCCGATAGCATACAATGATTACATCTCAGTTACTGTGACCAATGATCGGCGACAATTAGATCTCCGGGTCGTGTTGCCTCAACTAAGAATGTTACCGAACTGCTAGTCGTCGTTGGTGGACGCTTGCAGGGCTTTTCCAATGTCCTTCGCCGGCAAGTGGTCCGGCTGGAGACCGTCTGGTAACAGAACCACTCGAACAGAGCAGTGCGGGCGTAACTTTTGAGCGACGACGGTGCTCGCCTTGCGGCCGGCCGCATCGCCGTCCAACAAGAGGATGACATGGCGGAATCTCTCCCGAAGAGCGTGACGTTGCGGTTCATAGAGAGCGGACCCCATCAGCGCGACGACCGACCGAAAACCGGCTTGGTGCACTTTCATGCAATCGAAGAAGCCCTCTACCACGACGACGGAGTGGTCGCCTCCGGAGCCAGCGCGGTGCATATTGAAAAGGATCTCCGATTTGGCAAAAGCCGGCGGGACGCGGTAGCGCGGTTGCGTCTGATCCACGGACCGTCCGCAATAGGCCACCAGTTCTCCGTCACTGTTGTGGATAGGAATGACCAATCGCCCATGCATCAATCCTGGCCCCGCGTAGAAGCCGATTCCAAACTCGATCGCTGTCTTTTTGGTAATTCCGCGTCCGGCCAGATAGGGATGAGCGTAGTCGATGCGAGTAAGCTTGAACTTCAGGGGTGAAGAAACGTTTCTTCTTTCCGTAACCAGTTCCTTCCCATTCGGTGTCAAGCTCAACGGTGGCGGCAAGCAAGTCATGGCCTGCAGCCTTTGCGCTGCCTCGAACAAAGAACAACCCTCCATCGCAGCAACGAAGTCCAATACGGTTCCGCCGGCACCGCACGCGAAGCAGTGGAAAATGTTGCGCGCCGAATTCACGTGAAAGGCGTCGTGCCCGTCGCCACGGTGAATCGGGCAGCAGCCCCGATATTGGTCTTTTCCACTTCGTCGAAGCTCGACTTGGTAGTGCCGAAGCACAGATTCCATTTTCACGCTGCGCTTGATCGATTTGAAATCCAGCGGGTTGATCATGGGCGCACCTCTTCGGAGTTGATGGAGGCGCTGGCAACGGACATATCCCCATATATTTCAGCCTGAGATTCGAGACCAAGCACCAACTGACGTGCGATTTCACTGCGCCACTGTTTGACTCTTCGTTGAAGAGTTCGCAGTTGCCCAGGCGGGAACGCGCCAGGCATGCACTCCTGTAAGCGGAGAAACAGATCTTTTGCATTGGCTTCGGGCCGTTCGTTGAGCCACTGTTGAACCTGTGGCCAGACGGTTTCAAATGGGTCCGCACGAGTACGATAGCTTCGTGGCCCGGTGCTTCTCTTGCGATGTGTCGGACGCACTTCTCCATCGCGCCACACGGTGGAAAGGCTGGCGACGAAGCCGCTCAACTCCTGGGGCGCTTGAGCCGTCTCGACGGTGACGACACCGACTTCGAGCTGCGCAAGCACTCGCTGTGCTTCTCGGATTTCGCTCAGCAATCGTACCGGGTCCAGCACCGCCAACGTCTGCCGGAGTTGCACCTTGCACTCGTCTGAAACATCCTCCCGGTCCAAGAGACGTTCACACGGTGTTGCCGGTGGGTGGTACTTCTTGATGACCTTCGCGCCCTCACGAATCTTTGACAGTAACTTGAAGGACGGTTGGAAAAAGTTTACGAAGAGCCGCGCGGCTGTGTACAGCTTATTTAACACCGCTGCCGACGGCGCCCCCGTCAGCCTTCCATAGCCCACCATTCGTCGGATGATCGCGCCGTTCTTCTGCTCGATCCACGCTTGATCGTTCTTCTTGTACGCGCGACATCTGGTGAGTTCGATTTTGTTGTCCCGGCAATAGTTGACCAGCGTGTCGTTAATAAACGCGCTGTCGTTGTCAACATCGAGTCCATGCACCATAATCGGCAACTTCGTCCGAATCTCGCTTACCGATTCAGTCACCAGCGTTTGTTCTCGAACGACCATCGCGATCGCTTCGGTCCATCCAGAAGCGATGTCGGTCCATCCAGAAGCGATGTCGGTCAACACCAGGCTGTGAACATAGCTACCCAAAGTCGATTTCCCGCAATGCAACACCATGTCCATTTCGAAGAAGCCCGGCGCAGGATCATGCCAATCTCCAAACGTCCGCACCGGGATACTTTTCCGCAAAGCCGTGTTGATCATCTTTCTGCGGCGGCCCTGCTTCGCGGTCTCGCGAACCGTGGTCAACAGCCGGTCCATGGTGGCGGCGCTCATGGACAGCAGGCTTTCCCGCACCTCGGCATCCAACTTCAAATGCCCATGGCGCTCCATGGCGTCCACCATCCCCGCGATCACCTGCCGCAGGCGTTTGCCACAGATTCGATCGGCGGCCTCCCAAACGATAGTCAGCGCTTCTCGAACGGCCTCGTCGTAGATCCGCGCCCGTCGTCGCGGCTCCAGAGTTTCCGGTTTCGGTGATTTCTTCAGCGCGCGGATCGCGTGCTTGCGATGAAAGCCCGTCACCCTGACGAACTCGTCAAGGATCTCTTTCTTCTGGTTCCGCCCGGCGGCTCGATAGCGTGCCGCTACCGCCTCAATCAGTTCCCGCCTCGTTGTCATGCTCAGTTGCCTCCTCAATCTGCCACTCGTCCCTTTCTATGGAACGGGTAGCATTTTTCATGAGGCAACCGGTCGCGCTGGGTAACAAAAGTGATGAGTCAACGCGCCGCTCGACGACAACTAGTGTGACCATCGAGGTTCGCGCCGAAGCGCGGCCGGGAATGGTCACAGATCAGCAGGTGAGGAGGCTGAGAAAGTTGTCGAATACTGAAGAGAATCAAGAGATTGCAGCGTCGGAGGCGGGCATGGACCCGACTACGGCGCGGCGGTATCGGGACCTGGAACGCTTGCCGAGCGAAGTGAAGAAGGAGCGCGAGTGGCGCACCCGTGAGGATCCGTTTAGCGAGGTGTGGGAGGCCGTGCAGCAACAGATCCAAGAGAGCCCCGGCCTGGAGGCCAAGACGCTGTTTGAG
>JBEKIM010000073.1:0-20489 GCA_050011755.1 Bryobacteraceae bacterium | reverse complement strand
GGGTATGCCAAGCCCAGCTTCCAGTCCGGCATCTTCGGCAACCCTGCCGACGGCGTGCGCGATATTCCGGACGTTTCCATGTTCGCCTCGAACGGCTTCTGGGGACATTACATGGTCACCTGCTTCTCCGATACCACCAATGGCGGGACGGCCTGCACTGCAGGCAACCCGGCAGTTTGGAGCGGCTTTGGCGGCACTTCCGTGGCTACGCCGATGCTGGCTGCCGTCCAGGCTCTGGTCAACGAGAAGTGGGGCCTCACCAAGGTCGGCAATCCGAATCCGACGTACTACTCCATCGCCAACGCCCAGTTTGGACCCAGCGGCAGTACCGCCAGCAACTGCTATTCCGTCAACCAGCCGGGGCGCCGGGGATTGCAATCCTCGTGCGTGTTCAACGATGTCACCACCGGCGATATCGACGTTGTCTGCAAACCTAACGGCAACGCGCAGAGCGGCTGCTACGCGCCCTCGGGCACCTACGGCACTGAAAGCACCCAACCCCCGCAGCTCACCATTAGCGCGCCCGGCTCTGGCTACTCCAGCGCGCCCTTGTGCGCCGTCGGCGGCAGCGCGTCGCCCTACACCACGCCGTATCTCAGCCCAACCGGAGGAACCATCTACGCGGGAGGACAGGCCGCGACCTGTTCCACCATCTGGGGCCAGGTCAGCACCCTGACGAACGGCACCAAGCTAACCTCCAGCACGTGTACGGGCAAAACCGTCACCGTAGGATCCGTAACCTACACATGCGTGTTCGACGTCGCGCCCACCGCCGTCAACCAGTTCGAGGGATGTGCGGTCACCGGCTGCGCCAGCGCCGTTGGCGGCACGACGGGGGAGGAATCGGCCACTATGCAAAATCTGATGGCTGTCATAAACGCCAACCCGCAGCAATGCGCCGATCTCACTTGCGTCTTCACCGGCCAGACCGCCAATCCCAACGCCTCGGCCTATATCGTCTCCACAACTGGCAGCGGGCTGGCGACGAACAAGCTCACCCTGGGCGCGCTAACAAACGGCGGAACCTTCGCAGTCTCCAGCACTTCGACGGGTATCACCGCCGCCACCACCACGACCACCGGAGTCGCCAATGTGAGCGTCAGCGGCCTCGGAGGGTACGCACCCGGACTTCCGGTCACTTGCACCCTGACAGGAGGGGGCTTCACCACCGCCGCCACCTGTGGGGTAAACCTGACCTTCTTCACTCCCGCGCCCGGTTACGCCCCAGCCCACTTTGCCACTCCGGGCTGGGACTTCGCCACTGGCCTAGGCTCAGTCAACGCCTACAACCTGGCGATGAACACAGCCTGGTAACCCACATGAGGAAACATTTCTTAACGAATCGAATCACGAGGAGCAATTAGATGACGAAACCCATTACCCATTCCAAGCTATGGACCACGGCGGTCGCCCTGGCCCTCGTACTCGGCTCCGCCCTCATGCTGTCGGGGCAGGACGTCAAGAGACGCGGCGTCCCCAAAGACTGGTCCACGCACCATGTGGTCTTCTCCAAACCCACCGGGACCGTCTCCGCCGCCCGGCTGCAGAAGCTGCTCAAGGACCCGCGCTACATCCTCCAGCAGGAACTCCGCGCCGCCATGAAGGCTCCGCCATCGCTCCCGGCCCCGCTCGTCGCCGAGAAGAATGGCCCCGAGCCCGAC
Organism: Bryobacteraceae bacterium; assembly: GCA_050011755.1. GTDB lineage: Bacteria > Acidobacteriota > Terriglobia > Bryobacterales > Bryobacteraceae > Bog-159. Next base: position 18,828 of record JBEKIM010000073.1, on the reverse strand, counting down.
ATCTCCAACGTCCCGGTTAGCGGTCCGCTGCCACGCGGGCTTGCCAAGGCGCTCATCCCGGCCACCGGCCGCGAGCCGATTCCCCCCACCCCCGATAAGAACCACCGCCGCATCCACAAGGATTGGAGCGTCGGCATAGGGTCGAATGGGACCAGCGGCGTCGGCCAATTCCCCGCCACCTTCACCCAGACGGCCACACCCTGTGCCACCGACATCGCCATCTACAACACCGGTCTCGGCGGCTCCAGCTCCCAGGCCACCGTGGTCGCGTATAACAATATCTACGCCGCCTGCAACGGTGGCGTGCCCACCGTTTATTTCGCCTACAACACCGGGACCGCCACTATCGCGACTTCGGTGGACCTCTCGGCGGACGGCTCCCACATCGCCTTCATCCAAGGCAACTCGGGATCGGCTGCCAGTCTGGTCGTCGTCCCGGTAGCGAATACGGGCGGAACGGTGAGCACACCGACGACTCCAACCCAGACCACCGTGGCCTTCGCCAACGGCCACAGCGACACCTACTCTTCGCCGTTCTACGATTACTCCTCCGATACTCTCTATGTCGGCGATGACGGCGGCGTGCTCCACAAGTTCACCGGCGTCTTCCTCGGCACGCCCGCGGAAGTCACTACCGGTGGCTGGCCCGTCCAGGTCAGCTCCGCCACCGTTGGCGGCGCCCTCGGCAGCCCCGTCTACGATGCCAACACCGGCATGGTCTTCGTCGGGGACTACCTCCTGAACTACGCCTCCACCTGCGAACCCTCCGCCACTAACTCCGCCGGCTCCTGCGGCTATCTCTACTCGGTTGCTTCCGCGGGCACAGTCGTCCAGTCGCACCAGCTCGATTACCAATACGGCACGGTCGATAGCCCCATCGTCGACCCCACCACAGGCCAGGTCTTCACCTTCGTCGGTGCGGATAACACCACAGCTTGCTCCAGCGGCCCGTGCGCCGGCGTCTTCCAATTCGCCGAGACGTTCGCCGCCGCCGCCGCCGGTACCGAAGCCCAGGTCGGCGCAGGGTACGAATTCCTGCTCTCCGGTTCTTTCGACAATAACTACTTCACCACTGGCACCGGCAACCTCTATGTCGTCGGCGGGACCGGCCCGCAGAATAACACTCTATATGGAGTAGGCATCGTTAGCGGTTCCATCTCCGGCACTGTCACCGCCGGGCCCCCCATCGCCGCCAACTACACCAACGGCTACTATGCCGGAGGCCTCCAGGTCACCGAATTCTACACCGGGACCAACGACTACATCTTCGCCGGCGCCCTCATGGCCCTCACCAGTCCAACCATTGGATTGGTTTCCGGCTTCGATGTCACCAGCGGCACCATCAGCCCCAGCACCTCGGCCACCGGGACCATCCTGGCCCAGGGCGGACCCAGCGGAATCGTCGTCGATAACTCGCTGGCTACCGCGCAGAACATCTATTACTCCACTACTCTGAACTCCTCCTGCACCACCAACGGCACCGGCGGTTGTGCAGTCCAGGTCATCCAGTCCGCACCGTAAGTAGCCCTGCAATCAGGGGGCAGGCTTCCCAGTCTGCCCCCAAAAAGTCTCTCGTCCTCCTCCCGTCGCCCCTTCCTGGCATGCCTGCCGCCGCACCATCGCGCACCAAACGGCATAAGTCCGCCGTCTCCGTGTCTGCGCGCCCAAGTCACCGGCCGCCATTCCACCTTCCCGCCTCGTTTTTGATGGCCCCCGCCATCCTGGCCGCTACCCTCGCCGCCTACTGGCCCGCCCTCCAAGGCGGCTTCGTCTGGGACGATAACGCGCACGTCACCGCCGCCGCCATGCGCTCCTTCCACGGCCTCTGGCGTATCTGGTTCGATCTCGGCGCGACCCAGCAGTATTACCCGCTCCTCCATAGCGCCTTCTGGCTTGAACACCGCCTCTGGGGCGACGCCGTCCTGGGCTACCACTTGGTGAACGTCCTCCTCCATGCCGCCGCCGCCTGCCTGGTCGTCCTCATCGTACGCCGCCTGGCGATCCCCGGCGCATGGCTCGCCGGCCTCATCTTCGCCCTCCACCCGGTCTGCGTTGAATCCGTCGCCTGGATATCGGAACAGAAGACCACTCTCTCCGCGGTCTTCTACCTGTCCGCCGCCCTGGTCTATCTCCGCTTCGATGAATCCCGCCGCCGCTCGCATTATCTCTGGGCCACCGCCTTGTTCGTCTGCGCGCTCCTCTCGAAGACCGTAACCGCGTCCCTCCCCGCGGCTTTGCTCGTCATCTTCTGGTGGCAGCGCGGCCGCCTCCATCTCCGTCGCGACGTGCACCCGCTCTTGCCTTGGTTCGCCGTAGGCATCGCCGCCGGCCTCTTCACCGCATGGGTCGAGCGCACTTATATAGGCGCGCAAGGCGCGGAGTTCGCCATCGCGCCGCTGCAGCGCGTTCTCGTCGCCGGCCGCGCCATCTGGTTCTACGCCGCCAAGCTCTTCTGGCCCTCCAGCCTCATCTTCACCTACCCGCGCTGGACCATCGATCCCGCCGCCTGGTGGCAATGGCTCTTCCCGGCCGGTGTGCTGGCCGCGCTCGCCATCGCCCTTCGCCGCCGTGCCTGGCTGGCATCCCTCCTCTTCTTTATCGGAACGCTTTTCCCCGTTCTCGGCTTCCTGAATGTCTATCCCTTCCGCTTTTCCTGGGTGGCCGACCACTTTCAGTACCTCGCCAGCCTCGGCATCGTCGTCCCCGTAGCCGCCGTCATTTACCAACTGAGTCAATCCGCTTCGCCATCCCGGGCACGCGCGGCCCGCTTGGCGCTCCTCTTCGTCCTCGCCGTCCTCACCTTCCGCCAGGCCGCCATGTACGGCGACACCGAAACGCTCTACCGCGAAACCTTGGCCCGCAATCCCGCAAGCTGGATGGCCCACAACAACCTCGGCGTGGCTCTCTCGAAAATCGACGGCCGTTCCTCCGAAGCCATCGACGAATACCGCGCGGCCCTACGCCTGAAACCCGATTACGCTGAGCCGCACAATAATCTGGCTACCCTCTATTCACGCCAGGGACGTATGCCGGAGGCCATGGCCGAAGTGCGCGAAGCCCTTCGCATCCAGCCCGACTATCCCGAAGCCCAGGTGAATCTCGCCAGCTTCCTCGCCGCCATGCCGGGCCGCTTGCCCGACGCCATCGCCGAGTATCGGGCCGTCCTGCGGGTCAAGCCCAGTCACGCCGAAGCCCACAACAATCTGGGCCTGGCCTTCATGGAGATGCCCGGTCGCCTCGCGGACGCCATTGCCGAACTCGAAACCGCCGTCCAATTGGAACCGGACAACGCGCAAATGCACGATAACCTCGCCGGCGCCCTCGCCCGCGTGCCCGGCCGCCTTCCGGACGCCATTGCCGAGGTCCAGGCTGCGCTCCAAATCGCCCCCGGTGACCCGCAAGCGCACGACTTCCTCGGCAGATCGCTGTCCCAAATGCCCGGCCGCCTGCCCGATGCCATCGCCGAGTTTGAGACGGCCCTGCGCTTGGCGCCCAACTACGCGCAAGCGCACAACGACCTGGGCGTCGTCCTGTTATACGTTCCCCAGCGCCGCGCCGACGCCGTCGCCGAGTTTCGTGCCGCGCTGGCCATCAATCCCAACGATCCTCTGGCGCAAAGCAACCTCCAAAGGGCGATTTCGCAGCCATGAAGACCGCCACCATGTCGCCGCCCCGCCGTGCCGTCGTGCCGCAAACCCGCCGCATCGCCGCATCGTCGTTCACCTGGCCCGCCATCTTCGCCGCCGCCCTGCTGGCTTATTGGCCGGCCCTCCGTGGCACGCTGGTCTGGGACGATCCCGCCCACATCACCGCTCCCGCCCTCCAGTCTCTTCACGGACTCTGGCGCATCTGGTTTTCGCTCGGCGCGACACAGCAATACTACCCCCTTCTGCATAGCGCCTTCTGGATCGAACACCGCCTCTGGGGTGATGCAGTTCTGGGCTACCATCTTGTCAATCTCGCCCAGCACGCCCTAGCCGCTTGTCTGGTCGTGCTCATCGTCCGCCGCCTGGAACTGCCCGGGGCCTGGCTCGCCGGGCTGGTTTTCGCCCTGCACCCGGTCTGCGTCGAATCCGTAGCCTGGATCTCCGAGCAGAAGAGCACGTTGTCGGCAGTCTTCTATTTGTCCTCTGTTTTCATATACTTAGGCTTTGATCGTTCACGTCGGCGCTCATCCTACGGGTGGGCCTTCGCCCTCTTCGCCCTGGCCCTCCTCACCAAAACCGTCACCGCTACCCTCCCCGCGGCTTTGCTCGTCATATTTTGGTGGAAGCGCGGCCGGCTCCGCTGGCGTGGCGACGTCCGCCCGTTGCTTCCCTGGATCGCGCTCGGAGCGGTCGCCGGACTCTTTACCGCCTGGGTCGAACGGACGCTGGTCGGCGCGCAAGGCGCCGCTTACGCCCTCACCGTCACCCAGCGCTTCCTGCTGGCCGGCCGTGCTATTTGTTTTTACGCCGCCAAGCTGCTGTGGCCCGCGAACCTCATTTTCAGCTATCCGCGCTGGAAGATGGACCCCGTCGCCCCCATCGAATACCTGTATCCGCTCGGAGTCCTGGCGGTGGCCGTCCTCCTCGTCCTTGTTGTGCGGTTCTCCAGGCAGCGTGGGCCGCTCGCTGCGTTCCTCCTTTACATCGGAACCTTATTCCCCGTCCTCGGCTTCTTCAATATCTATCCTTTTCTGTTCTCCTACGTGGCCGACCACTTCCAATACTTGGCCACCCTGGCCCTGATCGTTCCGCTCTCCTCGATTCTCGTGTCGTTGCTCACCCGTCTCGGCAGGCCTGCGGACATCGTCCTGCCAACCGTGCTCCTGGCCATCCTTGGCATCCTCACCTGGCGTCAGAGCGGGATCTATCGCGACACCGAGACCCTCTATCGCGCCACGCTCGTCCGCAATCCCGCGAGCTGGCTGGCCCACAACAACCTGGGAGTCGCGCTGCTCGACAAGCCCGGCCACCTGGCGGAGGCCAAGACCGAATATCGGGCCGCCCTGGAGCTGAACCCGGATGACGCCGAGGCCCATAACAACCTGGGCAACGCCTTAGCCCGCACGCCTGGACGCCTGCCCGAGGCCATCCGCGAATTTGAAATCGCCATCCATCTGGAGCCTCGTCTGGCGCAGGCTCATCAGAATTTGGGCAACGCCCTGGCGCGCGATCCCAAGCATTTGCAGGATAGTATTCACCAGTTTGAAATAGCACTTCAATTAAAGCCTGATGATCCACAGATTCGCAATGACTTAGGTGTCACCATGCTGCAGGCGCCAGACCATCTGTCAGACGCCATTATTCAGTTTCAAGATGGCCTTCGGCTCAATCCCGCCGATACCCAAATTCGCACCAATCTGGGCAACGCTCTATCCCGGATTCCCGCGCGCCGCTCCGAGGCCGTGGCTCAGTTCCAGACAATTTTACGAAGCGAACCGAACAATCCCCAGGCCCATAACAGCCTGGCGATCGCGCTGGCCCAAATGCCCGGCCGCCTTCTCGACGCCATCGCCGAATTCCAGGCCGCGCTCCGAACCGAACCCAAATTCGCCGAAGCGCATAACAACCTCGGGCGCGCCCTATCCCAAATGCCCGGCCGTCTGCGGGAAGCCATCGCCGAATACCAAGCTGCCTTGCGCATCAATCCGAATTACCCGCAGGCGCGCGCCAACCTCGAAGCCGCTTGCGCCCAGAACCCAACCTATTGTTCAAACCAACCATGACCCTAAAGAATCCCATTACCCGTAAGCTTTCCATAGTCGCCCTCGCGCTCGCCGCGCTCGCCGTCCTGCGCGTGGGCTTCATTGGCCCCGTCTTCGGCCAATTCCAGCGTGTGCTGATCACCGAGGCTATTGACGAGTCGAAGCTCGTCACGCTTGCCGGCAACACCCGTCCGGAAGCCAAAACGAGCGCAAACGATCGTGGCGTCGTCCCCGATTCCACGCCTGTCGAGCACATGTTCCTGCAGTTGCGCCGCCCGCCCGTTCTCGAAGGTGAATTTGTCCATCTCATCAATGAGATGCATGACAAAACCTCACCCAATTTCCGGCACTGGCTCGCTCCCCAGGAAATCGGCGATCGCTTCGGCTTGGACCAGTCCGACCTGGACACCATTAAGAGTTGGCTCCAGTCCAAGGGATTTACGGTCCACTATGTCTATCCCACCCGCATGCTCATGGATTTCTCCGGTACCGCCGGTGCCATCCGCGAGGCTTTCCACACGGAAATCCACGCGCTCGAAGTCGATGGCAAACCGCACTGGGCCAATATGCGCGATCCGCAGATCCCCGCAGCGCTCGCGCCGGCCATTGTGGGTATCGTTTCCATGCACGATTTCCGGCCGCACCATAACGTGAAGTTTGCCCGTCCAGCCTACACATCCGGTTCACTTTATGCCCTTGTGCCGGCGGATTTCCAGACCATCTATAATGTCAATCCTCTCCTGCGGCAGGGGATCAACGGCACCGGCCAAACGGTCGTCGTGATCGAGGATTCCAACATCTCCTCCACTACCGACATCAGTAAATACCGCAGCACGTTCCTGAGCAAGTGGGCAACCCCAGCTCTGGTGCAGTCGCATCCCACGGGCACGGGCGGCACTTGCAGCAACCCCGGCGTCAACGGCGACGACATAGAAGTCGATCTGGACGCGGAAATCGTCTCGGCCACGGCCCCTATGGCTACCGTAAACGTCGCCTCCTGTACCGACGGTGCGACCGTCGCCACCTTCGGCGGTCTGATCGCCCTTGAGAATCTGGTCAGCGCCGGCAACCCGCCTTCGATCGTCAGCATGAGTTACGGCCAATGTGAAGCCGAAAACGGCTCTGCCGGCAACGCGGCATTCTATAACGCTTTTCAGTCCGCCGCCGCCGCGGGTGTCTCGGTATTCGCCTCGTCCGGTGACGAGAGTTCCACCAGTTGTTCCGCCAACGCCAAAAGTTCCACCACCGGAATCGGCGTCAGTGGCTGGACTTCAACTCCTTACAATGTCTCAGTTGGAGGGACAGACTTCCAGGATACCTACAACGCCAGCAAAGGTTCGCCCGCCATTCCGGTCAGCACCTATTGGAGCACCAGCAACCTGGCTACCGACGGTTCCGCGAAATCCTACATCCCCGAGATCCCCTGGAACGATTCCTGCGCAGGTTATCTGCTTTACAACTATGCGGGCGCCAGTGCGCCCTACGGAACTACCGGATACTGCAATTCCGGAGGCACCGGCGATCGCACCACCGGCTCCGGCAGCGGCGGCCCTAGCGGCTGCGCCACCGGCGCGCCATCTACTTCCAAAATTGTCAGCGGAACGTGCGCCGGATGGCCCAAGCCTTCCTGGCAGCAAGGCATCTTCGGCAACCCCGCCGACGGCGTACGCGACATCCCGGACGTCTCCCTCTTCGCCTCGAATGGCATCTGGAACCACTACATCATCATTTGCGATTCCGACACCGGAAACGGCGGCGCTTCCTGTAGCGGCGCTCCCAGCTCCTGGACCGGTTTGGGCGGCACCTCCGCTTCCTCGCCCATGATGGCGGGCATCCAGGCGCTCGTCAATCAGAAATGGAACATCCGCGCCGGCAATCCGAATCCCACTTATTACAAGATCGCTAGCGCCGAGTTCGGCGCCGCCGGCAACAGCGCCTGCTACTCCATCAATCAGCCCGACCGCCGGGGCGTCGGCACCGCATGCGCCTTCTACGACATCACCCAGGGCGACATCAACGTGAACTGCACCGGCACACACGCAAATTGCTACAATCCCGGCGGCACGGACGGTGTCACCAGCACGCAGACGCTCACCGGAGTGACAGTGCTCACCGGCGGATCGGGATACACCAGCGCGCCCTCCTGCGCAATCGCCGCGCCCAGCAACTTATACCCGTACTTGAATCCCGCGAGCGGAACGCTTTGGGCCGGCGGCACGCAAGCCACCTGTACCGCAAACATCTCGGGCGGCGCTGTCACGTCCATCACCCTGAACAATGCCGGCCAAGGCTACCATGACGGCGGCGGCTGCACGCTGACCGGAGGCGGCGGCTCGGGCGCTACCTGCGTCCCGGTCATCTCCGCGACTACGCTTGCGCCGGCCTATCAACCTGCGTATGGCACCACACCCGGTTGGGATTTCGCCACCGGCATCGGCAGCGTGAATGCGTATAACCTGGTCATGAACACCAATTGGTAATCGATTGATCGAAGCCCTCAAACTCGACCTGGCCGCCGAAGTCCTCACTTCGTTCGGCCAGGCGCGTCTTCCGCTTACCGGCACCAGCATGTTTCCCTGCATGCAGCCCGGCGACCTGCTCGATCTCCGCCGTCCAACCGGTCCCATCACAGCGGGCGAGGTGGTGGTGTTTCAACGCCATGGCCGGATGGTTGTCCATCGCGTTGTCGCCCAAACGGGCGATTTGTACGTCACCCGCGGCGACCGCCTACGCTATCCCGATGCGCCCGTACCGCTCCACGACATCCTCGCCTGCGTCGCCGCTATCGAACGTGGCGGCCGCCGCATTTCCCCGCGGCTGACCGTTTTCTGCCGTATAGCCTCCGCGGTACTCCGCTGGACTGAATTCGGTACCCGCGCCGCGGTTTACTTTGTTAGGATAGTACGAACTTGACCCTTACCGCGACCCGCGAGTTGGCGATCGATATCGGAGGCATGCCCATACTCGTGCGTACGGATAGCCGCGAGTTCGCGGCCCTGCTCGAAGATCGCTACGGTAGTTTTATCCATGCCGCTTCCGGCGATCGCATCTTTTCGCTGGACGTCGAACTGATCCCGCCGCGCACCATTCTGGACGATGAAGACGTCAGCGTCCGCATGGAATCCGGCCGCTGGATCATGACCCGAGGCGATTTTCGCGCCGAATGGGATCCACGCACCGGCCACGGCTGGGTGCGCCAAAGCGCGAATCCCTATTCGATCGACGGCGTGCTGCGCATTCTGCATTCGCTATTGCTGGCGCGCGAAGGCGGCTTCCTGGTGCATGCCGCCAGCGCCGTTCGCAATGGCCGCGCGTTCCTGTTTTCGGGGGTCTCGGGGGCGGGGAAGACCACCCTCTCGCGTCTCGCGCCGCCGGATGCCGAAGTGCTCACCGACGAGATCTCTTACGTGCGCCCCTGCCCCACCGGCTATGAGGCCTTCGGTACGCCGTTCGCCGGCGAGTTGGCGCGCATCGGCGCTAATCTGCGCGCGCCCTTGGCCGCCTTTTATCTGCTCGTCCAGGGTCCTGAAAATCGCATCGAGCCGGTCGATCCGGTGGATGCAGCCCGCGCCGTCCTTCGCAATATCCTCTTCTTTGCCCACGACGAAGAATTGGTGGGTATGGTATTTCAATCCGTTTTCGATTTCGTGGCCCACGTCCCGGTCCAACGGCTCGTGTTCACGCCCGACGCGCGCGTCTGGGAGTTGATTGTATGAATACCGTTTACCCCGCGCGCAGCAAGCAGGTAGCGGCCCGTATGCTGGGCGGCGAGATGATGATCATGTCGCCAACCGATGCCAGCCTCTTCAACCTGAACGACGTCGGCTCGGTGATTTGGAACGCCGCCGACGGCCGCACCTCGCTCGACGAAATTGTCGCCAGGCTTTGTGACGAATTCGACGTCGGACCGGAAGCGGCGCGGCACGATGCCGAGGCCTTCCTCGAAGAGATGGCGGCACACGGCATAATGCATCTGAACGAACAGCCCATAGCGCCCGCCGAAGGCGGACGTCAGGAGTCTAAATGAGCGCCTTGATGGAAGAAATGAACCGCCGCGCCCTTGCGCTAGGGGTGCCGTTGGGCGCTCAATTGGATGTCACCTACCGGTGCAACGAACGCTGCGTGCATTGCTATCTCGATCACGACGATCACGGCGAAATGACCACCGCCGAGATGTTCGACGTGCTCGACCAGTTGGCCGCGGCCGGCACCCTCTTCCTCACGCTCAGCGGCGGCGAGGTCCTGATGCGCATGGATTTCTTCCGCATTCTCGAATATGCGCGCGAGCTCTCGTTCTGCGTCAAGCTGAAGACCAACGCGTTCATGATCGGCGCAAAAGAGGCGGATCGCATCCGCGAACTCGGCGTACAGTCGGTGCAGGTGAGCATTTACTCCCACCGGCCGGAAGTGCACGACGCCATCACGCTGCTGCCGAATTCGCTCGAACGCTCCGTGAACGGGATTCGTTTTCTACAGCAGCGCGGGCTGAAGGTGATCATTGCGAACGTCCTCATGCGCCAGAATTTCGGGGATTACGAGGGCGTCCGTGCGCTGGCCAACGAACTCGGTGTCGAGAGTACCATCGATCCCACCGTAACTCCCAAAATGGATGGCGACCGCGAGATCCTGGGACTCGGAGTCGGCCACAATGAGCTCTACGAGGTGATGCGGAATCCAGGCCTGGTGGGCAATGTCGATGAATTCTGCGCGCCCCCCGGCGAGACGACCGACGCCATGCTGGATGAAGTGCCGTGCAGCGCCAGCCACACTTATTGCTACATCTCGCCCTATGGCGACGTTTATCCCTGCGTGCAGTTTCCTCTGCCCACCGGCAACGTGCGCAAGCAGAAGTTTATCGATATCTGGCGATACTCCCCGGAGATGAACGACGTCCGTTCCATCCGTCCGCGCGATCTGCCGGTCTGCGGGACCTGCTCGCATGTGGGCTCCTGCACGCGCTGCCCGGGCTTGGCCTACATGGAAGGGAATATGCGCGGCCCGTCTACGCAGGATTGCGAGAAGTCGTTCGCGCGCACCGGTATCCCGTCGGCGAACATGCACCTCAAAGCGGCTCGCGCCAAGTTGGTCCAGATTCGCGGCATCGCTCAACCCTCCTACGCGCCGCAAACCGCGCCCAGCCTTCTGGTGCAGTGACTCTGACGGAACAAACTCTGCTGGCCTGTGCGCGCGCTTGTGTGCATTCGCGGCAGGCCGATGCATCGCCGGACAACGATTGGGCCGCGCTGGAGCGGTTGGCTTCAGATCATGGCGTCGCACCGCTGGTGATGCGCGCGCTTCCGGCGCCCTTCGCGAGCCACTTTCAGGACCAGGAACGCCAGCGCACCAAGTGGGGCCTGCGGCTCACCGCGGAGTTGCTCCGCTTGCTCGATCTGTTCGAGCGCAATGCGATATTGGCGCTGCCGTTCAAGGGCCCGGTGCTGGCGGAAGCGCTCTATGGCGACCTGGCTCTGCGGGAATCCTGCGATCTGGATCTTCTGGTGCACCCCAACGATCTGGCATCGGCCAAGAAAGTGATGCTGGCGGCCGGCTACACTACCGACCTGCCCGCCGATGCGGCCCAGCAAGCGGCCTATCTCCGCGCGCGTTACGAATTGCATTTCACGACGCCCGATGGCGTCGTTCCCATAGAAATCCACCAGGCGTTCCTGGCGCCATCCTATTGCCTGCCGTTCGATTACGAAGCGCTGTGGCAGCGTTTGGAGCGGCAGACCTTTTGTGGCCGCGAAGTGCCGGCGCTTCCCGCCGGCGATCTGCTGTTGATGCTCTGTGCGCATGGCGCCAAGCATTCCTGGGCGGAGTTGAGCGCGGTATGCGACATCGCGCGGCTGCTCGTAGTTGCGGAAGAACGGATCTATTGGCCGGCCGTCCTGGGCGAGGCTCGCGCCATGGGCGCCATCCGCATCCTGCTGCTGGGCCTGTCGTTGGCTGCCGATCTGTTGGACTCGCCGTTGCCCGCCGAAGTGCTCGCCCAGACGCGCGGTGACCGTATTCTGGTCTCGCTGGCCGGCCAAGTGCGCGCCTCCTTATTTCAGGACTCCGCGGGGGGCAACGGTCTACGTTTCTTCCTCCGCACACGCGAGCGTTTCCGCGATCAACTGCGCTGCTGTGCGCGTCTGGTGCTCATGCCGAACGACGAAGATTACGCCTGGCTGCCCCTGCCGGAGATACTTTCGCCGTTGTATTACCCGCTGCACGTGCTGCGCGTCACGGGCAAATTTGGATGGGTCTCATTGCGGAGCCATTTGTGACGCCGCAGCTGTCTCTCGCGTGCATTTCGGCTTGCTGAATGCCTGGGCGGGATTCCCGGTAAAAGCCGAGAGTTGGTAACCGCGCTGTGGTAGACTGCGTTTAGTCCTTGAGCGCGAAATGTGTAATCAAGGTATAACAATTGTCTGACCAGACTACTTATTAAATTAGTATCTTTCAACGGTTGATTCTTAACGTGAGACACAGTAAGATCAACTGATACTACCAGGCGGCGGAAATGTGCCGCGTGCAGCTTGTAAGCCTTTGCGCGAAGGAAAGGACATAACAAAAGTGCAATCTCTATTTGACGACGTTGCTCGGATCCTGGCAAAACCCGCACCGCGGCGCCAGGCACTCAAACTTGCGGCTGGTGTGTTTGCCGGGGGCGTTCTGGCTGCACTGGGAGTGAAGCCGGCTTCTGCCGAAGACTCGCCGGCGGCGTGCAAAGCCGGATACACGGCTTGCGGTAAGAGCGGACTTTGCTGCGCGAACACCAAGAAGTGCTGTATCACCGAGAGCCGGGGAGCCTTCTGCGTGGCCAACAAGAATGACATCTGCTGCGCCAACACGGCATGCGGTCCGAAGACGGTCTGTTGCCATGGGGTGTGCTGCGCGCCGGGCCAGACCTGCGTCAACAATCGTTGCTCGGGATCCAAAGCCGCCTAGCGCCCGGGCAGCGGCTCTACTTTTTTTGAAACGGCGCGCACCCCATCGTAGTGCTCGCCGTTTCGTCGTATAATTGTGTCATCCTTCAGCGATCCTGCCTCCTCCTCCTCGCGGCCGTCTTAGGCTACGCCGTCTATCAAAACGGCGGCGCCGGCACCGATTGGAATATCTGTCTTCTGGCGCTCGGTGTTACGGCAGCGGCTTATTGGCTGCGCGCGCGTGCCAAGCCTGTCCCGGCCCCCACGCCGTGGCTCCTCTTATTCCCCTGCTTCGTAGCTCTTCAGTTACTTCCCCTCCCGCTGTTCCTGCTTCGCCTGCTCTCCCCCACCCGCGCTGCCATTGTCGATAGCCTCGCGCGGCTCATGCCGCCCGCCGGCTTCGCGCCTCTGGCTACCGCTCCCGCCATAACTGTCACTTACCTGCCGAAAATCGCCGCGTATGTGCTCGTGTTTGTGCTGGCGCGCGATGTGTCCCGCCGCATGAGCGGACCCAGCCGCTGGCTTGCGGCAATACCATTAATCGCGATTGCAGCGGCGGAAGCGGCCCTGGGCGTCCTACAGAATGCCAGAGCGGAAGAGGTCCAAGGCACCTATGTGAACAAGAATCATTTTGCCGGCCTCCTGGAGATGATGCTGCCGTTCGCCGCCGCGTATTCGGCGGCTTTGTTTGCCCGCCGTTCTTATACCAAAGCCTTGGGCATGCTATCAATCGCCCTCATAATCTTAGCCGGGCTCGTCTGCTCTCTCTCCAAGATGGGTTTTGCAGCGGGATTGGCGGGATTGTTTGTCATGGGCGCGCTGGCCGTCGCCGGCAAAGTGCGAGGCGGAAAGAAATGGCTGGTGATCGCCGGGATGGCAAGTCTGGTTCTATTTGTCTTTATTTTCCTGCCCTCCGACGCATTTATCGCGAATTACGGTGGGGTGGCTTCCAAAGGGCAGACCGCCGCGCTCGAAGGACGCTGGCCGATCTGGCGCGAGACAATGCATTTGATCGCCGCCTATCCCCTGTTCGGCTGCGGATTGGGTAACTATGAAACCGCTTTCTTGAGATACCAGGCTAGCGGCGTCGACCGTGTTTTTACTTACGCGCACAACGACTATCTCCAAATAGCCGCTGAACTCGGCCTCGTTGGTTTTGTAATTGCCGCGGTGCTGTGGCTGCCCGCTGTTTCGAGACCGTTTCGCGCGGCTTGGCAAGCGAAGGGACGTACGACGCGTTTCCTGGGATTAGGCTGCGCGGGCGCCATTGCGGCGATCGGCCTGCACAGTCTGACTGACTTCAATATGTATGTGCCGGCCAACGCCATGACGCTGGCCTGGATTTGCGGTATTGGCGCCAGTCTTCCATTGGCGTTCGAAAAGCCCGTCGAGGATCGCCACGCGGCATTCTTCCGCAGATTCGCGATCGGGCTGGCTTTTCTGCCGATCGTATACGCGCCCGTCAGGATGGTGTTCGATTCGCAATTTCGCAGCGACGCCCGGGCGGAGGGCCTGTTTTGCCGCTTCGGCATTTGCGATACGGATGCCGTGATGACTGCCGAAACGCTGGCCTACGGCGGGCAGGCCGCGGCCGTGCCGCTCGCTTCGCAATTCAAAGCTCTGCGCCGGGATCCCAATCGCCCGGCCCGCTGGTGCGACGCGGGCGATGCCATGCTGCGGGCGGGGCGAAACGCGGACGCGGCCTATTGTTACGATCGCGCGCTGCTGTTGGGCCCGCATATCCCCACCGTCTTAATGCAAGCGGCGGATTTCTACGGAGCAGTGCATGAGACCAGCCGAGCCATGCCTCTGATGTCGCGCGTACTGGCGGATACAGACACCTACGACGGCTTCGTTTTCGCCTGGTACGCGAAGAATAAGGTGCCGGTGGCCGAGGTGCTTGCGTATGGCCTGCCGCCGGACCAACCCTACCGCTTGCGCGCGGCCGAAGCCTACATGCGCAACCTGATCGAACTGGACCGGCCAAGCACGGACGAGGTCTGGAGCTTTGTGACGGCGCACGGATTGTTCAGCGACGGGTTAGCGCGCGAGTATGCGCAGCACCTGTACGACCAGCGCGACTATGAAGCCGCCGCGCGCGCCTGGGCCGAATCCCTGGGACCGCAAAGTGTATATCTCCATTCGAACTATATCTTCAACGGGGATTTCGAGCGCGCCATCGCGGATTCGCCATTCGATTGGCGGATCAATCCGCGCGACGGCGTAGAGGTGGGCATAGACGCACAATCGGCGCATACTGGTTCGCACGCCTTGCGAATCCAGTTCGATGGCAAGCAAAACCTGGACTACAGCGACGTGGGACAAACGGCTTTTGTAAAGCCCGGCCGCTATCGGTTCGAGGCTTATATACGGACGCAGGGGATTACTACCGACAAGGGCGTTGGGATCCATATCTACGATCGCAACGCTCACGGGCGCCTGGATGTCAGGACGGAGGAACTGGCAGGCACGCACGATTGGACCAAGGTCGAGCGCGTGCTCGTAGTTCCAGGAGACATCAGCTTACTGGCTATCGAGGTCAGCCGGCAGCATTCCATGAAGTTCGATAACCAGATTAACGGCACCGTCTGGATCGACAGTGTGCGGCTTGTGCCTGTCTTATTCCCACTCGATCGTGGCGGGGGGTTTGTGAGTCAGGTCGTAGAACACCCCGCTCACGCCGGGAACCCCAAGTAGCTCCATCGAAATAGACTTGAGTAAGTCATCGGGCATTTCGACCGATTGGGCGGTCATGCCGTCCACCGAATCGATAGGGCGAAGCACCACCGAGTCCGGCGCGCCGGCGGTACCTAGCGGGATCAGCACCACCGGGAATTGCCAGATGCGGCGATCGAAACCGCTTTCGCGTGAACGCCGGCGCACGATCGCATCGGCATGTCGCAGGCGGGCGAGGCGTTCGGGTGTGAGGGCGCTGGCTCGCACTCCCATTTCCGCCAGCGGAGTAGCAGTCCGCACCCGCGCGATGACCCGGTTCACGCCTGAGATCCGATTGATCAGCTCCGTAGCGCGGGCGTGATCCAGCACGTCGATACACAACACGGGCGCGTAACTGCGGCTGTCGCCTTGCACTCCCACCGAGTGGACCGGCACAATATAGCCCTCTGCGGTGGCCTGGAGATCGGCGTCGATCTCCGCACAAAGGCAGCGGATCGCCAAACCCGGTCCGGGAAACGGGTGGCGGTCGAGGATCTCCGCGGGAAGCCCGAGTTCGCGCCCGATCTCCCGCACCTCGTCCTTATAGTAAGCGCGCAGCGGTTCCACCAGGCGCCCGGCGTCGATCAGGCGTTGGATGCCCGGCACGCGGTTGTGGTGCGTCTTGATCACGGCGGCCTTCTCGGTCCCGCCGGATTCGATGGTGTCGGGATAAATCGTGCCCTGGCCCAGAATCCAATGGCCATCCAGCAGATGACGCGATTCGACGACGCGCTCCTGCACGCGTACGAATTCTTCACCGATGATGTGGCGTTTCCGTTCCGGATCGCGTACGCCGTCTAGCGCATCCAGGAACTGGGCCTCGGCGGACTCGATGGAAAGGCCCGGCACATGCCGCATGGAGTCGGTTTCGCCTTCGCGCATCAGGCCCGTATCGACATAAACTCCTTCCACCCGCTCAGCCCCGAGAGCCCGCTGGCAAAGCGCGCAGGCCACCGTGGAATCCACGCCGCCGCTGACAAAGAAAAAAACATTACGATCGCCGACGCACCGCCGGATCTCGTCTTCGATCTGCGGCACGCGATGGCGCGGGTCCCAATCGCGCCGGCAATTGCAGATCTCGAAAAGAAAGTTGGATAGGATCTCGCGGCCGCGCGTGGTGTGCACTACTTCAGGATGGAACTGGACGGCATAGAGCCCGCGCGCGGGAGCTTCAATGGCCGCGACGGCGCAAGTGGCGGTGCTGCCCAACACCGAGAAACCAGGAGGCGCGGCGCTGACCAGGTCGCGGTGGCTCATCCAGATCTGTTGTGCGCCGGAGATGCCTTTGAACAGCATGCTGGAACAGCCGCCGTCGCCGTTCGCAAACAGATCGAACGTGGCCAGGCCATACTCGCCCTTGAGGCCCAATTGCACGGTGCCGCCCAGCAGATGCGCCATGAGCTGCTGCCCATAGCAGATGCCCAATACACATGCGCCGTTTTGAAAGATCGCGGGATCGACCGTGGGGCTGGATGGATCGTAAACGCTGTTAGGGCCGCCGGAGATGATCAAACCCCTGGCTCCGGCTAGCTCGGCCGCGGGTGTCTCACTGGGTCGAACCTCGGAGTACACTCCCAGATCGCGAACCTTACGCGCGATCAGATGGCAATATTGGCCCCCGGCATCCAGGACGATGATCTGGGCGGCGGTTTTCACCTGGCGATGGTAGGATCTTCCGGCTGTGCGCGCTTCACCAGAATCTTATGGGCCGAATCCAGCAGCGCCTTAGCCTTAGGCATAGCCTCAACTGCCTTTTCCACTTCGGGATCGGTCTCGATGGCCACGCGATCGCTCTCATCGAGGTTGAAGGCCGTGATGTACATCTCGCGCTTCAGCAGGCGCTTGATCCAGTCCGCGTCCTGAGTAAATTCGGCTTCCGTGAAATCGTAGCTTTGCTTCAGCAGGTAGTCGTGGAAGTCGTTCAGGACGGTGTTGTCGGGCGACCAGCCTTTGGGCAGCTTGGCGTCGTGCTGGCCGAAGTAGGAGCGCGTGAAATTGAAGAACGCCGATTTCACATAAAGCTCAGTCTGCAGATGATCGAACTTGGGCTGCACGTACTTCTCGTCGGGGGTGATCCCGCCGCCGCCGTATACGGTGCGGCCGCTGTCGGTCATTTTGACGTCCTGCATGTCCTTCGGTTCGTCTTTGTGATAGTAGTAATCGAAGAACGACTTGTTGCTGTAATCGCGCTGGATCAGCCGGCCGCTGGGTGTATAAAAATGCGCCGTGGTCAGCGCCAGGCCTGTGTTTTCGGAAAGCGGGTAGACGGTTTGCACCAGCCCCTTGCCGAACGTGGTTTCGCCCAGAATCCAGCCGCGGTCGTGATCCTGAAGCGCGCCCGCCACGATTTCGGCCGCGGATGCCGACGAGCGGTTTACCAACACTACGATCGGATAGTCATGCCCGTGGTTGCCGTTTCTGGCGGTGTAAACCTTCTCCGGCGACGAGCGGCCCCGGTGGGATACGATGGTCTGCCCTTTTTGCAGGAACTTGTCGGCCACCGCGACCCCCTCGTTCAGGAGCCCGCCGGGATTCGCCCGCAGATCCAAAACCAGCCCGTGGATGTTATTCTCGCCGAGCTTCTTCAGGGAATCTTCCAGTTCCTTGCTGGTGGTTTCGTTAAACTGCTCGACGAAAACGTAGGCGATTCCGGGCTTTAGCCAGATGGCGTTCTTCACGCTGCTGCGCGAGATTTCGTCGCGGATCACGTTGAAAGTGATGGGCTGATCACTGCCCTCGCGCGAGACCAGGATCGTCACCTGGGTGCCGCGCGGACCCTTCAACAGGTCGGCCACCTCCGTCGTGCTGAGGTTGTCGGTTGCCTTGTCGTTCACCTTCATGATGATATCGCCAGGCCGGAGGCCGGCTTTGTAGGCGGGTGAACCGGCGAACGGCGCCACCACAATCGTCTTTCCGTTGAACGGCCGGACCTGCATGCCGACGCCGAAGTAATGGCCCTTCTGGTCTTCGCGCAGGAGTTCGTAATCGCGGGGGTCGAAGAAGTTGGTGTGCGGATCGAGCGTACGCAGCGCTCCCGGGATGGCGCCTTTGTAAATAGCTTTATCCGGATCGATCTTGTCGGCGAAATTCTGTTCGACCAGGCCATAAACTCCGGTGAACGATTTCAAGCTGGCGCCGATGTCATCGCCGTCGGCAACCGTCGCCGCCGCTTGCACTTGCGGCCCGAAGACGCCGCCAATCAGTGAACACAAAAAGATCAGGCCAAGAAACAGAAGAAACGAGCGCCGCTTTTGGGGCATCCGGGAAACCATCCTTAGTTTGAGTATACCTGATGATTGGACGCTGAAGGGCGCGGTTTGGTGTCAGGAAGCCGCCCGTGGCGCACGCTTGAGCGTGCCGGCGGGACTTTCAAGTCCCGCTAACGGCGGACTGAAAAAGTCCGCCGCAGCACGCTGAAGCGTGTCAGGATGACCCTGCGGGCCACCAAATGCGATGAAGACTCGATTTTGAGGGCGGCCAATCCTGGCCGCAGCCTGCTTTCCAGCCGGCTTA